>NZ_JBHWEL010000037.1:15544-29613 GCF_042734135.1 Streptomyces sp. NPDC059668 | reverse complement strand
GGGGGGGCGGGGGCGCGCCGGGGGCCGGCCCCGCCGGCCGGGCGGCCCGGGCCCCCCCCCGCCGCCGGAGACCTCCGGCGCTCGTCCGGCGCCGACCGCGCGCCCCCGCGGGAACCCGGCCGTCGCCGGTGCGACCGTGTCGGTCTGTGGCCGCTGCCGTCAGGACGCCGCCGTGCCACCTGCGGGCACCGCGTCGTCCTCGCCCTCCTCCAGCAGGTTCGCCGCCGCGCCCACGATGCTGGGGTCGGGGCTGCCGACGACCTCCTCGTCCTTGTCGGTGTAGGCGAAGCGGGCCAGCACGCTGCGCATGGCCTCGACGCGGGCCCGCTTCTTGTCGTTGCTCTTCACCACGGTCCAGGGCGCCTGTTCGGTGTCCGTCTCGCGGAACATGGCGACCTTGGCCGCCGTGTAGTCGTCCCAGAGGTCCAGCGAGGCCAGGTCCATGGGGCTCAGTTTCCACTGCCGCACCGGGTCGACCTGGCGGATCGTGAACCGGGTGCGCTGCTCACTCTGGGAGACCGAGAACCAGAACTTCACCAGGTCCACGCCGTCGTCGACGAGCATCCGCTCGAAGGCGGGCGCCTGCCGCATGAAGCGCCGGTACTCGTCGTCGGAGCAGAAACCCATGACACGCTCCACGCCCGCCCGGTTGTACCAGGACCGGTCGAACATCACGATCTCGCCCGCCGTCGGCAGGTGCTCCACGTACCGCTGGAAGTACCACTGCCCGCGTTCCCGCTCGGTCGGCTTCTCCAGCGCCACCACTCGGGCGCCGCGCGGGTTCAGATGCTCGGTGAAGCGCTTGATCGTGCCGCCCTTGCCGGCCGCGTCCCGTCCCTCGAAGACGACGACGAGCCGCCGGCCGGTCTCCTTGATCCAGCTCTGCAGCTTCAGCAGCTCTATCTGCTGGAGCCGCTTGTGCCAGTCGTACTCCTTGCGCTCCATGCGCTGCTCGTACGGGTAGTTCTCCCGCCATGTGTCCACCGGGCTGCCGTCCGGCCGGATCAGTACGGGGTCGTCGTGGTCGGAGTAGTCGACCCGCATGCCAGCCAGCAGTTCCGTCATCCGGACCTCCTCTTTCCGTGTTCCGCGTATTCCGCCACTCGGGTTCTTTCCCCGTGTCAGTGGAACTGCGGAACGATCAGATATATGCCGTAGGCCACCACGGCCGCGCAGGCCAGGAAGCAGAGCCCGGCCTGGGCGAACCCCAGGGCGTCACTGCCGCCACCGCCGTCGCGCGTGGTCTCGGCGCGGGCGATGCCCAGCACGCCGAGGGCGAAGACGACGACCACTGCCACGGTGACTCCTGTGCTCACCGCGGCGACTTCACCGAGTGCGGTCCAGTCGAGATGCATGTCCGGGACTCTCCTAGGTTCAGGCGGACGTACCGGCGCCGGCCGGCGCCGCGGTACGGACGGAGACCTCGTGGTGGTCGTTGACGTTCGAGGCGTGGACCGGGTTGCGGCGCGAGGCGGCGACGATGAACGCGGCGACGGCCACCGCGACGAGCGCGATCACCACGGTGCCGAAGGTCCCGCCGTGCTTCACGACGCTCGCCGACACCCCGCCCACCAGCGCGGCGGCCGGCAGTGTCACCAGCCAGGCGAGCGCCATACGACCCGCGGTGCCCCAGCGCACCTCGGCCAGTCGCCTGCCCAGCCCGGCCCCGAGAATGCCGCCGGAGCAGACCTGCGTGGTGGAGAGCGCGAAACCCAGGTGGGCGGAGGTGAGGATCACCGTCGTGGAGGCGGCCTCGGCCGCGAAGCCCTGCGGGGACTGGATGTCGGTGAGCCCCTTGCCCATGGTCCGGATGATCCGCCACCCGCCCAGGTAGGTGCCGAGTCCGATGGCCAGGCCCGCGGACGCGATCACCCACACCGGCGGACCCGCGTCATGGCCCAGCGCGCCCGCCGAGATCAGCGTCAGCGTGATGACGCCCATCGTCTTCTGCGCGTCGTTCGTGCCGTGCGCCAGCGACACCAGCGAGGCCGAGGCGATCTGCCCGAGCCGGAATCCCTTCGTCACGGACTTCTCACGGGCCCGGGCGGTGATCCGGTACGCGAGGTACGTGGCCAGCAGCGCGGCGACACCCGCCACGATCGGCGAGGCCACCGCCGGAATCAGAATCTTCTCGAACACCTTGTCGAAGTGCACGCCGTGCTCACCCGCGCCGACCCAGACCGCGCCGATGAGTCCGCCGAAGAGCGCGTGAGAGGAACTGGAGGGAAGCCCGAGCAGCCAGGTCAGCAGGTTCCACAGAATCGCCCCGACCAGGCCCGCGAAGATCATGCCCGGGGTGACGAGCGTGTCGTCGACGATTCCGCCGGAGATCGTCTTGGCGACCTCGGTGGAAAGGAACGCGCCGCCCACGTTCAGTACGCCGCTGATGAGGACCGCTGTTTTCGGTTTGAGCGCCCCGGTCGCGATGGACGTGGCCATCGCGTTCGCCGTGTCATGGAATCCATTGGTGAAATCGAAGGCCAGCGCCGTGACGATGACGACCGCCACGAGGAACGTGATGTGGTCCATCCCCTGATGAAAGCAATCGGAGGCGTACGGGGAAAGAACCGGAGGCAAAGCCCACGCATGGCCGAGTGGAGGTGAGCGTGTGTTTGCGGGCGTATCGGGCGGCGTTCACCGGCGCCGGCGCCCGGCGGCCCGGCGCGCCGACCGTCATCTCCGGTCCGAGGCCGGGTATTTCAGGGTCGCCCACCCGCTCGCCGAACTGACTCGATGTCATGATTGAGACACGTGTTTGAATTGATGCAGGAGAATGAGCCGTGTCCTACGAACTTGTGAACCGCCTGGTCATCGGCATCGCCTCCAGTGCGCTGTTCGACCTGGCGGAGGCGGATGTGGTCTTCCGGGAGCAGGGGGAGGAGTCCTACCGGGCCTATCAGGAGGAGCACCTCGACGACACCCTGGGCAAAGGGGTCGCTTTCTCCTTCATCCGCAGACTGCTGTCGCTGAACGACCTGAGTTCCCCCGACGATCCTCTGGTGGAGGTCATCGTCCTGTCCCGCAACGATCCCGACACCGGGTTGAGGGTCATGCGGTCCATCCAGTCCCACCGTCTGCCGATCAGCCGGGCCATCTTCATGCAGGGACGCTCGCCGTACCACTTCATGCCCGCCCTGAACATGTCGCTGTTCCTGTCCGCGAACGAGACCGACGTCCGTGAGGCGGTCGCCCTCGGTCTGCCCGCCGGCCGGGTCCTCGGTTCCGCGGCAGCCGACGAGACCGACGACCAGGACCTGCGGATCGCCTTCGACTTCGACGGGGTGCTCGCCGACGACGCCTCCGAGCAGGTCTACCAGGCCGACGGCATCGAGGTCTTCCGCTCCCACGAGACGATGAACGCCGCCACCCCGCACGACCCGGGACCCCTGCGGGACTTCCTCGCCAGCCTCAACCGGCTCCAGCAGCGCGAAGAAGTACAGCGGGCCAAGGACCCGCACTACAAGATCCGTGTCCATGTCTCCCTGGTCACCGCCCGCAACGCGCCCGCTCACGAGCGCGCGGTGCGGAGTCTGAAGGGCTGGGGCGTGACCGTCAACGACGCCTTCTTCCTCGGCGGCATAGACAAGAGCACGATCATGGGGGTCCTCAAGCCCCACATCTTCTTCGACGACCAGGTCGGCCACCTGGTCGGCACGTCCCTCAACACACCCAGCGTGCACGTCCCCTTCGGGAAGATGAACGAACGGGACCGCGTGGAGGCCGCCGAAGCGCACCGGTGAACCCCCGCCTACATCGGCAGCCGGCGCACTGTGTCGTCGTCCGTCACCTCGTAGACGTCGACTCGCAGCAGCCGGCGTACGTGCACGGGAACCCGTTCGACGGCTCTGACGGACGACGAGGGCACGACCAACGCGTAGCGCGCTCCTGGTGCCTCGCTCGTCATACGGCGCAGCAACTGCCCGTAGGCGATGTCCGCGTCGATGCCCTTCTCGGAGGTCCGGCCCTTGGCCTCGCAGATCAACCGCTCGTCGCCTCGTACGGCTTCGACGTCCGTCCAGCGGTCTGTGGGGTCGACCGGCGTCCAGCCCTCGCCGAGCAGCCAGGTGCGGAACGCGTCGATGACCCGGTCTTCATCGCTGGTACGCGCGAGGAGCTGCCGCAGGACGGCCAGATCAGCCTCCTGACTGCGGCGCAGCCGGCCCCGCCCGTCCGCGTCGAGGTCGGACGGGCGGATCACCACGAGCCGCAGTCCGCGTGCGGGGATCTCGGTGTCCCGCCGGGCGTCGTAGAGCGCCCGCTGCTCGCCCCGGTGCACACCGCTGACGGTGAGCCTGTCCGGCTTGTCGAAGTGGGGTGTCGGCCGGTCGTGCTGGAGCTCGCGATACTCCACCACCAGCTGGTGACCGGGCCAGTAGGCGTCGACAGGGAGCTTGGCGCGTCGACCACCCGTTCCGGGATCTCCGAGCAGCCAGTCGAACTTGTGCTGGGTCGAAGCCGCTTCACCGAGCACCTGGTCGCACAGGCCGACCACGTACGCCTCGTCGCTGTCGTCTCTTGTCCCCATGGCCACGCATCATGGCACTCCCGCGGTCAGCGCCGGTGGGCTTCAAGCCGGCGGGAACGCGGGGCAGGAAACGACGGGACCGTTCCCGCGTGGGCGAGCGCGTGCGTGGGGAAGCAGGGGACCAGTCGACCGTCTCCCGCGCCCCGCGCCACGAACCGACAGATGCGCACCGTAGAAGCCCGGAGGCAAAGCGCTTCGTGCTTAAGGTGAGGGTCGGAGGTGGAGCATGCGAGTGGGCTTGCACGCGCTCGGTATCGGTGACGGTGCCCGTCCCGAGGTGATCCGCGCGGTGGCCACAGCCGCGGAGACGCACGGCTTCGCGAGGCTCTGGTGCGGCGAGCACGTGGTGCTCGTGGACGCACCCGCCTCCCGCTACCCCTATTCCGCCGACGGCCGGATCGCCGTGCCCGCCGACGCGGACTGGCTGGACCCGCTGCTTGCCCTGACCTTCGCGGCGGCGGTCACCAGTCGGATCGAGCTCGCCACCGGGGTACTCCTGCTGCCCGAGCACCATCCGGTCCTGGTCGCCAAGCAGGCCGCCACGCTCGACGTGCTCTCCGCCGGGCGGTTCGGTCTCGGGGTCGGAGTCGGCTGGTCGGCCGAGGAATTCGCGGCGCTCGGAGTCCCCTTCGCCGGGCGCGGGCGTCGCACCGAGGAGTACCTCGCCGCGATGCGCACCCTCTGGGCCGACGATCCGGCCTCCTTCACAGGGGAGTTCACCCGCTTCGACGGGATCCGGGTCAATCCGAAGCCGCTGCGCGGCGGCCGGCTCCCGGTCGTGTTCGGGGGCAACAGCGACAGTGCCCTGCGCCGCGCGGTCACGCTCGCCGACGGCTGGTACGGCTTCAATCTCCCGGCGGCCGACGTCCCGGCGCGCATCGCCGTCCTCGCCGACGAGTGCGCCCGCCATGGTCGCACCTTGGACGAACTCACGGTGGCCGTCGCGCTGAGCGACGGCACCCCGGAGCACCTCCCCGCACTCGCTGCGGCGGGCGTCACCGAACTCGTCGTCGTCGGCACACCCCCGCCCGATCCCGGCGCGGCGGCCACCTGGGTCGCGGAACTGGCCCGGACCTGGATTCGCCCCGGGGGATGACCTCGGGGGCGCGTTGGGGGGCGAAGACATCAACTGTCGTCTCTGACCGGGCCACAACCGGCTGACGACCGGTGCTTTCGAGGCAAGGCGTCAGCAATCCTGGGTAGTTCGGCCCGCGGTAGCGTGTGCGCATGGCATGGCAGCGCCCGACGTATCGGATGGTGGATGGGGAACGAATCGACGGGGCCTGGTGTCACGTATGGCGGAGGCCTCGCCCCGGGGCCCAGTGGTTCGTGGACGACCTGACCGTCTTTGCTGACGGCGCGATCATGTGCGGGGATCGGACCGACTTGGCCGGCCTGGAGAAACTGCTGGCGTCGGACATGCTCGCGCCGGCCGATCCCGGATTGCCCCCGCGCGCCGCCGAACCGTCGAAGTGGCTTTCACGGTATGCCGAACCGCTGACTCCGGAAGGCTTCCTCGCGGAGGTCGCCGACCGGATCGAAGCGCTGAGCGGCCGTTCGACCGCAGGGGAACGCTGCTGGGAGGCCGTCCGGCGCTACCAGCAGGAGCCGACCGAACACCATCGAGCCCTGCTGCGCAACGCCTATCTGGCAGTTCCACCACACCTGCGAATCTACGTCCTGGGCGACATGGACCACCAGGACCGTCCCCTGAGGATCCTGCTCACCGACCTCGGCGAGCACGTCGACGGGGACGGTCCTGTGGTGACGCAGGACATGCGCCAGTCAGCCGTGGACTATTTCCATCACGGGGACGATGCGGTGGCACGGGCGCTGGAGCGACGCGCCGTGCGATACGCGGACGATCCCGACAGGAGTCTTGGCCCAGCTGTCACCTTGCACGAGACCGTTTTTCCGCGAGGCTGGCCCGAGGAGCCGGGACTGTTCGTTCTGCGCAACGAATATCCGGTGCCCGTGACGTTCGCCGGTGAGACATACTCCTCGGTGCTCCACGGGTACTGGTCCCTTTCCGCGGCCGACGACTCCGATCGTAGGCGGATAACGGACGCTCCCACCGTTCGGGAGGCACATGAGCTGGGGGGACGTGCAACCCGGCGGCCGGACTGGCCCAGTGTGCGGCTCGCGGTCATGACCGGTCTGCTCAAGGCGAAGTTCGCCCAGCACATCGAACTGGCCGACATCCTCGTGTCGACCGGCGATGCCACCATCAGTTACACCGGATTGTCGGACTCCCCCTTTTGGAGAGACGCTGCGGACAGCCGCGGCCGGAACTGGATGGGCCGACTGCTGGAGCTGACCCGGGCCGAACTCGTCGCGCAGCGGTCTGTCGGCGGATGGCACTCGCCACCGGTGCTGGACCAGAGCTGAGTTCATCGGGCAACCAGCGCTCAACCGCCCATGAAGGGGGACCACAAGTTCCTACCGCACTGAAAGCCATGCACGGAGCGGCGGCGTAACTACGGCCGGTTCGGGTCCGGCCACTTCCCTGGACGAAGTCTTGCCTGGCACAGGCTCGTTGCCCCGGCACGGAGACAACCGACCGTGGCGTCGCCCACGGTTCCGGATTCGGCAAGGTGCGCTGGGTCGTCGAGCGCGCCTTCGCCTGGCTCCACCACTTCGAGCGCCTGCGAATCCGCTACGCACGCAGGACCGACGTGCATCTCGGCTCCGCGTCTCAGGATGAAGAAGGCGCCAAGACAGCAGAGTCCGACGGCCAGCCGAGTACGGTCAGCTCGGGCCACTGCTGCTGCCAGCGGGCGGCTTTGGTCTCGTAGACCTCGCGCGGGGCAAGCACCGGGTTGGGGCGCACGACGAGGTTGAACACGTCGGAGAGCCCGTGCGGCGCATAGACGCGCCACCGTCCGCCCGGCTCCAGGCGCACGCCCAGGCAGCAGGTGGTCGCCGCGAAGCTGTCGATGGCCGCCTCCGTGGAGGCATGGGGAGCGCACGCCACGCCGAATTTCTGCTCGTACCAGAGGTGGACGCGGGCCTCGTTGCGGACCTCGACCACCGTCGGCAGCCCGGTGAATGCTTCGCCGGCGGCCTTGATCGCAGCGTCCTCCGCCTCCCACGACAAGTCTCGGCCGTCAAAGTAGAAGACGTCGTAGTCCTTGATCCCGTTGGTGGGACGCCTGTCCGTGACCACGTTCCAGACGGTCTGGAACAGACAACCCCCCGTCACGTAC
Organism: Streptomyces sp. NPDC059668; assembly: GCF_042734135.1. Taxonomy (NCBI): domain Bacteria; kingdom Bacillati; phylum Actinomycetota; class Actinomycetes; order Kitasatosporales; family Streptomycetaceae; genus Streptomyces; species Streptomyces sp. NPDC059668. The sequence continues at coordinate 21,882 of NZ_JBHWEL010000037.1, read as the reverse complement.
CAGTTGGGCAGCTCCAGTCCTGCCGTTCGGTTCAGCACCTCTACCAGCACGTCGTTACGGGCCAGCGTGGACTTCAGTGCGGCAAGCTGCTCATGGAGCGGGAGGCGACCGATCATTGCCCATGCCTACCATGTGACGGGCCTACAGGGCCCGCACGTCCCTTCTGCCGCTACGTGGCAGCGCCGACCTCTTTCTCGCCTTCTTCGTCACCACCACGGATCGCGACTCGACCTGGTGCGGGGAGCGTCGTCCCGCCGGAGTCGCCCAAGGCCCCCTGGGCGCAGGGATGATGGCCGTCGGTGCACAAAAAACTGGGAGGCGCCGTGCGGGCGCCTCCCAGTCGAAGTCGGCGGCGAGGAAAGCGAAGGAACTTGTTTTCGGGACAGGAATTGAGAAGGAAGCCCCTTCATGGCCTCGCCTGTGGCAACGCTAGCACTCAGCCAGGGATCAAGTCCCGCAGATTTTCGAGGGTGATGACCCGAGAGTCCGGGTGCAGCCCCTCGGGGCGTTCGAGACCGATGTACGTCACGGGCTCGTCCGGGACACCGCCGTCCCACAGGTCCACGGCCGTCGCGTCGCCGGACATCAGGTCGATCAGGTACCGCACCGTCAAGTACTCGCGTTCCACGACGGCGCGCACCACCTTGGAGACCGACACCCGGTTCTCCTCGACCCGGTTGGCCGACGAGATGCCCTTCAGGTACAGGTGCAGCCACTTCGCGCGCCACCGGCCGTCGTCCTCGCGCCGGAACACCAGCGGCAGCGCCACTCGACCGACCCCGCGAAGCTCCGACTTCATCCGGACCGTGCGCGGCTCGAACGGCCGGCCCTGCTGGTCGCCGTCGCGCAGCATGAAACCGAAGAACGACTCCTCGACCTCCTCGAAGCCTTCGCCGTCGAAGATGTTGACCTGCGGAACGATGAATGCCCCGCGTACCCGGTCCAGGGACAGGTTGATGAATTCCGAGGCCCCGTCGGGCGCCTCGGTGACATCGCCCGAGTGCTCGCCCCCGACAGCTGTGAGGGAGGTGTAGGAGAGCCAGGAGTCGGTGCTGTAGTCGGTGTGGAGCAGCAGCGCCGAGAGGTCGTAGTCGGTCCGCTTCTCGGTCTCCTTCCAGTACACGAAGAAGCGCAGTTGTTCGCCGTCGACCGCCGACAGGGAACCTCGCGGCAGTACGCCGAGCCCGGCCGCGCTCGCCCGGCCGCTGAGCGGGAGCGCCACGTCGAGGACGTCGGGGTCGACCAACAGGCGGCCGGGCGTCGGGAGCCTGCGGCGCAGTTCGGCGTCGAGGGCGGCGATGAGTCGTTCGCGGTCGGCGGCCGGGACGGGCGGCCGGTGGTCGGGGGTCGCCCAGGCGCGGCCGCGGCGGTTGACGAAGATACGGGGTTCGTCCGTCTCCCGTTCCCGGTTGTGGAAGTGCTCGCGGACGGAGAGCACCACCCGGCCGGAGACCTCGGGGGCGGTCCGTACCGCGGCGGCCACCACCGCGTCCCGCTCGTCCTGGTCGGCGGCGATGCGCAGCAGGAGGTCCAGGGCGCGGAACAGCTTGCCGGGAGCGGACTTCAGCAGTTGCACCGCACCGAGGACGTCGAACTCGTCGAGCAGCTTCTCGACACGGCTGTCGAAGGACCGCGCCTCCTTCTCACCCCGCGCCACGGCGAACACGTCGGCCGCGTGCGGCCAGCGCGGGTACTCGTGGGGGTGGAGCCGCTCACCGAGCCGTTTGAAAGGCTCGCGGTGCGCGTGCACATCGGCCAGCTTGGCGGAGTTCGCCGCGACCACGGCGTCCAGGCCCGCCAGCAGCGTGCGGCGGACGGGTCGTGGGAATGCCCGGAACCGGGTCGGCTCCTGAAATGTCACGTCACCGCCCGACAGCGCGCAGGCCAGCCGCAGCACATCGACGACGGTGTCAAGAAGGAGGTCCGCGCCGGCGGCGAGACGCGCCTCGTTGACGACCGCCCGATTCTCCCGGACCGGTATCGACTCCGGCTGGGGGCCGAGTGCGCACCGTTCGGCGAGGGTCTTGAGGTCGCGGAGGTGGTCCTCGCCCAGTGGTGTCGTGCTGCCCGCCAAAGCCAGGTACAGGTCCGTGAGTTCGTCGTCCAGGTCCCGCCCGAGGTGCAGGACGGTCACCCGGTCGCCCGCCGAGGCGATCAGCTCCTCCTGCGCCGCGAGCATCTCCTCGTAGGTGTGCTGGTAGCGGCCGTAGGCGGGGAGGCTGAGCAGGTTCAGCACCCCGTGTGCCAGCTGCGTCAGCACGCTCTCGCGCGCAGTGTCGTCGCCGAGTGCCTTGGCGGCACACCGCATCCAGAACTCTTCGGTGTCAGGCACGTTCGCCGGGAAGTCGATGAAGTACGAGTTGTGCCGGACGTGATCGCCCACCAGCTCGCTCACGGTGCGCAGCGTCCGCTCGGCGGTGTGCACCACCGCGGCCTCGGACAGGCCCGACAGCCGCTCCAGCAGCTGGGCCGAGAGTTTGAAGCCCACGGACATCAGCGCCGCGTCGAACTGTCGTGCGGCAGCGGCTCCTTCCCCGGCGGAGCCCTTCGGGGAGGAGATGCGGTGGGTGTGCCGGATGACCAGCGATTCGGGACTGTGCGCCATTCGGGGATGATCGCAGAGGTGTGCGAGCCGGTGCACGGGAGTTTTCCGACGCGCTCCGGTGCCGCGATCGCACCGTCCGCAGCCAGGTCGAGTCCTCCGCGAGCGACGGTCGCGGGCAGTTCGTACGAGCCCGTGCGCCGGGGGCGCGGCGTCGAGGCATGGTGCGCGCACCCTGCGGCTCGCCGGATCCTCGTCGCCTGGCTGGGCGCGTGACGCATGAGCGACGACGGTGTCGACCGGCAACCCTGCTCCCGGACCGCGAGACGATCCCCTCCCGCGTCTCGGTGACCCGTTCGAGCGTCGTTTGACGGCCCTGCCCCCACCCTCGGTGGTCGGACTGCCCCGGCGGGCTAGCTTGAACGCACCGCCCAGGTGTGGGTGCACCTCACGCGCCACAGGACAGCCGTTCGAGCGTTCTCGTGGTCTTCCGGCGAGCGAGCAATGGAAGGGCCTGACATGTCCAACCACTTCACCGGCCTCAGCCTTGGGCCACCACTCGGCGACCAGCGCCTCGATCTGTGCGACCTGTACGCCTTCGGGGCGCCCGGCGATCCGAGCAGGACCGTTCTGATCCTCAACGCCAATCCCAACGCGGACGCCCTGCATCCCGGCGCCGTGTACCGCCTGAACATCGACAACGACGGCGACTACCTGACCGACGTCGCCTTCAGCTGGGTCTTCAGTCCACCGGCGTCCGACGGTTCGCAGACCTACAGCGTCTTCATGGCGACCGGTGCGGAGTCCCGCAGGCCCGAGGCGGTGGGCACCAAGATCGTGTCGGACGCCGCCGTCTCCTTCGACCGCCAGGCCAACGTGGTCGGCAGCGGAGACTACAAGGTGGCCGCCGGCAGCCGCAGCGACGCCTTCTTCTTCGACTTCGACGGCATCAAGAACCTGTTCGACACCAGCGGCAAGCGGAACTTCACCGCACCGCACCTGGGCGGTAAGTCGCCGTGGACCGGGGTCGACTCCAACACCACGGCCAACGTCTTCTCCATGGCCGTCGAACTGCCGACCGCGGAGCTGGCCCCCCGGCCCGAGCTCCGCATCTGGGGCCGTTGCAGCGTCCTGCGCGACGGCGAACTCGTCCACGCGGACCGGGCCGGGCACCCGTCGATGAGCAGCTTCTTCAACACCGACGACACGAAGGAGGAGTACAACGCCAGTGAGCCGGTCAACGACCGGGCCAGGTGGACGGACCAGTTCGTCCACCTCCTGGGGCACACCGGCGACTACTCCCGTGAGGAGGCGATCACCGCGCTCGACGAGCACGGCCTCCTGCCGGACGTGCTGCACTTCGACCCGTCCAAGCCCGCCGCGTACCCCAATGGCCGGACGTTCACGGAGGACGTCATCGACATCCGCGTCGCGTTCCTCACCAAGAACGAGGCGCCGCCCACCGGTCTGACACCGCACACCGACACCCTGGACCGGTTCCCGTACCTCGGCGACCCGCACCCGGCGACCACCACCTGACGGATTCCGGCAGGACCCCCGAGGCTCCGACGGCCCAACCGGCCCAACCGGCCCAACCGGCCCAACCGGCCCAACCGGCACAGCCGTCGGAGCCGTTCACCGATCCGTCGCGGGCAAGGGCCCGCCCCCGCACGCCCGAAGGCGGCTGCGGGGCCCGTCCACCCGGCGCCCGCAAGACCGGAGCCGAGGCCGCCGTGCGCGCCGAGGGAGACCTGCTGCACGCGTGGTCGCCCGTGATGCGGAAGATCATGGGCGCGGTCGCCCCGTGCACCGTGGGCACGTCCCGGGCCCACGCCTGTGATCCGGAGGCGCACCTGACGCCCTGGTCGTCTACACGGCCGAGCCAGACTCCGCGACGGCCCGCGCCCTGCCGATCCTGGCCGCCTGGAACGCCGAAGTCCGTCCCTGAGCGGACCGGCGTTCGCTGTCGGACAGCGCGGGCACCGTGGCCGTGGCGCACCGGGGCAGGGCCGCCGCGCGCCGAACAACTGTCGACGCCCCACTGATGGCACCGCGGTCTCGCCGGCGGCCCCCGGGGTCCGGCGCGGATCCTGCCACAGCCTGACAACTTCCTGATATTCGCACGTCATGTTGGCTTCGTGTCCCGGTCGCGTACGGCGTCGGTATCGCGACGGGTGGCTTCCGCGCGCGGCGGTGACGGCGAGTCGAAAAGTCGCGCACCGGCCGCGACCGTGCGGCTCTCGCACACGGTCCCGCGTCACCACGCCGTAGTCGGCGCCGTGCCGCCGGAACCGGATCCGGCCTCCCGGATCCGGTGGGACACACCACCCGACGCGAAAGACGGAGCTCCCATGCACCACATCCGCCCGGCCGCGGCCCTCGCGGTCCTGTCGATCTCGGTCTGTCTGCTGGCCGGCTGCAGCACCGGACCCGCAGGCGGCAGCGACCGTGCGCAGGCCTCTCCCGTCGCGGCCGGAGCCGTCGACACCCCGCGCATACGACTGAACGCCGCCGACGGACAGAGGCACGTCTCCGTCAGACGCGGCGGGCGGGTCACGGTCTCCGCAGGCAAGATCAGCAAGGTGACCCTGGCCACCGTGAAGGGCCGGGCCGTCCACGGTGCCGTCTCCTCAAGTGGCGCGACCTGGGCGCCAGATGGCGTCCTCGACCACGACACCGCCTACCGGCTGACGGTGGTGGCCACCGGCGCCGGGGGCCGCGAGGCGACGAAGGAGATCGCGTTCACCACGGTCGCCACGTCCGACCGCTTCACCGGCACGTTCACCCCGGGTGACGGTTCCACGGTCGGAGTGGGGATGCCCGTGTCGTTCACCTTCGACAAGGCGATCACCGACAGGAAGGCCGTGGAGTCGGCCATCGACGTCAGCTCCAGCAGTGGACAGCCCGTCGTCGGCCACTGGTTCGGCCCCCGGCGCCTCGACTTCCGTCCCCAGCAGTACTGGAAGGCCCACTCGGTCATCACCGTCGGGGTCCATCTCGACGGGGTCAGAGGTGCCAAGGGCGCGTACGGCGAACAGGACAGGACGGCCCGCTTCACCGTGGGCCGCGGGCAGGTGTCCACCGTGGACGCCTCCACGCACCGGATGACGGTCGTCCGGGACGGCAAACCCCTGAGGACACTGCCCATCACGGCGGGCGCCCCGAGTTCGACCACGTGGAACGGGCGGATGGTGATATCGGAGAAGCTGGCCAGCACCCGGATGGACGGGGCCACGGTGGGGTTCGCCGGTCAGTACGACATCCCGGACGTCCCGCACGCCATGCGCCTGTCCACCTCGGGCACGTTCGTGCACGGCAACTACTGGGGCCCCGACTCGGTGTTCGGGCACTCCAACATCAGCCACGGTTGCGTGGGACTCAACGACGTCAAGGGCGGCGGCGACTCCCACCAGGACGGCGCCTGGTTCTTCGACCACTCCCTCGTCGGCGACGTGGTCGTGGTGCGGAACTCCGACGACCGGACGATCGCCCCCGACAACGGCCTCAACGGCTGGAACATGTCGTGGGACGAGTGGCAGGCGGGCTCCGCGCGCTGACACGGAAGCCGCACGCGTAGGTCCTCCTGTCACGTCGACCGCACGAGGGCGTTCGGCAGGAACGGGACCTGGTGAGGTCGGTCCGGTGGGGTCCGGGCCGGGCCGCCGGCGGTGCCGGAGCCTCGGGGGGGGGGGGCCGCGGGCCCCCCAGGGGGGCGGGGGGCGAACCACCGGGGGTGTAAAATATCATTGTAGTGCGAGTGGGCGGGAGAGAGTGGTTTTTGGGGTGGTTGGACCAA
>NZ_JBHWEL010000037.1:0-15534 GCF_042734135.1 Streptomyces sp. NPDC059668 | reverse complement strand
GGGGGGGGTGTGGGGGGGGGGGGTGGGGGGGGGGGGGGGGGGGGGGGGGGGGGCGCGGGGGGGGGGCCGCGCGCGGCGCGGGGGCCCCCGCCCCCCCCCCCCCGAGGCCGGTGTCACCTCGCACGGTGATCCAGAACGTGAAGATCGTCCAGAGGGTCCGGAACTGCTGTTTTTGCGTCGTTCACCACGATGCCACGCCTGAGTCCCTGGGGCCTGAATGAGTGGTTCCGCTCAGTGAGTCACTCGGAGGCACCGGAGGGCTGCCCCATGACCGGGATCGAACCCGCGTCCACCATCAACCGACGTCGTTTTCTGCTCGCCTCGGGTGCCGTCGCGGCGGCCGGAGCCGCGGGATCGGCCGGAGCGTTCCTGCCCCGGCAACGCCGCCCCGACGCCGTGGAACCCGCCGTGCGCGCCGCCGCTCAGCGGCCCGCGCCCCACGCGACGACCACTCTGGAGACGACGGCCCGCCTCGGCGGAGCCCCGCGCCCGGGCGCCTACCGGCGGCTGGACTCCGGCCCGGGCTGGCCCCTGGTCGTACGGGAGGAGATCGCCCCGCCCCGCGCCGGGCGCGCGGACCGGCATACCCCGCTCGCCTGCTTCGTGCAGTTCACCGACCTGCACATCGCCGATGTGCAGAACCCGCTCCGCACGGAGTTCCTGCGCTCCCGCACGCCCACCGCGTGGCGTGCTCAGGAGGCGCTGACCGTCGCCGGCGCGGTCTCGCTCGTGGAGAAGGTCAACGCGCTCGGCGGCGGCCCGCACTCGGGACTGCCACCGGCGTTCGTGATGACCACGGGCGACAACATCGACAACAACTCCGCCATCGAGCTGGAGTGGTTCCTCACGCTGATGAACGGCGGCCGGATCACCCCCAACACCGGTGACCCGAAGACGTACGAAGGCGTCCAGAACTCCGGGCTTCCGCTGTACTGGCACCCGGGCGACCCGGCGCTGCGCGACGTCGACAAGCTGCGCGGGCTGCCGCTGATACCCGGCTTCCTCGACGCGGCGACCCGCCCCGTGACCAGCCCGGGCCTGCGGATCCCCTGGTACTCCACGGTCGGCAACCACGACGACCTGCCCGGCGGCTGCCTGTCGCCCGCGCTGGGCGACGTCGCCGTCGGGTCCCGCAAACTGCTGTCGGTCCCCGACGCGGACGTGGCCGCCTACGCCAAGGCGCTCGGTTCGGGCGACGATCCCAAGAGCGAGGTGCTCACGGCGATCCTGAACAGGCACGCCGCCTCCGCGCGGACGGTGACCGCGGACGAGCGGCGCCGCCTGTTCACCCCGCACGACTATCTGGCCGCGCATCTCGACCCCGCCCGCGCCGGTGCCGGACCGGTGGGCCACGGCTACACACCGGACCACCTCGACGGCGACCGCATGTACTACACGTTCCCGATCGCGGAGAACGTCATCGGGATCAGCATCGACACGACGTACCGCAGCGGTCACTACGAGGGGTCGCTCGGCGGCGACCAGATGCGCTGGCTGGAACAGACCCTGGCCGCGCACAGCTCCCGGTCCTACGACGCGGACGGCCGTCTCGTGCGCCGTCCCGGAGCCGACGACGCCCACATCCTGGTCTTCAGCCACCACCACAGTCCGAGCATGACCCGCCGCCCCGACGCCGCCCGCACGGACGAACCGCGCCACGACGGTGCCGAGGTCATCGCCCTGCTCAGCCGCTTCCCGAACGTGGTCGCCTGGATCAACGGTCACAGCCACGTGAACCGGATCACCCCCCACGCGCACGCGACGGCCGCCCGCTCCTTCTGGGAGGTCAACACCGCCTCGCACGTCGACTATCCGCACCACGCCCGCCTGTTCGAACTGGTCGACAACAAGGACGGGACGCTGTCCCTGTTCACCACGCTCGTCGAGTCGGCCGCCCCGCACCGCACGGCGCCGGACTTCGACGACCTCTCGGCGGTCGGTCTCGCCTCGCTGTACCGGGAGCTCGCCTACAACGCCCCCGGCCTCGCCGACAGCATGCGGGCAGGCGTGCAGGAGGGATGGGCCGGCGGCGCGGGTGACCGCAACACCGAGCTGCTGAAGGTCCTCCCGTGACGGCCGTGGGCAACGGCTCGCTCACCTTCGCGGGCCCGTACGACCTCGTGGGTCCACCGCGGCTTGTCTGAAGAATCGCCTGTTGGCGTACAGATTTCTCAAGCTTGTTTGTTCGGACGCCGATGCCCCGCAGGAAGGACTTTCCGAGGAAGGGTTGAACGCTGTGACGTCAGCATCGGTGCGACAGCCGCTGGACCTGCTCACGGTCGCCGTCGACGATCTGCGAGCCGGGCGGCCGGTCATCGTGGTCGACGACGCCGACCGGGAGAACGAAGGCGATCTGGTCATGGCGGCCGAGTTCGCGACCGCCGAGACCATGGGCTTCTTCGTCCGCTGGACCAGCGGGCTCATCTGCGCGCCGATGGCGCCCGAGGTCGCCGACCGGCTGGAACTGCCGCTCATGGTCCCCTCCGCTCCTCGCGCCGATACGGCAACCGGAACGGCATCCGGCACGGCGGTCGACACGACCGCGTACACCGTTTCCGTGGACGCGGTCGGAGTCGGCTCGGGCATCTCCGCCGCCGACCGCGCACTGACCGTGCGGACGCTGGCCGACCCCGGCACCCGGCCCGACCGGTTGATGCGCCCCGGGCACGTGTTTCCGCTGCGGGCCCGCCCCGGAGGAGTCGCCGAGCGACGTGGACACACCGAGGCCGGCGTCGATCTGCTGCGCCTGGCCGGGTTGTCGCCGGTCGCGGTGATCAGTGAGATCTGCGAGGACGACGGCTCGGTCGCCGGCCCCGACCGGTTGCGCGCCTTCGCCGACGAGCACGCTCTCACGCTGGTCTCGATCGACCAGTTGTCGAACCGGCTGCGGCTCTCGGGCACGGCGACGGCGTGACCCGCGTGCTCCGAGCGACGGTCTTCGACCTGGACGACACGCTGATCGACACCGGGGACGCCTGGGCGCGGGTGTGCGGGGGCTTCACCGCCCGGCACGGTCACCACTGGCGTGCCGAGGACACCGCCGCGCTGCACGGCAACGGCAGCTGGGCGTCGTACGTCGCGGGCCTGTGCGGCGGTGCGGCAGGCGCCGCCCAGGTGGTGGACGCCTGTGGTGCCGCGATGGTCGACGAATGCGCCGCCGGACGTGTGCGAGCCCTGCCCGGCGCGGTGGAGCTGATCCTGGAGGCCGGACGGCACGGCCCGGTCGGCGTGGCCACGGCCAGTCCTCGCCGCTTCGTCCTGGCGGCCCTCGAAGGGCTCGGCCTGCTGCCGGGGCTGGGCGTCGTCGTGTGCGGCGAGGACGTGGTCCGGGTCAAACCCGCGCCGGACCCCTACCTGCGTGCGGCGGCCGGGCTCGGTGTCCCGCCGTCCGGGTGTCTGGCGGTCGAGGACTCGCCGAACGGCATCCGGTCGGCGGCCGCGGCAGGCCTGTGCGTCCTCGCCGTCCCGCGCGCGGGCGCGACGCTGCCGGCCGAGGTCGCCCGGCTGTCCGCGGCGCGGGCACAGAGTGCGGCAGAGGCCCTGCCCTTGCTGACCCGGCTGCTCGCGCCCCGGCCCGAGCTGTCGGTCCGTGGAGCGGCGGCTCCGTGAAGGGGCTCCTTGCCGACGTTCCATGACGCCGGGGCCATGGGGGGAAGGGTTCCGTCGCGGCGTGGCGGGGCTTCGGTCAGGACGTCTGGGCCGCCGGCCGCCCCGCCCAGGCCTGCTCCAGCGCCTGGGTGAACATCTCGGGCGACTGGACGCCGCTGACGCCGTAGCGCCGGTCCAGGACGAAGAAGGGCACGCCATTCGCGCCCAGCTCGGCGGCCAGCCGTTCGTCGGACCGTACGTCCTCGGCGTACGCGTCGGGGTCGCCGAGCACCTCCCGTGTCTCCGTCTCGCTCAGCCCGACCGCGACGGCCAGGTCCACGAGCGTCTCCGTGTCGTAGACCGAGCGCTCCTCCACGAAGTTCACCCGGAAGGCGAGATCCGCCAACTCGGCCTGAACGCCATGGGACTTGGCGAGATGGAGGAGCCGGTGCACGTCGAAGGTGTTCCCGAAGACCCGTCCTCCGATCCGGTATCCCAGTCCCACGGATCTCGCCATCTCCGCGGCCTGCTCCTCCCGGGCGAGCTGCTGCTCTCGCGTGCGCCCGTACTGGGCCGCCACCGCTTCGACGATCGGTACGGCACCGTTCTCGGCCCGTGGGTTGAGCTCGTACGACCGGTGCACCACTTCCACCTCGTCGCGGTGTGCGAAGGCGGCGAGTCCTTGGTCGAAGCGGGCGCGGCCGACGTAGCACCAAGGGCAGGCGATATCGGTCCAGATCTCGACGCGCATGGGTTGCATCTCCCTGTCTCCGGGGCCACACGCACGGGGAAGCGGCTGATCAGGTCACCCGGTTCGACCTGATCCGGACAGGGCGCCCGAACTGCGCACGGCTTGGTAGAACGATCAATCACACGATAGACGACCGACCGTCTATATCCAAACGGTGCCGACCTGCGGATGGACTGCGCTTGGCATGAGCACCGTCCCCGTGGGATCGCGGGAGCCACCGATCGCACCGAGGCGCCCGGCCGGACAGCTCTCGTCCGACCGGGCGCCTGGCAGCGTCGCGCGACGGTCGCTCAGCCCAGTGCGAACTTCTGGGCGGCGGATCCGTTGCAGTCCCAGATGCGCAGGCGGGTGCCGTTGGCGGTGGCGCCGTCGGGGGAGTCCAGGCAGCGGCCCGACTGCGGGTTCGACAGGGAGCCGTCGGCCTGTTGCTGCCAGATCTGGCCACCGGCGCCGTTGCAGTCCCAGAGTTCGACCTGGGTGCCGTTGGCGGTGCCGTTGCCGATGATGTCGAGGCAGCGGCCCAGGGAGTGCAGCCGGCCGTCCGGACTGTGGAACCAGTGCTGGTCGACGGCGTACGACTGGCAGCCCCACAGTTGCACGGCGGTGGCGTTGGACCCGTTGTCGTCCCCGGCCACGTCGGCGCAGGTGCCGCCCGGTCCCGCCACGGGGGCACCGCCGTTGGCGGCGAACTTCTGGGCGGCGGATCCGTTGCAGTCCCAGATGCGCAGGCGGGTGCCGTTGGCGGTGGCGCCGTCGGGGGAGTCCAGGCAGCGGCCCGACTGCGGGTTGAACAGCGAGCCGTCGGCGCGCTGCACCCACTTCTGGCCGCCGACCCCGTTGCAGTCCCAGAGTTCGACCTGGGTGCCGTTGGCGGTCCCGTTGCCGATGATGTCGAGGCAGCGTCCGATGGTGCCGAGGGACCCGTTGGCGTTGTGCGTCCAGTGCTGGTCCTCGGCGTAGGACTGGCAGTTCCACAGCCCGACCGCGGCACCGTTCACCCCGGTGTCGTCCGCGGAGACGTCGACGCACTGGTTGCCCGGACCGGTGACGGTGCCCTGCGGACCGTTCGGGACGTTGGTCTGGCCCGAGTAACCCACCGAGACGATGTTCGCCTGCACGGCGTTCTCGGCGGCGTCCGTGGGATATCCGGCGACCATGACGCCCTCGAAGAAGGACCCCATGTTCCAGTTGCTGTTGTCGCCGCCCGTGCCCAGGATGATGCCGCCCTCCTGCTGCATCGGCCGGTATCCGCCCCGGGAGGGCAGGGCGCCGTCCCACCACGTGGTCAGGCCGCCGGACTGGGAGTTGCCTCCCTTCAAGGCGTAGGTGGTCTGTCCGTTGTTCTTGAGGACCGCCGTCACGTACGTGCTGCTGTTGCCCTTGTTCGCCGTGTTGGAGCCGTTGTCGCCCTGGAACATGCCGTTCTCCAGGTCGGCTTCGACCCACGGTCCCGAGCCGCTGCAGGGCGCGAAGTAGCAGGTGGTGGCGATGGACACGGCGTCCATGTGGCCGTTGCCCGTGTCGGCGGGCGTGGACTCCGCGTTTCCGTAGTCGAAGCAGCAGGCGGAGCCGACGTGGGTGCCGCTGGCGACCATGTAGGCGCCTTCCGGCTGCCCGTTGACCGCGACGCCGGACGCGGCGCCGTGCGAGCGGTAGCCGACCCCGGGGGAGATCCAGATCCCGTACACCTTGTGGCCGCCGGCCGTGACGGACAGCTCACTCGCGTCCGCGCCCCGGTCGGCGCCCATTCCGGCCGTGCCCGCGGGGCCGGGGAAGAGGTCGTTGTGGCGGGTGGTCTGGTCGTAGACCTTCGAGATGCTGCACGTGGTGTTCGCGCAGAACGTGTCCTGCCGGCCCGCGTCGGCGTAACCGCCGGCCGACAGCGCCGTGATGTCGGCGCTCGCACCGTCGGAGGCGCGGGTGACCTGGTAGAGCGGTCCGCCGTACGCCGAGAACAGCGCGCGGGTGGTGCTGTGGGCGGCGACGCAGGGGGTGCCCGCGCCGGCGTAGATGTCACAGGGCTGTGACCCCGCCGCCTGGGCGACGCCGGGGAGGCCGACCAGGGCGGTGACCAGCAGGCCGATGGCGGCGGCGACGGACATCAGGGCCTGCGCGAGCCTGCGCGCCGGGCCGGTCGTGTGCGGTGTGCGGAGACGCGAGGAGGCAGATCTTCTTCTGCGCATATGTGCTCCCAGTGGGGTGATGGAGCTACAACTCGCCCTTCGGGCAGCCGAGTTCGCGCACTGCCTGGCGACTGGGTCGGAAGCTACGCGCGCTGGTCGATTGCGTCAATAATTGTCGCTTTTCTTTTTTTCCTAGCTCTCCGCCATGTCCGAACGTGTTGCTTTGCGGCATCCATCGCATGGGGGACCCGTCGACCAGGTGGATGCCCGTCCTGAGGCGCGACGCAGGTGCCCTCGCAGGCCCGCACGAGCGGTCGAAGGCCCGGTTGATGCGCTGGTCCCCACGGTTGTCCCGGGCGTCCGACGACGAGCATTCGCCTGCCCCGTGGACGCCGGACACCTCCAACTGACGCACCGCCAGGGCGTGTCCGGATCCGAGGCCCGTTCCCGGTGACCGGCCGGACCGGGACGGCCCTTGCACGGGCATCATCGTCGGCCGCAGGGGTACCTGCGTCCCATGCCGTCCCTGCGCCAGGAAGCGAGAAGGCCATGAGTGAACGTCGTGCGGAAGCCCCTGGGGACAGCGGGGGAGCGACGCCGAAGCCGATACCCAGGGACCTGCCCGATCAGCAGGCCACCGCCGACGAGGACCCCTGGGACGTCGTCGGTGTGCCGGCGTCGTCGGCAGGCCGGCAGCCCGATCCGGAGACTCCCGACCCGGAGATTCCCGACACGGACGAGGCCGGCACCGGCCGGAAGGGCGCGGCGCACTCCGGCAACCGGCGCCCGGAGCATCCTGTGCCCGACGAACCGCCGGCCTGATCGCTGCGCGCGTGGCGGGATCTCCGGCGGGTGAGGCCGCTGCGGGTCCTCGCGGCGCCCGGCGCCCGCGTCGAGGAGCCGGAGCGCGCCGTCGTACCCAGCAGAAAGGAGTGTCACCCCGATGGTCACTGTGTCCCTCACCGGAGCGTCCAAGGAGGACGCGGCCACCGTCTTCGACGTCCTGCGGACGGCGTTCCCCGTCGACCGGCCCTCGGACGCCGTGCCCCAGGAGCAGCCGGGGGACCACCCCACCGTATGGACCGCGCAGTTCGTGCCGACGCAGGAGCGCATACCCACCGGGCCCACCCCGCTGGAGGGCTCGCTCACCGCCACGCTCCAGGGCGGCTACGTCGCCGTGGACCAGCTCTGCGAAGCCCTGAGGGCCGCGTTCGCCGTGGACGAGGAGGGCACGGCGTCGGGCGACCAGGAGAAGGAGGTCGACCTGCGCCTCCGGACGAAGCGGCCGTGACACGGAGAGCAGGTCGAGAGGCTCCGGCGCGCGCCTGAGCGGCGCCGGCTTCCATACTGTCGGCTGTCGGCTGTCAGTTGGCGACTGGCGGGGTGCCTACGCCTCCTGGACGGTGGTCAGGTCGGCGAGCCCTGAGAACGTCAGGACGGGAGTGAGCAGCGGGGCGGTGATGAGCTCGATGCGGTCCGCGTGGGCGAACAGGACGCTCAGCCCGGCGCTGTCGAGATAGTCGATCTCGGTGAGATCGATGACGACGCGCCCCGGCATGTTCTCCAGCGCGCTGGCGAGCGCGGCGGTGTTGCTCATGTCGATCTCACCGGTGGCTTTGAGGAACGCGGTGCCGTCCGGCCGGTGCCCTGGGGTCAGGGTGAGGGGTGTGGTCATCAGGAGATCCTCGTGTGCATGTCGACGGTGGTGCCCACCGGGCCAGGGGTGATGGTGACCTGCTGCATCATCGCTCGCATCAGGGCCACCCCACGGCCGCGGTGCGCGTTGGCTTCGGGCTGCGGGGTCTTCCAACGACCGGTGTCGGCGACGGTCAGCCGCAGGTTGCCCACGAGGGCCTCGGCGCGCAACCGCACGGTCTGGCCCGGGGCGTGCCGGTGACCGTGCTCGATGGCGTTGGCACAGGCTTCCCCCGCGGCGACCAGCACCCGCTGCGCCGTGTGCGGCGGGAGATCGCACTTGGCCAGCCAGGTGCGCAAGGCCTTGCGCACGGGGGCGAGTTGCTCCGACTCGGCAGGGAACGTCAGCTCCAAGGGGGCGGGGTGACGGTAGAGCAGGAGAGCCACGTCGTCGTCGTAGCCGTTCGCCGGGGCCAGGCGTGTCATGACCTCCGTGGCCAGCTCGTCGACCGCGGTCTCCCGGCCGTCCTGGACGGCTTCCCCCGCCTGGTCGATGCCGGTGGTCAGCGGGCGCCGACGGCGTTCCACGAGGCCGTCGGTGTACAGCAGCAGGGTGGCGCGGGCGGGCACGGTGCATTCGGCCTGCGGCCGCTGGGCGCCCGGGCGTACGGCGAGCGGCGCGTACCGGCCGCCGTCGAGGAGCTGAGTGGTGCCGTCGGGGTGGGCCAGGATGCCGGGCGGATGTCCCGCGCTGGAGTAGGTGAGGTGACCGGTCTCCGGGTCCAGCACTCCGCAGAAGACGGTGGTGCACAGGGCGCCCTGCACACCGGCCGCGAAGTGGTCCAGTGCCATCAGCGTCCGGCCGGGATCCGAGTCCTGGAGGAGCAGGGCCCGGCAGGCGCTGCGCAGTTGGCCCATCACGGTGGCGGCCTCCAGGCCACGGCCCACACAGTCGCCGACCACGATGCCGATCCGGCCGTTGGGCAGGGCGATGGTGTCGTACCAGTCGCCCCCGACCTCCAGGGGGCGGGCCGCGGGCTCGTAGCGGACGGCGAAGCCCTCGGGCAGTTTCGACGGGCCGAGGATGGCCCGCTGCAGAGCCAGAGCGGTCTCCCGCTGCTGATCGATCTGGTGGGCACGGGCCAGGCTCTGGGAGAGGTGCCCGCCGAGCAGGGACAGCAGGAGCTGGTCCTGGTCCGTGAACGGCCGGTTCTTGTGCAGGTCGAGCCAGATGACCAGGGGACCGTCAGGATGTTCCAGGGTGATGCCCGCGCCGGTGGCATCGGCGAGCGGAGTCAGCGTCGGGCCGTCGCGCAGCGCGGTCAGCTGCGTACGCCGGTGCTCGTCGAGTGAGCCCCAGGTCAAGGGCGTGTCCGAGCCGGTCGGTTGCGGTCCGCGGTCGGCGGAGAACACGACCGCGACGACGCGCTGGGCGCGCCACAGGTTCTCGAACTCCTCCAGTGCCCCCGCAAGGGCCTGAGGAAGGCTGGTGGCCTGGGAAAGACGCATGCTGAGAGCGGCCAGCGCGGTCTCCCGCTGGATCGCGTAGTGCTCGGCGGTGACGTCCCGGAACGTTCCCACGGTGACGGTGCGTCCGGTGTCCGGGTCCTGCGCCTGGTTGTAGGAGGCACTCGCCCACAGCCGGTGTCCGTCGCGGTGCTTGACGGGGATGGTGTAACTGCCCCGGCTCTCCGCCAGCAGACCGGAGAAGGCCTCGGCGACCTGCTGGTGGGCCTCGGCGTCCGTCTCGGCGTCCGGCCACCAGGGGTGGACGGGTGCATAGGGCAGGCCCTCGGGCCCGTAGCCGAGAATGTCACTGAACGCGGTGTTGATCTCGATGACCGCGCCGTGCTCGTCGCAGACGAAGAACGCCTCCTGGAGGGAGTCGACGAGCGCGGTGCGCCAGCGGGCGTGATGGTTGCGCAGCCGCGAGAGGTCCAGGTTGCCGCGCACCCGGGCCAGCAGTTCGGCCGCGGCGAAGGGCTTGACGAGATAGTCGTCGGCCCCTGCCTGCAGGCCCTCGATGGACGCTTCCTCGCCCGCGCGGGCGGACAGCAGCAGGACGGGGACGGCCGCGGTGCGCGCTTCGGCGCGCAGCGCCGTGACCAGGGCGAGTCCGTCCATGCGGGGCATCATCACGTCGCTGACGACGAGATCCGGTGGCTGGGCGCGGACGGCCTCCAGGGCCGCCACACCGTCGGTGACCGTGGCCACCTCGTACCCGGCTCCGGTCAGCAGCCTGGTGAGGTACTCGCGCATGTCGGCGTTGTCGTCGGCGACCAGCACCCTGGCGGCCGCGACCGGTCCGGCGGAGGACGGGTCGACCGCCGGGTCCGTGACACCCTGGGCGGCCGGGTCCGTCCGCTCCCCGGGCAGCCAGCGCAGGGCTTCCTCCACGAAGGGCGCGGCCGCGGCGGGTATCGCGTCGCGAGAGGTGCCGGAGACCAGACTGTCGGGCGGCAGATGGGACGTGCCGAACGGCAGACGAATGGTGAAGCGCGTGCCCTCGTCCTCGGTGCTGGACGCGGTGATCGTGCCTCCGTGCAGGGTGACGAGTTCCTGTACGAGGGCGAGACCGATGCCGCTGCCCTCGTCGGAGCGGGAGCGGGCGTTCTCGATGCGGTGGAAACGTTCGAACAGGCGCGGCATCTCGTCGGCCGGCACCCCGATACCGGTGTCCGTGACGGTCACCACCGCCTCCCGGCCGTCGTCACGCAGCGACACACCGATGGAACCGCTGAAGGTGAACTTCAGCGCGTTGCTCAGGAGGTTGAGGATCACCTTCTCCCACAGTCCACGGTCGACGTACACCGGCTGGTCGAGCGTCGGGCAGTCGACCGTGAAGGCCAGTCCGGCCTTCTCGACCGCCGAGCGGAAGACGCTGGAGAGTTCGGTCGTGAGGCCGGCCAGATCGACCGGCTCGTACGAGGCCTGCATCCGGCCGGCCTCGATGCGCGAGAAGTCCAGGAGGCTGTTGACCAGTTTGCCGAGCCGCAGCCCGTTGCGGTGGATGACCTCCAGTTCCTCCCGCACCTGCGGGTCCGCCTCGGCCAGCCGGCCCCGCAGTTCCTCCACCGGGCCCATGATCAGCGTGAGCGGGGTGCGGAACTCGTGGCTGATGTTCGAGAAGAACGTGGTCTTTGCCCGGTCCAGCTCCGCGAGGACCTCGGCCCGGCGCTGCTGTGCCTGATAGCTGCGGGCGCCGGCGATACCCGCCGCGATGTGACCCGCGATCAGCTCGACGAAGCCCCGGTACCCGGCGTCCGGCGGCCGGTAGCGGTTCAGGGCCGACACGAGGAATCCGTACGGAGCGCTGCCCGGCTGTACCAGCGGTACGACCAGGGCCTGCGTCGGGGGTTCCTGCCAGCTGCCGGTCGGCAGCGCGGAGGACGAGACGCCGTCGAGGTCCATCAGTACGGCTTCGCCCTGGAGCAGTTCGGCTACGGGCCAGACCGCCTGGGGATCGCCGGCGGGCAGCGTCCGCGGAGCCACGGGATCTCCCGCGCCCACTCCGGTCGAGCCCGCGAGCCGGGCGGAGCCGTCGTCCTGGAAGAGGTAGGTCAGGGTGAAGGGAAGGTCCTGCGGATTGTGTTCGAGCTGCCGCCCGGCGAAGGCCAGCATCTCCTGCTCGGTACGCACCGCACTGGGATCGGACCCGAGATCGCGCAGTGTGCCCATCCGCCGCTCGCCGATGACCCGTTCGGTGTCCTCACTGACCACGCACAGCATGCCGACCACATGGCCGTCGTCATTGTGCAGGGGGCTGTAGGAGAAGGTGTGGTAGGACTCCTCGGGGAAGCCCGAGCGCTCCACGAACAGCAGGAGCGCCTCGTCCCAGGTCGCCCGGCTCGTGGTCATCACCGTGTCGATCCGCGGTCCGATGTCCGGCCAGATCTCCGCCCACACCTCGCTCGCGGACCGCCCCAGGGCCCACGGGTACTTCCCGCCCAGCGTGTCGCTGCGGTAAGCGGCGTTGCAGAAGAACGTCAGCTCCGGGCCCCACGCCATCCACATGGGGAAGCGGGAGGACAGGAGGATGCTCACCGCCGTCTGCAGGCTCTGCGGCCAGCCGGACGGAGGTCCCAGCGGCGTCGCCGCCCAGTCGACCGCCGCGAGATCACGACCGACCTCGCTGTCGGCGGCGAAGACGTCGATCCCCGCCGCCGGCCGTGCCTCACGCTCGGACTTCTCGGCGCCCACTCGACATCCCCTCGTTCCTGTCTGCCGACACCGTCAGGCGTGGTGCACGTCCGGAGAACCCTCACGGCCGCGCCGCCCTCGCCCCGCCCGACCGCTCGGCGTCCCCGGGAAGTCGCCGCCACGGCCATGGTGCGGTGGCGCAATCCGTAGGATAGGACAGCCACTCTCACCATGGGCGTGGGGGGACGAACAGGAGCCGGCGGTGGCTGTACAGGACGACGCCCACTCTCCTCGAACGATGACCTCGTTGACGGGCAAGGCCCGGTGCCCGGACATCACGCAGCGGTACGGCGGTCTGGAAGCGTCCGCCGTCGGCGACATCCTCCGCCGGGTCGCCTCGCTGGCCGCCGCCCTCTTCGACGCGCCCATGGCAACGGTAGCGGTCACCGGCACCGACGGTGCGTGGTTCCGGACGACGCACGGACCGGACCTGCTCGCCGGTCCCGGCCGCGCACCGGAGCCGGGTGGCCGCACGCTCCTCCCCGACCACTCCGGCACAGCCGGTGACCCGTCCACCGGTGCCCGCACGGTGATC
Organism: Streptomyces sp. NPDC059668; assembly: GCF_042734135.1. NCBI lineage: Bacteria > Bacillati > Actinomycetota > Actinomycetes > Kitasatosporales > Streptomycetaceae > Streptomyces > Streptomyces sp. NPDC059668. The sequence goes on along the minus strand of NZ_JBHWEL010000037.1, from coordinate 2,702 downwards.
GGCCGGCCGGTCCACGGTGAGCCGGGCATACGGTTCCGCGTCGCCGCACCCGTGGTCACGGCGGGCGGGGAGCGACTGGGCACCATCCAGGTGCTGGACACCCGGCCCAGGAAGGCCACCGACCGGCAGCTGGGAGCTCTCCAGGACCTGTCCGCACTGCTCGTGGACGAACTCGAACTGCGGCTGTCGGTGAGCGGGACCGTCGCGGCCGAGCGCCGCATGCGCAGGGACGCCGAACGCCTGGCCCGCACCCTCCAGCGCACACTGCTCCCGCCCGCCCTGCCGGAGGTTCCCGGGCTCGGTGTCGCCGCCTTGTACCACAACGCCTCGGCGGACGAGGTCGGAGGAGACTTCTACGACCTCTTCCCGCTCAACGACGGACGCTGGGGCTTCTTCCTGGGCGACGTCTGCGGAAAGGGCGCCGAGGCCGCGGCCCTGACCTCCCTGGCCCGCTACACGCTGCGCGCCGCGGCCATATACGACCCCGATCCGTGCGCGGTACTGGCGAATCTCGACACCGTCCTCAAGGGCGAGTACCAGGGCGACGATCCCCGTTACTGCACCGCCGTCTTCGGAGTCCTCCAGCCCGAGGCGGACGGCACCTTCGCCGTCACGCTGGCCGGCGGAGGCCACCCGCCGGCCCTCGCGCTGCGCGTGGACGGGGCCGTCCAGCCCGTCTCCACCAAAGGAGGCCAGCTCATCGGTCTGCTCCCCGACCCGCGTTTCGTCACGGCCACCCTGAGGCTCGCGGCCGGCGAGACGCTGCTGCTGTACACGGACGGTCTGACCGAGGCACGCACCGAGACGAGGGGCATGCTCGGCGAAGCGGGACTGATCGCCCACCTCTCCGCGATGCGCCCCCGGGGTTCCGGTGCGCTGCTGACCGCCATCGACGAGCTTCTTGCCGGCCTCGGCGCGGGTGTCACCGACGACACCGCACTCCTGGCCCTCTCCGTCCCGTCTTCCCGCAACGAACCGACCGTCCAGGAGCTTCAGTGACCCAGCGCACCCTCGTCGCCGCCTCAAAGGCTCATTCCTCCGGTGTCACCGTGCTCACGGCAGCCGGCGAGCTCGACTACCACACCGCCACGGAGCTGCGCGCCGCGGTGGAGGACGCCGCCTTCACGGCCGACGGGACGGTGATCGACCTGAGCGGGCTCACCTACTGCGACTCCACGGGACTCACCGTCCTGGTCACCGCGTACCAGCGGGCCCAAGCCGCCGGATCACCCCTTGCCCTGGCCGGACTCAGCGCGGATCTCACCCATGTGTTCGAGATCGTCGGACTCGACCAGCTCTTCACCCTCTCCCCGACGATCGAGGAAGCCATCGCGTCGCTGCGCCGCTGACGCCGGCTCAGCGGCCTCGGCCGGCGCGCGGCGGAGCGGCGGACGGCACCGGGACGACGCGTCCGACGGTGCCGGGACGACGCCCGGAGTCCGGCTGCCGGCACGCGGAGCCGGGGGACACTCAGCCGTCCAGGGCCTGTTCGACGGTGGGATGGCAGGCGATGACGGCGTCGAGACCGACGAGCTGGATGACGCGGCCGACGGGTCCCTGAGCGCCGGCGACGCGGAGCCAGCCGTGGGCGTCGTCGGCCGCCTGGTGGGCGGAGACGAGGACGTTGATCCCGCTGGAGTCCATGAAGGTCACGGCGCTGAGGTCCAGCACGGTGCGGGGCGGGTCCTGGCCGTCGGCCGGCAGCACGACGTCGCGGAGGGCCTCCGTGACGTCGTGGTCGATCTCACCGCCCAGCGTCACGACACGGATTCCGTTTGCCGTGTGCTCTTTGACGGACAGTCGGTCCGGCCTGTCCGTTCCCTGGGTGCTGGTCACTGTCTCCTCGTTTGCGCTCAAGCCCTGCCCGGTCCACCGCGTGGAGATTGTGCCCCAACGCACTGGGTGGATGCAGCTGAACGGCTGTGTCGAAGAGCACGTTGTGATTACGTGATTGAGTGACGGGTACACGAGGGCTGTAACAGACGGGGAATGAGGGAGTCGGGATGGGAGCCCAGACCGGCGATGAGCACGGTGTGGGGCATGGCACCCCGATCCAGGCGAGTTACGCCCTGGGGGACGACGACGGCAGCATCGCCGACGCCCGCCATCTCGCCGCGGCCTTTCTGGAACAGGCGCGTACCGCGCACGGACTGGCCGTGTCCGCCCGGGTCATGGATCTGACGCAGCTGGTCGTGAGCGAGCTGGTCACCAACGCCCGCAAGTACGCGCCGGGCCCGACACTGATGCACCTTCGGATCGCCGACGGCATCGTGGACGTCGCCGTCTGGGACAGCGATCCCCACGTTCCCGTCGCCCGGACCGCCGACCCCGGCAGGATCGGCCAGCACGGTCTGGAGATCGTCAAGGCCGTCGCGTGGCACCTCGACGTCGAACAGGAAGCCGTCGGCAAGCGCATCACCGCCCGGCTGCCCCTCGCCGACACTCCCCGGAGCGGGGTCTCCGCGCTCCGCCTGCCGTGACGGAACGTCAAGCGGCCCACTGACTGCGGAAAACCCCTCGCTTCCCTCCCGCTCGGCCCGGCCGTGCTGCCGCTGGTGCGTCGGGCGCACGGGATGCGTGGGATGTGCGTGAGGTGAAGTGGGGGCCGGCCGGAGGGTGTCCGGTCGGCCCCCTGTTCGTGGGGTGGTGGGGTGGGGGCAGGGGCGGCGGGGGCCGAGGGAGTAGGTGCCGACCAGCTCGTG
>NZ_JBHWEL010000036.1:0-82646 GCF_042734135.1 Streptomyces sp. NPDC059668 | reverse complement strand
GGTCCAGGGGGCGCAGCGCCCCTGGCGGGGTCCGGGGCGGAGCCCCGGGGAGGGGACGGGTAGGGGCGGCGGGGGCGGGAAAAGGGCCGGGTGCACCCCTACGCCCAGAGCTGCCCCTGGAGCGTGGCGATGGCCTCCTCCGTCGTCGCGGCGGTGTAGACCCCCGTCGACAGATACTTCCAGCCCCCGTCGGCCACGACGAAGACGATGTCGGCGCTCTCACCCGCGGCGAGCGCCTTGCGGCCGACCCCGATCGCGGCGTGCAGCGCCGCCCCGGTGGAGACCCCCGCGAAGATCCCCTCCTGCTGGAGCAGTTCCCGGGTACGGGTCACCGCGTCGGCGGAGCCGACCGAGAAGCGGGTGGTCAGGACGGACGCGTCGTACAGCTCGGGCACGAAGCCCTCGTCCAGGTTGCGCAGCCCGTACACCAGGTCGTCGTAGCGCGGCTCCGCCGCGACGATCTTCACGTCCGGCTTGTTCTCCCGGAGGAAGCGTCCGACCCCCATCAGGGTGCCGGTGGTGCCGAGGCCCGCCACGAAGTGGGTGACGGAGGGCAGGTCGGCGAGGATCTCCGGCCCGGTCGTCGCGTAGTGCGCCCCCGCGTTGTCGGGGTTCCCGTACTGGTACAGCATCACCCAGTCGGGGTGCTCGGCCGACAGTTCCTTCGCGACGCGTACGGCGGTGTTGGAGCCGCCGGCGGCCGGGCTGGGGATGATCTCCGCGCCCCACATGCCGAGCAGCTCGCGCCGTTCCTGCGAGGTGTTCTCGGGCATCACGCACACCATGCGGTAGCCCTTGAGTTTCGCCGCCATCGCCAGTGAGATGCCGGTGTTGCCCGAGGTCGGTTCCAGGATGGTGCAGCCCGGTGTCAGACGGCCGTCCTTCTCCGCCTGTTCGATCATGTGCAGCGCGGGCCGGTCCTTGACCGAGCCGGTCGGGTTGCGGTCCTCCAGCTTCGCCCAGACACGGACGTCCGCGGACGGCGAGAGCCGCGGCAGGCGCACCAGGGGGGTGTTGCCCACCGCGGCGAGCGGGGAGTCGTAGCGCATGGGTGACCAGCGGCCGATCAGGCCATGCCGCCGGCCACGGCCGGCAGGATGGTGACGTTGTCGCCGTCGGTGAGCTTGGTGTTGATGCCGTCGAGGAAGCGGACGTCCTCGTCGTTCAGGTAGACGTTGACGAAGCGGCGCAGCTGGCCGTCGTCGACGATGCGTGCCTGGATGCCCGTGTGCCGGGTCTCGAGGTCGGCGAAGAGCTCGGCGAGGGTCTCCCCGCCGCCCTCGACGGCCTTCTCGCCGTCGGTGTAGGTACGGAGGATGGTGGGGATGCGGACCTCGATGGCCATGGGTTCGGGCTCCTGTCGGAAGGAAGTCGGTCGGTGGGCGCGCGGCAGCGCGGACAAGCATGGGGTACGCCGGTTGCGGATCCCCGGAGCCCCTCGGCTTCGCTCGGGGTGGTGCCCCGATGACTCACGGCCGTACGGCGGCGGCAGGATCAGCGCATACAGATGGCGCTCTGCAGCCTGCACAGATCGACGTGCAGCCGCGCCACGAGCAGCGTGCCCGGCGTCTTCTCGCTCACGTCCTGGGAAACCATGGGCTCATCGTATCGATTCCCGCCCGGTATCCCCGAGTGTGATCTCGTATTCCGGACACTTTTGGGCCGAGAGGTGAGATCAGTAGGTCTCGACGACCTTGACCTCCTCCTCCGTCACCTCGCCCCCCAGGATCCGGTACGAACGGAACTGGAAGGGTCCGGCATCGTCGGTGTCCGCGGTCGAGACGAGGACGTAGTGCGCGCCGGGTTCGTTGGCGTAGGCGATGTCGGTGCGGGAGGGGTACGCCTCGGTGGCCGTGTGGGAGTGGTAGATGATCACCGGCTCCTCGTCGCGGTCGTCCATCTCGCGGTAGAGCTTCAGCAGGTCGCCCGAGTCGAACTCGTAGAAGGTGGGCGAACGGGCGGCGTTGAGCATGGGGAGGAAGCGCTCGGGGCGGTCCGTGCCCACCGGGCCGGCGACGACGCCGCACGCCTCGTCGGGGTGGTCCTGGCGCGCGTGCGCGACGATCTGGTCGACGAGGGCCTGAGTGATGGTCAGCATGTCGGCCAGGATAGACAGAGGGGCCGCCCCGTACCGAGGAGTGGTACGGGGCGGCCCGTATGCCGGACGTCCGAGCGGCGGCCCGTGCGGGCCGGACGTCCGCGGCCGGTCAGCCGGCCTTCTCGAAGGCGGGCTCGCGGCGCTCGGCGACCTGCGGGTTGCGGGTCTTGAGGACGGCCCAGCCCACCGCCAGCGCGGCGGCCCAGACGGCCATCACGTAGAGGCAGATGCGGGAGTCGGCGTCGTAGGCGATCAGTCCCGTGACGAAGAGCAGGAACACGACCGCGACCCAGCTGCACTTCGCGCCGCCCGGGGCCGGGAAGGACGAGGCGGGCAGGCGTCCGGCGTCGACCGCGCGGCGGTAGAGGATGTGGCTGATCAGGATCATCAGCCAGGTCCAGATGCCGGCCGCGGTGGCCACCGAGGTGACGTAGCCGAAGGCCTTCTCCGGGACGACGTAGTTCAGGATCACGCCGATGCCCATGAAGAGCACGGAGACCGTGATGCCGAAGGCCGGGGTCTTGGTCGAGGAGAGCTTGTTGAAGACCTTCGGCGCCTCACCGTTGTCGGCGAGGGTGCGCAGCATGCGGCCCGTGGAGTACATGCCGGAGTTGCAGGAGGACAGCGCGGCGGTGAGCACGACGAAGTTGACGATGCCGGCGCCGGCCGGGATACCGATCTTCGCGAAGGCTTCCACGAAGGGGCTCACGCCGGGGGCGAACTCCGTCCACTTCACGACGCAGAGGATGACCGTGAGCGCGCCGACGTAGAAGAGGGCGATGCGCCACGGGAGGGTGTTGATGGCCTTGGGGAGCGTCTTCTCGGGGTTCTCGGACTCGCCGGCGGTGACGCCGACGAGCTCGACGGCGAGGTAGGCGAACATGACGCCCTGGAGGGTCATCAGGGACGAGCCGATGCCCTTGGGGAAGAAGCCGTCGAACTGCCAGAGGTTGGCGACGGAGGCCGTGTCACCGGCGGAGCTGAAGCCGAAGGTGAGCACGCCGAGGCCGATCACGATCATGCCGATCAGCGCGGTGACCTTGACCATCGAGAACCAGAACTCGATCTCGCCGAAGAGCTTCACGGAGATCAGGTTCGCCACGAAGAGGACCACCAGGAACACCAGTGCGGTCACCCATTGGGGGACGGCCGGGAACCAGTAGTGGACGTAGATCGCGGCGGCGGTCAGCTCGGCCATGCCGGTGACCACCCACATCAGCCAGTACGTCCAGCCGGTGAAGTAGCCGAAGAACGGGCCGAGGAACTCACGGGAGTACTCCGCGAAGGACCCCGAGACCGGGCGGTAGAGCAACAGCTCGCCGAGCGCCCGCATGATGAAGAAGATGATCACGCCGGCCAGGGCGTACATGAGGATGAGACTGGGGCCGGCCTTGGCGATGTTCGCCCCGGCACCCAGGAAGAGTCCGACACCGATGGCGCCGCCGATCGCGATCATCTGGACCTGGCGGCTTCCGAGCCCGCGCTCGTACCCCTCTTCAGGGGTGTCGCCGGCTGCGGTCCGGCCTTCTGCGTACGGCTCGTCGGTCCTGTCGACCTGCGGTGAGGTCATGCGTGGTGCGCCTTTCTCCATTCCGTTCCGAGCCAGTCCCCCTGGCTTCGGATCGGATTCCGATCCCCCCGGATTGATGGAGCGTGTGCCTGGCCGGCGATCCGCCGGCTCGGTGGCGCACCCGACCGGACGTGGGTGGTGTCCTGTCGGGCGGTCGTGAAGATTTATCACGACCGCAACGGACGGGGCGGGCGGCGCGTGTTGTGCACACCACAGGGAGAAGCGGACAAAAAGAACACGGCCTCCCATAGGAGGCCGCAACGGTGACGCGATCGTTATCCGGATTTGAGCGTCCTCTGAGCGGACGCCCATATGTGGAGGGGTCAGGACATAAGGGTCTCGACGAGCGTCTCCTGGAGGCCGCCGAGCCAGAGGTAGGCCATCACCATGGGCTTGCGCGGGTCCTCGTCGGGCAGGCGGTAGAGGAGGTCGGTGTCCTCCTCGTCGACGACGTCGAGCCGGGCGCCGATCGCCAGCCGCAGGTCGTTGAGCGCGCGCAGCCACGACTCGGACTCCGGGACGGAGAGCTTGAGGACCGCGCCGCCGTCGCCCGCCGTGGTGAGCGCGTCGAGGCAGCGGATCACCACGAGGGCGTTCTCACGCTTGCCGGCGCGCAGATCGTTCTCGGTGAAGCGGCGGAACTCGGAGGAGTGGGCGCGCTGCTCCTCGGCCTGCTCCGGCGAGGAGGCCTCGACGTCGGGGCCGCTGTAGGCGTCCGGGAAGAGGCGCTTGAGCACCGGGTCGGAGGGCGGCTCGCTGGGCCCCTCCGCGAACAGCTCCGCGAGCGGGTCGTCGGGGGCGTCCTCCGCGGGGCCGGGACCGATGAGCTCCAGGAGCTGCACGGCGAGGGAGCGGATGATGGAGATCTCGACCTCGTCGAGCGCGACGGCCGCGCCGCCGTCGGGGAGCGGTTCGAAGTGTCCTGGCATGGAGTGAGTTCGCTACTTCCGGTCCTGCTCGCGGTTTCGGGGCTTTCCGGTGGTCCGGCTACTTCCGGTCCTGCTGAAGGGTGGCCCACAGACCGTAGCCGTGCATCGCCTGCACGTCGCGTTCCATCTCCTCGCGCGTGCCGCTGGAGACGACCGCCCGGCCCTTGTGGTGGACGTCGAGCATGAGCTTGGTGGCCTTGTCCTTCGTGTACCCGAAGTACGTCTGGAAGACATACGTCACGTAGCTCATCAGGTTGACCGGGTCGTTGTGCACGATCGTGACCCAGGGAACGTCCGGCTCGGGCACGGCGAAGACCTCCTCCGCCGACTCGGTCTTTTCGGTCTCTAGGGGTGCGGGAGCCGTCACACGGCCCATGCTGCCACCACAGGGGGGTGCCCGCACAAACGGGCCCCGCAAACCGGACCCACAAATCGTCAGAGTGACGAGATGGGGATACGATCCCGTGCTGTGCGGCGATTCCGGGGGACGGCCCCCGGCCCCACGGCACCGTGCCGGGGGAACCGGAGCGATGAGTGCGAGGAGAGCACAGTGAATCCAGCGGACCTCGGACTGCCGGTGGACGTGCCCTCGACGGCGCTCTTCACCGACCAGTACGAGCTGACGATGCTCCAGGCCGCGCTGGCCGCCGGGACCGCCGAGCGGCGCTCGGTCTTCGAGGTCTTCACCCGGCGGCTGCCCGAGGGCCGGCGCTACGGCGTCGTGGCGGGCACCGGGCGGGTCCTCGACGCCGTCGAGAACTTCCGCTTCGACGCGGACGTCCTCGGCTTCCTGCGCGAGCAGTCCGTGGTGGACGAGCCGACCCTGGAGTGGCTCGCCTCGTACCGCTTCCGCGGGGACGTCTGGGGCTATCCCGAAGGCGAGGTGTACTTCCCGGGCTCACCCGTCCTGCGGGTCGAGGGGTCCTTCGCGGAGTGCGTGCTCCTGGAGACCGTGATCCTCTCGATCCTCAACCACGACTCGGCGATCGCGGCCGCCGCCTCCCGGATGTCCTCCGCCGCCGGCGGACGCCCGCTGATCGAGATGGGCGCCCGGCGCACCCACGAGCTGGCCGCGGTCGCCGCCGCCCGCGCCGCGTACGTGGGCGGTTTCACGACCACCTCCGACCTGGCGGCCGGCTTCCGCTACGGCATCCCGACCGTGGGGACCTCCGCGCACGCCTTCACCCTCCTGCACGACCACGAGCGGGACGCCTTCCAGGCCCAGGTGAACTCGCTCGGCCGGGGCACCACGCTGCTCGTGGACACCTACGACGTCGCCGAGGCCGTACGGACGGCCGTCGAGATCGCCGGGCCGGAGCTCGGGGCGGTACGGATCGACTCCGGGGACCTGCTGCTGGTCGCGCACCGGGTGCGGCAGCAGCTGGACGAGCTGGGGGCGACCGGGACGAAGATCGTCGTGACCTCGGACCTGGACGAGTACGCGATCGCCTCGCTGGCGGCCGCCCCGGTGGACGCGTACGGCGTCGGCACCCAGCTGGTGACGGGGTCGGGGCATCCCACCTGCTCGATGGTCTACAAGCTGGTCGCCCGCGCCGAGTCGGCGGACCCGAAGGCCCCGCTGGAGCCCGTGGCCAAGAAGTCGACCGGCGGCAAGACCTCCGTCGGCGGACGCAAGTGGGCCGCACGGCGCCGCGACGAGCGCGGGTTCGCCGAGGCCGAGGTGCTCGGCACCGGGCCGGTGCCCGCCGACCTCGTCGACCAGCAGCTCCTGGTCGAGCTGGTCAAGGGCGGTCAGGTCGTCTCCCGGGAGCCCCTCGACGCGGCGCGCGACCGGCATGCCGCAGCCCGGGCCCGGCTGCCGCTCTCGGCGACCCAGCTGTCGCGCGGGGAAGCCGTGATTCCCACGGAGTACGTCTGAGGACTCCCCCGCAGTACGTCCGAGAAGGACTACGCGTCCGTCGAGAAGGCGTCCGCGCGGCGGTGCGTACGGGGCGGCGTCCGGTTCCGCCCCCGCACCCGCCCGATACGCCCGGGTGCGCCGGGGTGTGCGCGGGCAACGCCGTGGCGGTAACCGGGCTTCTTCGGCCGCCCCCGGGCAAACACGAATGAACGGGCGGTCAGCGGGAATGCAACGGCAGCACGCACGAGCACGGCCGTCGGGGCCGACCGCAGTGATCCAACCCCTCCCGCGCCGCACATGAAGCCCCCAGACCGGCCCGACAGGCCGGGCCCGCATCCCTCCACCGAACCCATAGTCGAAGGACACCGACCATGCGCCGCGCCTTGATCGTCGTAGACGTGCAGAACGACTTCTGCGAGGGAGGCAGTCTCGCGGTGGCCGGGGGCGCCGACGTGGCCGCCGCCATCACGGAGCTGATCGGGCAGGCGCCCGCCGGCTACCGGCATGTCGTCGCCACCCGTGACCTGCACATCGCCCCCGGCGGCCACTTCGCCGACAACCCCGACTACGTGCACTCCTGGCCCGCGCACTGCGTGGCCGGCACCGAGGGGGTGGGGTTCCACCCGAACTTCGCCCCGGTGGTCGCCTCCGGCGCGATCGACGCCGTCTTCGACAAGGGCGCGTACGCGGCGGCCTACAGCGGATTCGAGGGCGCGGACGAGAACGGGGTGTCGCTGGGCGACTGGCTGCGGGCCCGCGAGATCGACGAGGTGGACGTGGTGGGCATCGCCACCGACCACTGCGTGCGGGCCACCGCCCTGGACGCGGTGCGGGGCGGTTTCCGTACCCAGGTGCTGCTCGACCTCACGGCCGGGGTGTCCGAGGCGACCACGGAGCGGGCACTGGAGGAGCTGCGGGGAGCGGGCGTCGAACTGACCGGCAAGCCGGTCGTCTAGGGACCGGGCACCGGCCGCCCCGCCATGTTCTTCGGGGTTCGCCCGCCTCACTGCCGAGGGGCCGCCCGTCTCACTGCTGCGGGTTCGCCCGCCTCGCTGCCGCGGGGCCGGGCGTCTCACTGCTGCGGGGCCGCGGGCGTCTCACGCCTGAGGGGCCGGGCGTCTCAGGAGGGCTCTGATCGGGTGCCAGAGCTCCTGGGACGGGACCGGGCACGCGACCCCGCTGTCGGGGGCGGTGCGCCATATCAGGCCGTCGGGATGGTGCAGCACGGCCGTGATCTCGTCGGGGGTGGGCGGCGCCCCGTTGCCCTTGAGGTACACGGCACGCAGGCCCAGGTTGCGCAGGCGGGTCAGGGCGCGCGCCCGGTTCTGGGCGAGCACCAGGAAGCGCACGCAGCCTAGCGCGGAGCCCGGCGGGCTCGGCAGGTTCAGCGCCACCACCACACTGCCGTTGGGCAGCTTGCAGAAACCTCCTGCGGCCATGCAGTCACACCCCAGTGCGTCCCGGTGTCAATAAGAAATCCACAGGACGCACCTAAACACGATCGGCCGCAACCCGCCAGGGGGTCACGGCCGATCATGCTCTGACCTGCTAAAACGTCACTTACTTCGCCGAGCGGCCCACGAGGACCGTGATCGTCGAGCCGTCCTTGGGCTCCTTGACGATCCTGATCTTGGTGTTGGTGTCAGTGACCTTGACACCACCCGTGGGGTTCGCCGAGTCGTAGTAGGAGTTCCGGCCGTCATCGAAGACGGAGACCCCCTTCTGCGACTTGATCTTCAGCGCGACGTCGGCGTTGTGGAGCTTGAGCGCGTCCGTCGGGTAGGTGCTGAACGTCGAGTCGAAGGTCTGGATCTTGTTCCGGAGGATCGTTCCGTCGGTCCACTTCAGGGCCTTCGAGTGCGCGTCCACCGGCAGGATCAGACCCACGCCCGGGTGGGCGCTGGTGTTGTTGTCCGCCTGCGAGGTGTCCCACTTCCAGATCAGCAGACCGTTCTGGTACGGGTAGTGCTCGACCCAGTCCGGACGCGTCGTCGAGAAGCCGAAGTTGTACGGGCCGACCTGGAGGGTCTTGTCGTACGAGACGTACTGGCGGTTCTCCGCGATGTAGTACTGCGCGTAGTCGTCGGAGAAGGACGCGCCGATCCGGGAGAAACCGTTCGCCGTCCACGCGGCGTCCGCGCTCTCCGCGTTGTCGGAGAAGAGCGGCGTGCCGTCGGCGGTCACGGTGATCTCGTCGGCCGTGAAGCCCTTCAACGCCACGCCACCGTCGCTCTGGTAGCGGAAGCGCAGGTCGATCTTCTTGCCGGCGTAGGCGTCGAGCGGGAAGGCCAGCTTCTTGTACGCGTCCACGGAGCCGGTCAGCGCGGGCTTGCCGCTGCCGTCGCGCGGGATCGCGGCGCCGTCCACCGTGCCGTCGAGGGCGGTCCAGTTGGCGCCGCCGTCGGTGGACACCTCGGTGTAGAGGTAGTCGTAGTCCTGCTCGATGTCGTACCAGCCGTCGAGCGTCAGCGTGGCCGCGGACTTGCCGGTGAGGTCGACCGACCGGGTCAGCGTGTTCTTGAGGTCGTTGCCGCTGCCGCTCCACCACTGGGTGGCGCCCTGCGCGGGCGTGACGACCGTGGTGGTGACTTCCTTGTCGGGCAGCGAGACCACGAGGGCCTGCCGGTTCTTGGTGTTGTACTCGGCGACGCCCAGCTTGTGCTCCGACGTCACGCCGGCCTTGGCCCGGTCGTAGTCGAGCCAGCCGAGCTGAAGCTTGTCCCAGGCGTTCATGTCGCCGGGCAGGTCACCGATGGCGTTCTTGCCGGTGCCGAGCCAGGAACCGGCCGACATCAGCGTCCAGAAACCGGTGCCGTTCTCGCCGCCGCCGGACGTGTCGTACTCGTCCGGGAGGCCGAGGTCGTGGCCGTACTCGTGGGCGTAGACGCCGAGTCCGCCGTTCTCCGGCTGGATGGTGTAGTCGCCGACCCAGATGCCGGTGTCGCCGATCGCGGCACCGCCGAGCTTGTTGCCGACCGGGCCGGTCGCACCGGCGTCGGTGCCGAACGCATACCAGCGGTGGGCCCAGATCGCGTCCTCGCCCTGCGCGCCGCCGCCCGCGGACTCGTCCTCACCGGCGTGCACGATCTGGAAGTGGTCGATGTAGCCGTCGGGCTCGTTGAAGTTGCCGTCACCGTCGTAGTCGTAACGGTCCCACTGGTCGTACTGGGCGAGGTCCGCCTTGATGGCGGCGTCGGACTTGCCGGCCGCCTTCTGGTCGGCGACCCACGCGGTGACGCCGTCCTGGACCGCGTACCAGGCGCCCGTGGACGCCTTGTTGGAGCCGTAACGGGCCTCGTTGTAGGGGACCTTGACCCAGTCGGTGACCTCGCCGTCGACCGAGTAACGGCCCGAGGACTCCTTCTCGTAGTACTTCTTCAGCGACTCGGTGTTCTTGCCGGTGCCGAAGTAGAGGTCCTGGAAGTGCTTCTGGTTGTAGTCCGCCTGCCAGGCCGTGCTGTTGTCCTTGGCACGGTCCGGCGCGGCTATCCGGTTGTGCAGCGGGCCGGCGGTGCCGCCGTAACGGCTGTCGACCTGGTCGCCGAACTCGACGAGGATCGTGAAGATCCGGTCGGTCTTCTCCCGGCCGAGCTCGACGTACTTGCTCTTGCCCTTGTTCTTGCCCTTGAGCTGGACGACGCGCGAACCGTTGCGGTCCTGCACCTTGGCGTCGCCGGATATGACCTGATCCAGGGCTTCTTTGCGCTGTGCGTCCTGGGTCTTGCTGAGCGGGCCGTCGAGGTCGTGGTCGACCTTGTTCCGGGCCGGCTGCGGATCGTGGCGCTCCACGGTCGCCGACGACGACGCACCGTCGGCCTGCGCGACGGCGAACGTCGAGAACGTGGCGGTGGCCGCCGCGAGGGCGACGCCCACCGCGGCTGCTCTGAACGTCCATGGTCTGCTGGTCACTTGAAATCCTCCCCCGCGTCCGTCCGCGCGGATGGGGGGATCCCGGTGTCATGGAGCTCCGCGCGCGTATACGCGTGTCAAGTGACGACATTCGACCGGAGTTACCAAAGAAAAGACAGATCTTGACTTGCACAAGTCAACTGCACTATGTAGCGCCACCCGTCCGGTATCCGAACCCCCGAAGCGCGCCCAACGGGCGCGTCCGCACGTCCACTTGATGGACGCGGTGACTCCGTGCGCCCCCTGTGCACCGGCACCGTGGGTTAGGTCACGCTTACCGGGCGTTCCAGTCGGGCATGCAGGCGAATAGAGTCGATGGGCGCAACGTTGAAATGTCCACGGATCGACGACCGACAGCGTTGTCGCCCCGCGATTCGCCGCTCCACCCGAGTTCGCCGTTCCACCCGAGTTCGCAGCTCCACCCCCGTTGTTGTCCGCATCCTCCCCCATCTCGAGAGGCACGGGGGGAGTACCCCCACCCCGAGGAATCGCCATGCCTCGTCCGACCGCCGCACAGCTCGCCTACGGTTCCTGCACCGTGATCTTCTCGACGCTCGCCATGCTGCTGCTGTCTCAGACGAGTTCGGGCCTGGGGATCGCGGTGATCACCCTCTCGGCACTCGCTCTCGGACTGCTCGTCGCCGTAACGGTTCCGCTGCCGAAGCGCGCACCGTCGGCCGCCGCGGCTCCCGCCGTTCCGGCGCGGGTCCCGGTGCGACGCGAGACCGCGTCCGTCGCCGCGTCCGTCTCCCTGTCGTCCGAGCCCGTTCACGAACCGGCGGGTCCGTGACCCCACGCACGTCCGGCGGGCCCACGAAGCGCGGACCCGCCGTCCCGGTCAGCCGTCTCCTCGTGGAGTGCGGCTGATCGCGTGTGTCAGCCGGTGGCCACCACCACCGTCTTGGCCGCCTTGTCGTGCAGCCCCTGCTTGTAGGGCTTGTCGAAGAAGCTCCAGCCGCCCGCGATCGCGGTCCAGATGCACGCGCAGCAGAACGCGAACGGGATCCACAGCACCAGCGCGCGGATCAGCGAGGTCTGCGTGGAGGGTGTGGCTCCGTTGTCCAGGTCGGCCACCCGCATGTTGAACAGCTTCATGCCGAGGGTCTGTCCCGACCTGCGGATCAGAAAGGTGTCGTAGCCGGTGTAGAGCACCGCGGCGATCACGGACTGCCCGAGGCCCTTGCCGTACTCGACCCGCTCCGCGTTCACGTTGTACTCGGTGACGCCGAACGCCCAGGACAGCAGCCACACCACGATGCCCACGACGATCATGTCGAGGATCCTCGCCAGCACGCGTTTGCCGCTGTCGGCGAGCGGCGGCATGCCCTCCAGCGGGTCACCGCCGTAGGGGCCGCCCGGACCGTAGGGGTCGCCACCGCCACCCGGACCGTACGGGCTTCCGCCGCCGGAGCCGTACGGACCGCCGCCGCCCGGACCCTGGGGGCCGCCGCCGGGGGGCGGGGGCTGCTGACCGCCGTACGGCGGGGGCTGACTCCCGTACGGCGGTGTCCCGTTGTCGTGCGGGGAGTCGTACGGCGATCCCGAGGGCGGCGGGGACGAGGTGCCGCCGTTCGCGGAGCCGCCGCCCTCAGCCGGCGGGGGCTGCTTCTTGAACGGGTCTTCCTCCGGTGGCTGGCCGGAGCCGGGGGGCGGCGGTTCGCTGCTCATGGCCCGAGTCGACCGCGAACCCCCCGGCTCCGCATCCCGCGGGCGGCCGTCCGGGGGACCGCGGAGCCCGGCGGCCGGGCGGCCGGCCAACACGCCCTGAGGGCGGTCCCGTCATCCCCTGGCGAGCCCGCGCGGCGTCGGACGCGGCGCGGGGTCCCCCTGCCCGAGGAGCCTGGTGGAGTGCGGTGACCGTCGTCGTGCGCCCGCCGGGGAGCACGGGACGGACCTCAGGCGGAGGGTGGCCGCGCGGCCACGAAGGTGTGGGCCGCCTTGTCGTGCCAGCACTGCCGCCAGGGCCTGTCGAACAGACACCACAGGACGCCCACGACACCGATGCCCAGGACGCCGGGCACGCTGTAGACGAGCCAGCGGCGCAACGCCGGGCCGAAGGACGGGGGTTCGTGGCCCTCGATGTCCCGGACCTCGATGCCGCACAGCCTCTTGCCGAGGGTGCGGCCCCACCGGGCGGTGGGCACCGCGTCGTAGACCACGCCGAACAGGAGCAGGACGGCGAGGCAGACGCCCAGGTAGCCCGCGGTCGTGCCGTCGAGCAGCCAGACCGTCACGGTCCGGCCGGACTGCTTGGCCGCGTCGATCTTCCCGTTGATGTGGTCGATCGCCTTGGTGCCCAACGGCACGGCGGCCACGGCGGTGACGGTGGCCAGCACCGCGGTGTCCACGATCCGGGCCACCAGCCGTCTGCCCAGGGCCGCGGGCCGTGCCGCGGAGTGGCGGCGGGCGGCGGCCTGGAACACGTCGTCGACCGGCGGCTTGAAGGGCCCGACGGGCCCCTCGTCGCCCGCCAGCCGGTGCACCTGCTGGGCCCAGGAGGGCTGTCCGCCACCGGCACCGCTCGACAGCGGCGTGGCGGCCGGGCCGGTGGACTGCTGGGGGACGGCCGGGGCCTGCGGCTGCTGGGCCGCGGCACCCTTCGCCGCCTGGGCGGCGGCCTGCCCGGCGCCGAAGCCGCCGCCGGCCCCCGCCGGCCCGTCCTCGGACGTGGTCGCCCCCGGTGCGCCGGCCGCCGGGGCCGTGCTCCCGCCGCGCGCCCCGCCCTGCTCCCCCGTGCGCGGGGAGCGCGCGCGGAAGGTCATGGTGCCCTCGGAGGGGACGGGGTCCTGGGTGCCCGGGGTGCCGGGTGCCGCGGACGGTCCCGGGGCCGCCGGCTGTCCCGGGCCGGCGAACCGCGCGCCGCTCGCCGCGGCCGTACCGGCGTCCGCCGCCCCCGTGGCGGGATCCGGCGCGGGCCTGCGGCGGAAGACGAAGGTGCCGTCGGGCACCGGGGGCTCCGAGCCGCCCGCCGGTTCCGCGGGCCCGAGCGTCGCCGTGCCGTCCGTGTGCGGGGTCTCGCCGCCGGGCGGCCTGGCCCCTTCGGCGGGCTCCGCCGCGCGCGGCAGACGCGGGTCGGCACCCTGCGGTGCCCCCCAGGAGACCCGGCGGTCCTGCTCGCCGCCGAAGCCGGACTGGCGCGAGCGGTCGGCGCCCCACGCGGTCGCGGGCTCGGGCCTGCTGCCGTGCTGCGCCTCGGCCGGGGTCACCCGCCGCGGCTCGGCGGCCGGCCCGGGGTCCTCGTCGAAGAAGTGAGGTCCCGTCTCCTCGGCGGGCGCCGGTGCCGGAGCGGGTACGGGAGCCGCCGGGCGCGTGCCGGGCGGCGGCGAGAGCGGCGCGCCGTCGGACGGCGCGGGACGGCTCGTACCCGGCACCCAGGCAGCACCGTTCCAGTACCGGACATATCCAGGAATGGAGGGGTCCGGGTAATACCCTTCGCGGGGCCTGTCGTCACCGGGGGCCGGGGTTGGGGCGCTCATGTCCGTCGTCCCGTATCTGCTCGGGGGTCTTTTGGGGGCTCCACATCTATCAGACCGACGCCCCCGTCAGCGGCGCTCCCGCGGTACCCACCTCTTTCGGGCAAGGATCCGCCACTTCCGATCACCGCCGGCACGGCCGGCCCCGGCAGCCCCGCCAAAAGATTTCTCCGAACCCGCGTAATGGTTCCGCGCCGCCGCGCTCTCCACTCGTACGGACCCGCCCTGGAGGCCCGTAGACGAAGGGAAGCGCACCGACATGCACACCGTGGTGGAACGCGAACTCGAACTGCGCCTCGTCCTGTCCCCCGAGCGCAGCATCCCCGTACCGGCCCGGCTCGGCTACCGCTCCGACGACCCGTACGCCGTCCACATCACCTTCCACATCGGCTCGGACCATCCGGTCAGCTGGACCTTCGCCCGCGAACTGCTCGTCGAGGGGGTGTTCCGGCCGTGCGGGCACGGCGATGTACGGGTGTGGCCGACGAAGGTCGCAGGGCGCGGTGTCGTGCTGATGGCGCTCACCTCGCCCGACGGCGACGCGCTGCTGGAGGCGCCGGCCGCGCAGGTGTCCGCCTGGCTGGAGCGCACCCTGCGGGCGGTTCCGCCGGGGTCCGAGGGCGAGCAGCTCGGCATCGACGACGGCCTCGCCGAGCTGCTCGCGCCCTCCCCCAGACTCTCGGCCTCTCCGCCGTGTTCGGCCTCGCGTGAGCGCGGGGACGTCCACGACCAGCCGGGGTCCCCGTCGCCCGACGAGTTGTGGCTGCGCGACCCGTGGCCGTCGGACGGGTCGGAGGACGGGGAGTGAACGGCCGCGGGCACGGCGGCGCGCCCGCCCGGCGCGGGGGGCCGGGCCGGCCCCCGCCCGCCCCGCCCGGGGGCCCGGCGGGCGGCGCCCGGCCGGGGCCGGGACCGCGGCCCGTACCCCGGTCGGCGGGGGTACGGGCCGCATCCACGGTGCCGCCCAAGGGGCCCGGTCAGGTCGTGACCGGTTCGCGTCGGCCTGCCGCGGTGGCCAGCGCGTGCTGGACCACCTCGATGAGGACCTCCTTGGCCGACTCCCGGTCCCGTGCGTCGCACAGGACGAGCGGCACGTCCTCGTCGAGGTCGAGGGCCTGACGCACGTCCTCGACCGGGTGGCGGGCCTCTCCTTCGAAGCAGTTGACACCCATCACGAACGGTATGGAGCGCCGCTCGAAGTAGTCGACGGCGGCGAAACAGTCCTCCAGGCGGCGGGTGTCGGCGAGCACGATCGCGCCGAGGGCACCGGTGGCCAGTTCGTCCCACAGGAACCAGAAGCGGTCCTGTCCGGGCGTCCCGAAGAGGTACAGCACCAGATCCTCGCGGAGGGTGATGCGGCCGAAGTCCATGGCGACGGTGGTGGTGTGCTTGCCCTCCACACCGCTGGTGTCGTCCACGGGCCGGCCCGCCTCGGTGAGCACCTCCTCGGTGCGCAGCGGTTTGATCTCGCTGACCGCGCCGACCAGGGTCGTCTTGCCCACCCCGAAGCCGCCGGCCACCAGGATCTTGAGCGTGACGGGCTCGACCGGAGGTTTGCCGCGCTCAGTACGCCCGAAGATCATCGATCTCTACTCCTGCTTGATGGGGGGTCGTGCGGCGGTGGGCCGTAGCCTCCGCCGCCCGGGGTTTCGATGACGAGTACGTCGCCGGGGCCGACATCCGTCGTAGCACTTCCGCCAAGTTCGGTGACCGTGCCGTCGGCGCGCTCCACCCGGCCCGCGCCGAGTGCCCCCGGGCCGCCGCCGGCCATGCCGTAGGGCGGCTTCCGGCGGTGCTGGGAGAGCGTGGAGACGGTCATCGGTTCGAGGAAGCGGATCCGGCGTACGGCACCGTCCCCGCCGTTCCAGCGTCCCCGGCCCCCGCTGCCGTGCCGGACGGTGAACTCGTCGAGCCGGACCGGCAGCCGCCATTCCAGCACCTCGGGGTCGGTGAGCCGCGAGTTGGTCATGTGGGTCTGCACGACGGACGCGCCGGGGAAGCCGTCACCGGCGCCCGATCCGGAGGCCACGGTCTCGTAGTACTGGTGGCGCTCATTGCCGAACGTGACGTTGTTCATCGTGCCTGAGCCCTCGGCCTGTACGCCCAGGGCTCCGTAGAGCGCTCCGGTGATCGCCTGGGAGGTCTCCACGTTGCCGGCGACGACGGCGGCCGGTGGTTCGGGGGCGAGCATCGAGCCGGCCGGCACCACGATGTCCAGCGGGCGCAGGCAGCCCTGGTTGAGGGGGATGTCGTCGTCGACCAGGGTGCGGAAGACGTAGAGGACCGCGGCGTCGACCACCGAGAAGGGCGCGTTGAAGTTGGTGGTGAGCTGCGCGGACGTACCCGTGAAGTCGATGGTCGCGGAGCGCTTGCGGCGGTCCACCCGCACGCCGACCCGGATGACGGCGCCCGAGTCGGTCTCGTAGGCGAACTCGCCGTCCTCCAAGGCGTCGATGACGCGTCGCACGGCTTCCTCGGCATTGTCCTGCACATGGCGCATATAGGCCTGGACGACGTCGATCCCGAAGTCCTCGATCATGTGGGCGACTTCGGTGACGCCCTTCTGGTTGGCGGCGATCTGGGCGCGCAGGTCGGCGAGGTTGGTCCCCGGGTCTCGCGAGGGGTAGGGCGCCTCGGTGAGCAGGGCCAGCGTCTCCGCCTCGCGGAACCGGCCGTTCTCGGTGAGCAGCCAGTTGTCGAAGAGGATGCCCTCCTCGTCGATGGTGCGGCTGCTCGCGGGCATGGAACCCGGCGCGATGCCGCCGATCTCGGCATGGTGCCCGCGTGAGGCGACGTAGAAGAGGATTCCGTCACCCTCCGTGTCGAACACGGGGGTGATCACGGTGACGTCCGGCAGGTGCGTACCACCGTGGTACGGGTCGTTGACGGCGTACGTGTCCCCCGGCCGCATGCTGTCGCCGCGCCGTCGGACGACCTCCTGCACGCTGGTGCCCATGGAGCCCAGGTGCACGGGGATGTGCGGTGCGTTGGCCACCAGGTTGCCCTCGGGATCGAAGAGGGCGCAGGAGAAGTCGAGGCGCTCCTTGATGTTGACCGACTGGGCGGTGGACTCCAGGCGGGCGCCCATCTGCTCGGCGATGGACATGAAGAGGTTGTTGAAGACCTCGAGGAGGACCGGGTCCGCTTCCGTGCCCAGATCGGAACTCTGCGTGACCGCCACGCGTTCCATGACCAGATGCCCGTGGTCGGTCGCCGCGGCCCGCCAGCCGTCGTCGACGACGGTCGTCGCGCTGGACTCCGTGATGATCGCGGGTCCGGTGACGGTGTGTCCGGGGGGCAGTTGCTCGCGGCGGTGCAGGGGCACGTCGCGCCAGACGCCGCCCGTGTGGAGGCTGACCGTCTCCGGCGTGCCGGGGGCGGACGAAGAGGTGACGAGGGCGGACAGATCGGGGGGTTCGGTGAGACCGGTGGCTTCCACGGACAGGGCTTCCACGACGACCGGACGATCGAGGGTGAAGGAGTAGGTGGCGCGATGGAGTTCTTCGAAGGCCCGGGTCATGATGTCGGGCCGCGTCAGCTCGACGGTGAGGGCCGTGTCCGTGCCGTCGTAGCGGAGCTGGGCGCGGCGGGTGACGCGGATGCGGTCCTCCGGCACGGCCTCGGCGAGGAGTTCGGCGCGCGCCGCGCCCTCCAGATCGTCCGCGGTCTTGAGGACACCGGGCATGACGGAGGCCTCCAGGGGCGCCTCCACGGACTGCTCGCGCATGGCCGTGGTGTCGGCGAGCCCGATGCCGAGGGCGGAGAGGACACCGGCCATGGGCGGGACGAGGACCGTGCGGATGCCGAGCGAGTCGGCGACCCGGCACGCGTGCTGGCCGCCGGCGCCGCCGAAGGTGGTGAGCGCGTAGCGGGTGACGTCGTGCCCCTTCTGGACCGAGATCCGCTTGACGGCGTTGGCGATGTCGGCCACGGCGATCTGCAGGTATCCCTCGGCCACCTGCTCGGGGGTGCGGTCGTCGCCGGTCCGTTCGCGGATCTCCCGCGCGAGAGCGGCGAAGCGGTCACGGACGAGCGTGTCGTCGAGGGGCTGGTCGCCCTCGGGGCCGAACACCCGTGGGAAGTGCGCGGACTGGATGCGGCCGAGCGCCACGTTGGCGTCGGTGACCGTGAGCGGCCCGCCGCCGCGGTAGGAGGCGGGGCCGGGAGCGGCGCCGGCCGAGTCGGGGCCGACGCGGTAGCGGGAACCGTCGAAGTGGAGCACGGAGCCGCCTCCGGCGGCGACGGTGTGGATGTCCAGCATGGGCGCGCGCAGCCGGACGCCGGCGATCCGCGTGGTGAAGACGCGTTCGTACTCGCCCGCGAAGTGCGAGACGTCCGTGGAGGTGCCGCCCATGTCGAAGCCGATGACGCGGTCGAAGCCGGCGAGCTGCGACATCCGGGCCATGCCGACGATGCCCCCCGCGGGCCCGGAAAGGATGGCGTCCTTGCCGCGGAACTGCCCGGCTTCGGTGAGCCCTCCGTTGGACTGCATGAACATCAGCCGCACGCCCCGGAGTTCACCGGCGACCTGCTGGACGTAGCGGCGCAGCACCGGCGACAGGTACGCGTCCACGACCGCCGTGTCACCTCGCGGGACCAGCCTCATCAGCGGGCTGACCTCGCTGGAGAGCGAGATCTGCGGGAATCCGACCGCGGCCGCCAGTTCGCCGACGGCCTGCTCGTGGGCGGGGTGGAGGTGACTGTGCATGCAGACGACCGCGACCGCGCGGATACCGGAGTCGTACGCCTCCCGGAGGGGCGCGGCGAGGGCGTCGAGGTCGGGGGCGCGCAGGACGGTGCCGTCGGCGGCGATCCGCTCGTCGACCTCGACGACGCGGTCGTAGAGCGGCTCGGGCAGTTCGATGGCTCGGGCGAAGATGCGGGGGCGGTTCTGGTAGGCGATGCGCAGGGCGTCCCCGAAGCCGCGGGTGATGACGAGAAGGGTGCGCTCCCCCTTGCGTTCCAGGAGGGCGTTGGTGGCGACGGTGGTGCCCATACGGACGGCGTCGACGGGTGTGTCCCGGGTGTCCCGGCCGTCCGCACCGAGGAGTTCGCGTACGCCCGCCACCGCGGCGTCGGTGTACCGGGCCGGGTTGTCGGAGAGCAGTTTGTGCGTGAGGAGTCGGCCGTCCGGGCGCCGCGCGACGATGTCGGTGAAGGTGCCGCCCCGGTCCACCCAGAACTGCCAGCCAGTCACTTGTTCTCCCCGCTTCCGCCCAGCTCAGAGCGCCCGGAGGCCGTTGATCACGTCGCGCAGAATACTCTCGTCCGGCAGCTCGGCAGGGGGCACCGGACGTGTCACACGGACCATTTCCTCGTGCACGAGGTCGCCGATCAGGACGCGTACCACTCCGATGGGGAGGTCGAGCCCGGCGGCGAGTTCGGCGACCGACTGGGGCGTGTCGCGGCAGAGTTCGACTATGTCCACGTGTTCCGGGGACAGGCTGTGGTCGGCTTCGGGGTCGTCGGCGTGGGCCTGGGCGACGACCACGGCGATCAGGTCGAGGCGATGCTGGGCCGGGCTGGTGGTGCGGCCGCGTGTCATGGCATAGGGCCGGACCACCGGTCCGGCGTCGTCGTCGAACCAGTGGCTTGTTCCCTGTCCGTCTCCGCTCATGCCATCCCACTACCCGCCCAAGGGCAGATCGGTGCGTGGAGCGGCGGCCAGATGTGCGCCGACCCGCTTCACCAGGAGTGTCATCTCGTAGGCGACCTGGCCCACGTCGGAGTCGGCGTCCGAGAACACGGCGAGGCAGCTGCCGTCGCCTGCGGCCGTGACGAAGAGGAAGGCGTTCTCCAGCTCGACGACGGTCTGCCGGACGCCGCCCGCCTCGAAGTGCCGCCCGACCCCCTTGGCCAGGCTGTGGAAGCCGGAGGCGACGGCGGCCAGGTGCTCGCTGTCCTCCCGGGTCAGGTCCTTGGACGCCCCGGTGGGCAGGCCGTCGCCGGAGAGCACGATCGCCTTGCGGATACTGGCGACGCGGTCCACCAGATCGTCGAGGAGCCAGTTCAGCTCTCCCGACGCCGTGCCCGTCCCG
Organism: Streptomyces sp. NPDC059668; assembly: GCF_042734135.1. Lineage (NCBI taxonomy): Bacteria > Bacillati > Actinomycetota > Actinomycetes > Kitasatosporales > Streptomycetaceae > Streptomyces > Streptomyces sp. NPDC059668. Next base: position 62,768 of record NZ_JBHWEL010000036.1, on the reverse strand, counting down.
ATGGGCCCTGTCGTCTTCGGCGCTGTCATCGTCCGTCCCCCTCCGTGGTTCCTGGTGCTGTGCCGTCCTGGGCCTGGTCGCCCACGGCGTTCTCCTCGCGGCCACGCCGCCAGCCGCGCTGGAGCGAGGCCATCCGGTTGCGTACCTCTTCGGCGTCACGATCGGCGGGGTCCGGGCCGCGGTGGGCGACGGCCCCCTCGCGCTCGCCGCGCCGATCGAGGCCGTCCTTCAACTGCGGGGCCAGATGGGTCTGTCGGACACGCCGGGGCAGGGGGCCCGAACCCGGTTCCGCCCCTTCGGCCGTGGTGTCGGGGCTCGGGCCGGTCCCGGTCCCGGCCGTGGTCTGCGGCGGGGCAGGGCGACGGGTGCGCCTCGGGAGGCCGGGGGACGCCTGGCCGGGGGCGGGCGTCTCGGACCGGGGGGCCGGCAGGCCGGAGCGGGTGGTGGCGCCCTCGGCGCGTTCACCGTTGCGGCGCGCGGCGGTGTCGGTGCGTTCGGCACGCCGCACGGCCGACGGCTTCGCGCTCTCGCGCTCGGCGACGCTCGCGAGACCGAGCGGTTCGACCGGTTCCAGACGCTTGGCCGGCTCCGAAGCCTCGGCGGTCCGCTCGTCCGTCTCACCGCGCCGGGACCGTGTCCGGGTGACGGGACGGCCGTGCGAGCTGACGAGTTTGGGGGACCTGCGTCGCGGCAGCGGTACCGGAGCGTCCGGACGGTCCCCACCGGAGCGGGCCGTCTCGTCCTGCCCCTCGGGGGCCGGCTGGTGGTGCTCGACCGGTCCGCCGGCGAGGGAGCGCCGTGGCCCGAACAGACCCTCCTGTTCGGCGTCCTCGCCGAGGGCGTCCGGGAATCCGCCGAGGGCGTCGAGCTCCACCGGCGCCTCCAGTTCGACCGGCCCGTCCAGGATCGAGGCGGGCAGACCGGGGAGGCGTACCGGGACCTCGGACAGCGCCGCCTTGCGGTCCGCCTCGACCTTGCCCTCCTTCGAGGGCAGCGCACGGTCCAGTCGGAAGCCGATGCCGTTGGTGTCCGGCACGTCGTCCGTGAGGAGCGCGTCGGGAAGGAAGACGATGGCGGTCGTGCCGCCGTACGGGGACGGCTGGAGGGAGACGCGGACGTTCTGCCGCTGGGCGAGCCTGCTGACGACGAAGAGACCGAGCCGGTCGGTGTCGGAGAGCTCGAACTCGGGGGTCTCGGCGAGCCGCAGATTGGCGTCGAGGAGTGCTTCGGCCGCCATGCCGAGACCGCGGTCGTGGATCTCCAGGGTGAAGCCGTTGGCGACGCGCTCGCCGATGACCTGCACGGCCGTGTGCGGGGGCGAGAACACCGTGGCGTTCTCCAGGAGTTCGGCCACGAGGTGAGTGATGTCGGCCACCGCCGGCCCGGTGACGGCGACGCGGGGCAGCCGGCGTACCTCGATGCGCTCGTAGTCCTCGACCTCGGCGACGGCGGCGCGGACGATGTCCATGAGCTGGACGGGCTTGCGCCACTGCCGGGAGGGGGCGGCGCCGGAGAGGATGACCAGCCCCTCGGCGTGCCGGCGCATGCGCGTGGTCAGGTGGTCCAGGCGGAACAGGTCGGCGAGTTCGTCGGTGTCCTCGGTCCTGCGCTCCATGGTGTCGAGCAGGGTGAGCTGTTTGTGGAGCAGTACCTGACTGCGGCGGGCGAGGTTGACGAAGACCTCGGAGACGCCGTCGCGCAGTTCGGACTGCTTGACGGCGGCCTCGACAGCGGCGCGCTGGAGGGTGTTGAGGGCCTGGCCGACCTCGCCGATCTCGTTCCTGTCGTACTCCAGGCGCGGCGCTTCGGTCTCGACGTCGACCTTCTCGCCCGCGGAGAGCCGGCGCATCACGCTGGGCAGCCGGACGCCGGAGACCTCGTGGGCCTCCAGGCGCAGTCGGCCCAGGTCACGGATGAGGCTGCGGCCGATGCGGACGGACATGACGAGCGAGACCAGCACGGCTACGAGTCCGAGGACGCCCGCGATGGCGGCCTTGACGATGACTCCCGTGGCCACGGGCCGGACCCGGTCGTGGTAGCTGTCGGCCGCCGCGTCGTCGAGGTCGCCGAGTTCGTCGAGCACATGCCCGGCGGCGCGGTCCCAGCTCTTCGCCGTGACACCGTGGGGCGAACCTGCCGGGGAGGTGACGACTGCTTGCTCGGCAACGCGCAGGGGCGCCGTGTCGGCGTTCTTCCAGTAGCTCTCGTAGCGCTCGCTCTCCGCGTCGGGCAGCAGCGGCAGGCTGACGTCGTAGAGCAGCGTGCGCTGGGCGACGAGATCGGAGATGTCGCGGATCTCGTCCCCGGTGACGCGCCCCGCGACCAGTGCGGACCCGAGGAGGGCGTCCTCGCGGGAGAGCAGTTCGCGGGCGATGTCGATGTTGACGAGGGCGCGGCCCTGCTTGTCCATCTCCACGTTGTCGACCAGGTGGAGGTTGGAGACCAGCGTGTAGCAGGGGTCGACGAGACGGTTGTAGAGGTCGAGGGCCTGGGCCCGGTTGACGGTGCCCTCCTCGACGCTGCGGCGCAGCGAGTCGATGCCGTCGAGGGCGTCCAGCATGATGGTGAGGCGCTCGTCGGTGCCCGCGCCCATCTCCTCGGCCATGCCGTCGCTCTTGGCGTTCGCCCTGACCTTCGCCACGGCCCGGTCGGTGACGGTCCGGCTGTGCCGCAGCGCGGTCAGCGCCTCGGACGCACGGGGATCGGCGAGATAGACGAGTGTCTGGCGGCGTTCCTGCTGGAGGACACCGACGGCGTCCTCGGTGGGATAGCCGATCTTCTCGACCACGTCGGACACGTGGAACAACTGGTTCGCCTCGCGCCCGGTGATGACCGTCGCGAAGGCCCAGATACCCGTCAGGGAGAGGAGCGGCACCAGGAGCAGCGCCACGATCTTCCGGCGGATGGACTTCCCGCGAAAGCGCATGGCCTCCCCCAGCTCGGCCCCCTCCGGCCCGGGGGCACACCTGTGCGTCAACAAACGGCGTGAGCCTACTACTGACTCACAGGTAACTCGAAGGGCTGTCCGGGCGGCCGCCCGAGGTGAAGGTCACGGAATCCACGCGCTTCCGGGAACCGGAGATGGGTAGTTGTCCGTCCATTGGGTGAGATTGCCTCCCGGATTCCCGTACGTGTGAGCGCATCGCATCGGACCGATGGACTTGGTCAGTTGGCCGGATTTTTTCCCCGGCGGGGAATCTTCGGGGCACTCCGTTCGTCTTTCTGTACGGGAGATGGGGGCGGAATCGGCCACAGGGGCCGCATTGCGCGTCCAGGCGGCGTAAAGCAGCGCAAGCCGGGCAGCCACTGGGGAGCAGGTGTCGTACGGCACGTGTGCGAGGGGGCTGCTGGGCGGTGGGGAGTGACGAGTTGATGGGCACGGCGGAGCGGCACGGGGCGTCCGGGAGCGGTGTTGCGGCACCGGTGGCGGAGCGCGGAACCGCACAGGCATCGGATCGGGACAGCCCGGTGGACGGGCGCGATCGAGTGGATGGGGGGCACGCGGCGACGGACGGATCCCGCGAAGTGAGCGGACCGAGAGTTGCCACGGCCGAGCGGCCGGGCGGGCGGGGTACCACACGTCAGGAGCAGGACCCCCTGATCGGACGGCAGGCCGCCGCCCGGGACGGTGGGACCCGCACCACCGTCGGGAATGGACACGCAGGGCGCGGCCCTGCCACGGCGCCCCGTGAGCACGGGCACGCGGGCAGGCCCGGTGGCGCAGCCGACGGACACGGGCACATGGAGGGGACGGGAGTGGCCGCCGGTGCGCGGGGCGCGGCGAGCGGTCGCGGTGCGGCGGGCCGGGGTGTCGCCGCGCACGAAGTGCAGGAGTACTACCGGCCGTTGTGGATCGAGGAGCCGGCGCGTCGTCGGCGGCTGCCCGACCCGGTGAGGACGGCGGCTGTACGGGCGGTCATCATCATCGCCGTGACACTGATCCAGGCGGTGACCGCCTTCCTGTCCACGATGGCGGATTCCTGGCTGGCCTTCCCCATGGTCCTCAGCAGCGTGGCCAGCACGGTCGTGGCGACCTGGGCCGTCCTCGATGTCTGGGTCACCCGGCAGGTGTGGAACCAGCGGAACGGCGTGGTGTCGGAGCCGAGCAGCACCGCCCGTGCCCTGCGGCGCGAGCGGCGCCGGGCACGCCGGCAGGCCCGTTCGACGGAGCGGGCGCAGGAGCGGATACAGCGGCGGGGCGGCGCCGGGCGGTTGTCGCACCCGTGAGTTCGAAGCCTGGGGTCCGGGCCTGGAGTTCGGGGACTGGGGGTCGGGGCCTGGGGTTCGGGCCCGGAGCCCGGCATCTCCGAGATCTCTGAATCCCTGAATCTCTGAGGTCGGCTCCCCGGGATCGGCGTCGGCGGCACCTCTGACGTCCGCGTCCCGAGGTCACGTCTGCCGACGCCGCACTCCGGGGTCTCACGCTCTCGAGGACCGGGTCCCGGACGCCGTTCCGGGCCCGGGCCATCGGACCGCCCCCGTCCCGCGTGCATGGGGTCGCTGTCGGATCGCCGTCCGGGTCACCGTCGGTTCATCGCTCGGACACCCGTCAGGGGTTCGTGACGGCGGCCGGCTCCACCGGGCCCTGCTCGTGGGCCAGTTGACGCCGAGCCCTCATGAACGGGCGCGGGCGGTCGACGGAGAGCACGGCGGTCGTGCGGCCGTCGCGTTCGTACAGGGCGAGGAGACCGTCCTCGCCCGGTGCGCCGTCCTCGACGGTGCCCTCGGCGATCCGGACGGTGTCCGCCTTCTGCCGGAGCCCCGCGAACTGGATGCGCGCGCCGTACTGATCGGACCAGAAGTAGGGCAGGGAGCGTACGGTCCCGACGGTGCGTCCGGCGAGCAGGTTGCCCACCGCGACGCGCGGTTGTTCCGTGGCGGAGGTCCAGTGCTCGGCCCGGGTGCCCCCGACGCGGGCGACGTCGCCGACGGCGACCACTTGGGGCAGCCCGGTGACGCATCCGTCGTTGCACAGGACGCCGTCGCCCAGGGCGAGGGTGGAACCGGCCAGCCAGGCGGTGTTGGGGGTGGCTCCGATACCGACGATCACGACGTCGGCAGGCAGGATCCGGCCGTCGGAGAGCTCCACACCGGTGACGGCGGGACCGGCCGGGCCGTCCTGGGCGCGCCCCGAACCGGTCGCGGCGCGGCCCCGGCTCGGGGTGGTCCCGCTCCCCCGCAGCGCGGCGACGCCGACACCGGTCACCAGCTCCACGCCGCCGCGCCGGTGCAACGCGGCGCACACGGCGGCCATTTCAGGACCGAGAGGGAGGACGAGAGGCAGCGGGGCGGCCTCGACGACGGTGACGTCGTGACCGAGCCCGGCACAGGAGGACGCGGTCTCGGCGCCGATGAAACCACCGCCGATGACGACGACGCGGCGCGCTCCGTGGACGAGTTCCTCGCGCAGGGCGCGGGCGTCGTCGAGGGTGCGCAGGGTGTGCACACCGGTGAGGCCGTCTCCTGGAAGACGGCGGGCCGAGGCGCCGGTGGCGATGACCACGCCGTCCGTGGGGACGGTACGGCCGTCGTTGAGGAGGACGGTGCGGCCGCGGGCGTCGAGAGCGCGGGCGCGTACGCCGAGCAGCCACTCGGCGTCGAGTCCGGCGGTCTCCTCGGCGTCGGTCAGGGCGAGTCGGGTCTCGTCGGCGCGGCCGGTGAGGAAGTCCTTGGACAGCGGCGGACGGTCGTACGGGGCGTGGGTCTCGTCGCCGACGATCACCAGGCGGCCGTCGAAGCCCTGGGCCCGGAGTTCCCGGGCGGCGTAGAGACCGGAGAGCGAGGCACCGACGACGGTCACGGTCCTCATGCGGCGGTGCCCTCCTCCGCGGCCAGGTGGACGTGGATGATTCCGTCGTCGACGGTGACGCGGTGGGTGCGGACGGGACGCCGTGCCGGAAGGCATGTCGGCTGCCCCGTACGGAGATCGAAGGAGGCGGCGTGCAGGGGGCACTCCACCAGGCAGCCTTCCAGCCAGCCCTCCGAGAGGGAGGCGTCCTGGTGGGTGCAGGTGTCGTCGACGGCGTAGAGCCGGCCGTCGGCGTTGAACACGGCGACGGGCGGCGTGATGTCGACACGGACGGACGCGCCCGCGGGGAGGTCGGCAAGGCGGCAGACGGGAATCATGGGCCCCCCTCTCGGTCCGGGACTCTCCGTCCGGGACCTCCTGGTCCAGGTGGTCCGGACACCTTTCCGGTTCCGGACGCTTCGGTAACATGATGTTTCGCATGGCGCACGAGGGAGCGCTATGCGCAACAGAATCCGCGCGGGGGTCCCGTCACGTCAAGGGCTTCCCGCAGATGCGGCCCAAACCGGGCTGCCAGGTGGTGAGAGTCGAGCTATGACCCGCACGCAGAAGCAGGCCGAGCACTCCGAGGGTCTTCCCGAGAAGCGGAACGGCAGGGGCGCGGGCAGCGCCGTCCAGTCGGTGGACCGCGCCGTGAGCGTGCTGGAGATCCTCGCCCGGCTCGGCGAGGCCGGTGTCACCGAGATCGCCGAGGAGCTGGACGTGCACAAGTCCACGGCCTTCCGCCTCCTCGGCGTCCTGGAGAACCGCGGCCTGGTGGCCCAGGCAAAGGACCGCGGGAAGTACTACCTGGGGGCCGCCGTACTGCGGCTGGCGGGAGCGGCGGCGGTGCGCCTGGACATCTCCCAGGAGGGCGTCCCGGTCTGCCGCGAACTCGCCGACGAGCTGGGCGAGACGGTCAACATCGCGGTCCTGGACGACGACGCGGCGGTCAACATCATGCAGGCCCGCGGCACCGCGTCGGTCACCGCGCAGAACTGGCTGGGCAGGCGCACCCCGTTGCACGCCACCTCCAGTGGGAAGGTGCTGCTCGCGCACATGCCGCCCACACTGCGCGAAGGCCTGCTCGCGAGGCCGCTGCCGCGCTTCACGGAGCGCACGATCACGGGTCCCTCCACCCTGCGCGCCGAGCTGGACGCCGTGATCGAACAGGGCTACGGCGTCACCGTCGAGGAGTTGGAGCTCGGCCTCACCGCCGTGGCCGCGCCGGTCCGCGCCCACGACGGCAAGGTGATCGCGGCGATCAGCGTGTCGGGGCCGGTCTACCGGCTGAACGTCGACCGGCTGCCGGAGCTGTCCAAGCGGACGGTGGCGGCGGGGGCCGAGTTGTCACGGCGCATGGGGTACGGCTTCTGAGAGCCGCCGGGGCGCCGGCGGGACCGCCGCGACGCCGGGGTCACCCGCGCCGGGGCGAGGGCCGAGCCCGGCGTTCACCCCTTGCGCGGCAGGGTCGCACGCGCATCCGACGAGGGTTCGCGCCGTGGCGGAATCGTGCGGATCCGTCGCCTCCGCACGACGCGGGGACCGGGATGATCCCGGGCCCCGCCGCCCTGTGTGTCCGTCAGGTTTCGGGCACCCCGTTCCTTTTGCCAAGGGTTAACTCCCACCTCTTGACGGCTCGCTGACGGCGTTCTCAAGATGTTCCTCATCGCGCAACCCATAGTGCAATGCGCAACAGCAGAGGAGCTTGTCGTGCCACACGAGGTCCGTGCCGTAGTCGCTGTCAAGAAGGGCGCACCGGTCGAGGTGCGGACCGTCGTCGTCCCCGACCCGGGCCCCGGTGAGGTGCTCGTCGACGTCCAGGCCTGCGGTGTCTGCCACACGGATCTGCACTACCGGGAGGGCGCGATCACCGACGACTTCCCCTTCCTGCTCGGCCATGAGGCGGCCGGCACGATCGAGGCGGTCGGAGAGGGCGTCACCGACCTCGTCCCCGGCGACTACGTCGTCCTCGCCTGGCGGGCACCCTGCGGAACCTGTCGCTCCTGTCGCCGTGGCCGCCCCTGGTACTGCTTCGACTCCCGCAACGCCGCCCAGCCCCTGACACTCCTCGACGGCACTCCGCTCAGCAACGCCCTCGGTATCGGTGCCTTCGCCGAGAAGACCCTGGTGGCGGCCGGGCAGGCGGTGAAGGTCGACCCGGCCGCCCGCCCGGAGGCGGCGGGCCTGATCGGCTGCGGCGTGATGGCCGGATACGGAGCCGCGGTCAACACCGGCAACGTGGGCCGCGGTGACACCGTCGCCGTCATCGGGTGCGGCGGTGTCGGCAACGCGGCGATCGCCGGCGCCTGTCTCAACGGCGCCATGAAGGTCATCGCGGTCGACATCGACGACAAGAAGCTCGACCAGGCGGAGAAGTTCGGCGCGACCCACACGGTGAACTCGCGCGGCACGGACCCGGTCGAGGCCGTGCGGGCCCTCACGGACGGTTTCGGAGTCGACATCGCCATCGACGCGGTGGGCCTCCCGGAGACGTACAGACAGGCGTTCTACATGCGCGACCACGCCGGTGTGCTCGTCCAGGTGGGCGTCCCCGACCCGGAGATGAGGATCGACCTTCCGCTGATCGACCTGTTCTCCCGCGGCGGCGCGCTCAAGTCGTCCTGGTACGGGGACTGTCTGCCGAGCCGGGACTTCCCGTACCTCATCGACCAGTACCTGTACGGCCTGCTGGACCTCAACGCGTTCGTCTCCGAGACCATCGCGCTCGACCAGGTGGAGGAGGCGTTCGCGAAGATGCGGCGCGGTGATGTGCTGCGCTCGGTGGTGGTCCTGTGAACGCCGGGACCACCGAGGTCCTCGCACCGGACGGCACGACCCGCCGCCTCTCCCGTGGCCGGCCCGCACCCGCCGCCTAGGCCACGCCCGCCCCTGGTCCACGCGCCCGCTCCATCAGGGCGCCCCGGCCCGCACCCCCAGCGCGTTCGTTCCCCACCCCGGCAAGGAGGGGCATGTCCAGCACACCCACCACCCGTCCCCGTGTCGTCGTCATCGGCGCCGGCATCGTCGGCTGCTCCCTCGCCGACGAGCTGACCGCCCGCGGCTGGACCGACGTCACCGTTCTCGAACAGGGGCCGCTGTCCGCCCCGGGCGGCTCCACCTCGCACGCGCCGGGCCTGGTGTTCCAGACCAGCCCGTCCAGGACCCTCACCGCGTTCGCCCGCTACACCGTGGAGAAGTTCTCCTCCCTCGGCGTCGACGGCGTGCCGTGTTTCGACCAGGTCGGCGGCCTGGAGCTCGCGACCACACCCCAGCGCCTCGCCGACCTGCACCGCAGGGCCGGTTACGCCGCCGCCTGGGGTGTCCGCGGCGAGATCGTCAGTGCGGCGCGCTGCCGGGAACTGTGGCCGCTCATCGACCGGTCGGCGGTGCTCGGGGGCTTCCACACCCCCGACGACGGTCTGGCCCGCGCACTGCTCGCGGCCCGCGCCCAGACCGAGCGTGCCACCGCGCGAGGCGCGCGCTTCCTGGACCGGCACACGGTCGTCGGCATCGAGCGGGCGGAGGGCAGGGTCACCGCCGTCGTCACCGACCGCGGCATTTTCCCCGCCGACCACGTCGTCTCGGCGGCCGGATTCTGGGGACCGGTGATCGGACGGATGGCCGGGGTCGACGTACCCCTGCAGCCGCTCGCCCACCAGTACGCGAAGACCAGGCGGCTTCCCGAGCTGGCCGGCGCCACCGCCGAGGCGTCGAGGCCCATCCTCCGTTTCCAGGACCGCGACCTCTACTTCCGCGAGCACACCGACCGCCTCGGTATCGGCAGCTACGCCCACCGGCCGCTGCCGGTCGACCCGTTCGCCGTCCTCCGCTACGACGAGGCGCGCGCGCACGACATGCCGATGCCGTCCTCGTACCCGTTCACCGAGGAGGACTGGGCGCCGAGCTGGGAGGACTGCCGCCGGCTGCTGCCCGCCCTGCGCGACACGGAGATCGAGGAGGGCTTCAACGGCGTCTTCTCCTTCACCCCGGACGGCATGCCCGTGCTCGGCGAGTCGCGCGCGCTGCGCGGCTTCTGGCTGGCCGAGGCCGTCTGGGTCACCCACTCCGCGGGGGTGGCGAAGGCCGTCGCCGAGTGGATGGTCGACGGTCGCGCCTCCCTCGACCTGCACGAATGCGACCTCACACGCTTCGAGGACGCGCAGCGCTCACCGTCGTACGTCCGTGAGCGCGGTGCGCGGCAGTTCGTCGAGGTGTACGACGTCCTGCACCCGCTCCAGCCGATGGAGGAACCCCGTCCCCTGCGGGTCAGCCCGTTCCACGCGAGGCAACGGGAGCTCGGCGCGTACTTCCTCGAGGGCGGCGGCTGGGAGCGCCCGCACTGGTACGAGGCGAACGCCCCGCTGCTGGAGGGCCTGGAGCTCCCGGAGCGGGACGCCTGGTCGTCGCGTTTCTGGTCGCCGATCGCGGCGGCCGAGGCGAAGGCGACGCGCGAAGGGGTCGCGCTGTACGACATGACCCCGCTGCGCCGTCTCGAAGTCACCGGCGCCGGTGCCCTCGACTTCCTCCAGCGCATGACCAGCAACAACCTCCGCAAGAAGCCCGGCGCGATCACCTACACCCTGCTCCTCGACGGGACGGGCGGCATTCGCTCCGACCTCACCGTCGCGCGGCTCGCCCCCGCCCGCTTCCAGGTGGGCGCCAACTCCCCCGCCGACCTGGACTGGCTGGCCCGGCACGCCCCCGACGACGTGCACATCCGGGACATCACCTCCGGCACCTGCTGCGTCGGTGTCTGGGGCCCGCTCGCCAGGGACCTCGTCCAGCCGCTGACCCGCGACGACTTCTCGCACGAGGGCTTCGGCTACTTCCGCGCGAAGGAGACGTACCTGGGGCACGTCCCGGTGACCGCGATGCGCCTGTCGTACGTGGGTGAGCTGGGCTGGGAGCTGTACACCACCGCCGATCTGGGGCTCAGGCTCTGGGACACCCTGTGGGAGGCGGGCCGGCCGCTCGGCGTGGTCGCGGCCGGCCGGTCGGCCTTCAACAGTCTCCGGCTGGAGAAGGGTTACCGCGCCTGGGGCACCGACATGACCGACGAGCACAACCCGTTCGAGGCGGGCGTCGGCTTCGCGGTCCGTATGGACAAGGACGGTTTCGTCGGCCAGGAGGCGTTGCAGGGCCTCGCGGCGGCGGCGCCGGCCCGCAGGCTGACCCCCCTGCTCCTGGACGACCCGGCGTCCGTCGTGCTCGGCAAGGAGCCCGTCCACGTCGAGGGCGCCCCGGCGGGGTACGTGACCAGCGCCTCGTACGGCTACACGCTGGGCCGTTGTGTCGCCTACGCCTGGCTGCCGGTGCTCGCCGCCGGCACGGGCGTGCACATCGAGTACTTCGGCGAGAAGATCCCGGCCACCGTCGCCGACGAACCGCTCTTCGACCCGAAGATGACCCGCATCCGCCGCTGAGAAGCCCGCGCACGTCCCCACCCGCCCAGGAGGTCCCCGTGTCCCCCACCTACGACGTGATCGTGATCGGTCTCGGCGGCATGGGCAGCGCCGCCGCCCATCATCTGTCGGCACGCGGCGCCCGCGTGCTCGGCCTGGAGAAGTTCGGCCCGGTCCACAACCGCGGCTCCAGCCACGGCGGTTCGCGCATCACCCGGCAGTCCTACTTCGAGGACCCGGCGTACGTACCCCTGCTGCTGCGCTCGTACGAGCTGTACGAGGAGCTGGAGCGGGCGACGGGCCGGGAGATCGCCACCCTCTGCGGCGGTGTGATGATCGGCCGTCCCGACTCGCGGACGGTCGCGGGTTCGCTGCTCTCCGCCGAGCGGTGGGACCTGCCCCACGAGATGCTGGACGCCCCGGAGATCCGCCGTCGCTTCCCGACCCTGGACCCGGACGACGACGAGGTCGCGCTGTACGAGGCACGGGCCGGGCTGGTCCGCCCCGAGAACACCGTCGCGGCGCACCTCCAGCTCGCCACCCGGCAGGGGGCCGACCTGCACTTCGAGGAACCGATGACGCGCTGGGAGCCCTACCGGGACGGGGTGCGTGTCCACACCGCCGAGAACACCTACACCGCGGGCCGTCTGGTGATCTGCCCGGGCGCCTGGGCGCCGCGGCTGCTGACCGACCTCGGGGTGCCGTTCACCATCGAGCGGCAGGTCATGTACTGGTTCCAGCCCAGGGGCGGGGTCCGGCCGTTCCTGCCCGAAGAACATCCCGTCTACATCTGGGAGGACGCCGCCGGGGTCCAGGTGTACGGCTTCCCTTCCATCGACGGGCCGGAGCTCGGCGCCAAGGTCGCCTTCTTCCGCAAGGGCGTCGTGACCACCCCGGAGACCATCGACCGGACGGTCCACGAGGACGAGATCCGGGCCATGGCGGACCACATGTCCCGCTGCATCCCCGACCTGCCCGGCACCTTTCTCAAGGCCGCCACCTGCATGTACTCCAACACCCCCGACGAGCACTTCGTCATCGCCCCCCATCCGGCGCACCCGGAGACCGTGACCGTGGCCTGCGGGTTCTCCGGGCACGGCTTCAAGTTCGTGCCGGTCGTCGGTGAGATCCTCGCCGACCTCGCGCTGACCGGCACCACCGATCACCCGATCGGGTTGTTCGACCCCCACCGCCTCGCCGCCGCGCCCGCCTGAGGAGTACGCACGTGACGACGATCCCCGTCTCCCGCTCCCCGCTCTCGCCGAGCCTGATCGCCACCCTGCCCGGCCGCTACTACACCGACCCGGAGATCTTCCGGCAGGAACAGGAGTCCCTGTTCGAGTCGATGTGGTTCTGTGCCGTCCGCTCCGCGGATCTCGCGCGGCCCGGCGCCTTCCGTACCGTGCAGATCGGCCGGGAGAGCGTGCTGATCACCCGCTCACGCACGGGTGACCTGCGGGCCTTCCTGAACGTCTGCCGGCATCGCGGGGCCCGGCTGTGCACGCAGGAGTCGGGCGAGGTCCGCCGCAATCTCCAGTGCCCGTACCACGCCTGGACCTACGGCCTCGATGGGAGGCTGGTCGCCGCGCCGAACCTGGTGAAGATGCCGGACGTCGACCGCGTCGCGTACGGCCTGATCGGGGTGGCGCTGCGCGAGTGGCTCGGCTACGCCTGGGTGTGCCTGGCAGACGAGCCGCCCTCCTTCGAGGAGACGGTGCTGGGCGCGGCCGTGGAGCGGCTGGGCGACGCGGCGGCGATCGAGCACTACGGCACCGAGAAGCTGGCACTCGGCAGGCGCGTCAGGTACGACGTGAAGGCGAACTGGAAACTGATCGTCGAGAACTTCATGGAGTGCTACCACTGCGCCACGATCCACCCCGAGCTCACCGACGTGCTCCCGGAGTTCGCCGAGGGCTACGCCGCCCAGTACTACGTCGGGCACGGCGCCGAGTTCGGCGAGGACGTCCGGGGGTTCACGGTCGACGGCAGCGAGGGCTTCGGCCGGCTGCCGGACGTCGCGGACGACCAGGACCGCCGCTACTACGCGATCACGGTGAAACCGACGGTCTTCATCAATCTGGTCCCGGACCATGTCATCCTGCACCGCATGTTCCCGCTCGCCGAGGACCGCACGGTCGTCGAGTGCGACTGGCTCTACGCGCCGGAGGTCGTGGAGTCCGGCGCCGACGTGTCCCGGTCGGTCGAGCTCTTCCACCGGGTGAACGAACAGGATTTCGAGGCCTGCGAGCGTACGCAGCCGGCGATGACGTCGCGGGCGTACCGGAACGGTGGTGTCCTGGTGCCCACCGAGCATCACATCGGGATCTTCCACGAGTGGCTGATCCGGCGATTGGGAGGTCCCCGTGCCTGACCTGTTCATCGACGGTACGTGGCGGGGCGCTCTCGACGAGCGCACCCGCGAGATCCGCTGCCCCGCCGACGGCTCCCTGGTCGGGGTCGTCGACGAGGCGGGCGGCAAGGACACGGTCGAGGCGATCGCCGCCGCGCGCCGTGCCTTCGACGAGGGTCCGTGGCCCTCGACCCCGGCGGCGGACCGCGGCGACCTGCTGCTGCGCGTCGCCGACCTCCTCGTACGGGACAAGGACGCGCTCGCCCGCGCCGAGTCGCTCGACACCGGCAAACGGCTCGTCGAGAGCGAGTACGACATCGACGACATCGCGAACTGCTTCCGCTACTTCGGCCGGGCCGCCTCGGCCGAGACGGGCCGGGTCGTGGACACGGGCACGGCGAGCGTCGACAGCCGGGTCGTGTACGAGCCCGTCGGGGTCTGCGCGCTGATCACGCCCTGGAACTATCCGTTGCTGCAGACGGCCTGGAAGGTCGCGCCGGCGCTCGCAGCGGGCAACACCTTCGTGCTCAAGCCGAGCGAGCTCACCCCGCACACGGCGATCCATCTGATGCGGCTCCTCGAGGAGGCCGGGCTGCCGGCCGGAGCGGCCAACCTCGTGCTGGGCGCGGGACCCGAGGCCGGCGCGCCGCTCGCCGACCATCCGGACGTGGACCTCGTCTCCTTCACCGGTGGCCTGCACACGGGTCGGCGGCTGATGGCCGCGGCGGCCGGGACGGTGAAGAAGGTCGCCCTGGAACTCGGCGGCAAGAACCCCAACATCGTCTTCGCCGACGCCGACTTCGAGACCGCGGTCGACCTGGCGCTGACCGCGGTCTTCCTGCACTCCGGGCAGGTCTGCTCGGCCGGGGCCCGGCTGCTGGTCGAGGACCCGCTGCACGACCGGTTCGTCGACGAGCTCGTGCGGCGCGCCGAGCTGATCCGGCTCGGCGGACCGTTCGACGAGCAGGCGCAGACCGGGCCGCTGGTCTCGGCGGCGCACCGCGCCAAGGTCGAGGCGTACGTCGAGCGCGGTGTCGCGGAGGGCGCGGTGCTGCGCTGTGGCGGCAGGCGTCCCGAGGGGCTCGACGAGGGGTTCTACTATCTGCCGACCGTGCTGGACGAGTGCACGGGCGACATGTCCGTGGTCCAGGACGAGTCCTTCGGTCCGGTGCTGACGGTGGAACGCTTCCGCGACGAGGCGGACGCCGTACGGCTCGCCAACGACACCGTCTACGGCCTGGCGGGCGCCGTGTTCACCACCGACGAGGCCAAGGCGCGGCGGGTCGCGGCGCGGCTGCGGCTCGGGACGGTCTGGATCAACGACTACCACCCCTATGTGCCGCAGGCCGAATGGGGTGGCTTCAAGCAGTCCGGCTTCGGACGCGAACTCGGTCCGGCCGGCCTCGCCGAGTACCGCGAGGCGAAGCACATCTGGCGCAACACCGATCCGTCCCCGCAGGGCTGGTTCGCGTGATCCCCGGTGCTTTCCTGACGGCCTCCTGAGCCCCTCCCGACTCCCCCACCCAACCGCTGCCCTCCGATCCGCGATCCCCGCCCCCAATCCCCTGTTCCCTGTCCCCGATTTCCTGTCCGCCCGCTGCCACCCCCCGACTCCACCCGCACGAGCCGCGCCCCTCTCCCCGATCCAGGAGGCCGCTCATGACCACCCGTCCACCGACCACCGACCAGAACGACGACGCCGAACTCTCCGAGTTCGGCTACAAGCCGGAACTCAAGCGCACCCTCGGCAACTTCCACACCTTCGCCGCGGGCATCAGCTACATCTCCATCCTCACCGGCACCTTCCAGCTCTTCTACTTCGGCTACGGCAGTGGCGGTCCCGCCTACTGGTGGTCCTGGCCGATGGTGTTCATAGGCCAGTTCATGGTCGCGCTCTGCTTCGCCGAACTCGCCGCCCGGTATCCGGTGGCCGGGTCCGTCTACAACTGGTCGAAGAAGGTGGGCAATCCACACATAGGCTGGCTCGCGGGCTGGATGATGCTGCTCGCGTCCATCGTGTCGATCGCGGCCGTCGCGCTCGCCTATCAGCTGACGCTTCCGCAGATCTCCTCCACCTTCCAGTTCGTGGGCGACGGCACGGGCAAGTACGACGTCGCCACCAACGCGGTCCTGCTCGCCGCCGTACTGATCCTGTTCACCACCCTCGTCAACGCCTTCGGCGTGAAGCTGATGGCGACCATCAACACCGCGGGCGTCTTCATCGAGCTGATCGCCACCGTCGTGCTGATCATCCTGTTCGCGGTGCACATCACCCGCGGCCCCCAGGTGGTGATGGACACCCAGGGCACCGGGAACGGGCAGTCGTTCGGCTATCTCGGCGCGTTCCTGGTGGCCTCGCTGGCGTCCGCCTACGTGATGTACGGGTTCGACACGGCCTCGTCGCTCGGTGAGGAGTGTCTCGACCCGTCACGGAACGCGCCGCGCGCCATCATCCGGGCCATCGTCGCCTCCTTCGTCCTCGGCGGTCTCGTGCTGCTCCTCGCGCTGATGAGCGTGTCCAGCCTGAAGGGCGAGAAGCTCTCCACGGACGGGCTGCAGTTCATCGTCCTCGACGTGCTCGGCCCGACGGCCGGCAAGGCGATGCTGTGGTGCGTGCTGATCGCGGTCACGGTGTGCGCGCTGGCCGTGCACACGGCGGCGGTCCGGCTGGCCTTCGCGATGGCCCGCGACAACAACCTGCCCGCCTCCTCCAAGCTGGCCAAGGTCAACGCGCGGTTCCGGACACCGGTGCTGCCGACCGTGATCATCGGGCTCCTCGCGCTGGCGATCCTGGTGGTCAACATCCGTCAGCCGCAGATCTTCACCGTGGTCACCAGCATCGGCATCATCATGATCTACCTGGCGTACCTGATGGTCACCGCACCCATGCTGGTCGCCCGGCTGCGCGGCAGGTGGCGGCCGGCGGGCGACGGCAAGTTCTCGCTGGGGCGCTGGGGGCTGCTCGTCAACATCGTCGCCGTCATCTGGGGCGCGGCCATGACGGTCAACCTCATCTGGCCGCGTTCCGCGGTCTACAACGCGGCCGCCCCGTACCACTGGTACCTGCGCTGGGGCGCCGTCCTGTTCGTCGCCGTCGTCGCGGGCGGCGGCTTCGCCTACTACTGGTTCGTGCAACGGCACCGCACCGGGGTGCTGGCCGAGCACCAGCTCCGGTCCGACGCCTCCGCCGCCTCTCCCCTGATCGCCCCCGCCGCCGAGTGAGGACCGGCGGACAACCGGCCGGCAAGCAACCCGAGGAGGTCAACTCTCCATGACTGTCGATGAGTTCGACTATGTAGTGGTCGGCGGCGGTACGGCGGGCAACGTGGTGGCGGCCCGGCTCTCCGAGAACCCCGCCGTCACCGTGTGCGTGCTGGAGGCGGGGCCCAGCGACGTCGGCGACGACGACGTCCTGAAACTGGAACGCTGGATGGGACTGCTGGAGTCCGGCTACGACTGGGACTACCCGGTCGAACCGCAGGCCAGCGGCAACAGCTTCATGCGGCACGCGAGGGCCAAGGTGCTCGGAGGCTGCTCCTCGCACAACTCCTGCATCGCCTTCTGGGCCCCCGCCGAGGACCTGGACGACTGGGCCGCCGCGGGCTGTACGGGGTGGAGCGCCGCCGAACTCTTCCCCCTCTACCGGCGTTTGGAGTCCAACGACGCTCCCGGTGACCACCACGGACGCACCGGCCCGGTGAAACTGCGCACGCTGAAGGGCGAGGACCCCTGCGGCAGCGCGCTGCTGGAGGCGTGCGCGCAGGCGGGCATACCGGTCACGGCCTTCAACACCGGGACGACCGTGGTGCGCGGGGCCAACTGGTTCCAGATCAACTCCGACGAGAACAACGTCCGCCAGTCCTCGTCGGTCGCGTATCTGCACCCGGTCATGGGCAAGCGGCCGAACCTCTCGGTACGGACGGGGGTGCGCGCCAAGAAGCTCGTCCTGGAGGGGCGGCGGTGCGTGGGCGCCGAGTACCTGGACCCGGACCTGATCCACACGAGGACGGTGCGCGCCCGGCGCGAGGTGATCGTGTCCTGCGGGTCCATCGACTCGCCGAAGCTGCTGATGCTTTCGGGGATCGGGCCGGCGGCGCATCTGCGCGAGGTCGGTGTCGACGTCGTGGTGGACTCGGCGGGTGTCGGTGAGAACCTCCAGGACCATCCCGAGGGCGTCATCATGTGGGAGGCCCGGCAGCCGATGACCACCACGTCCAGCCAGTGGTGGGAGGCGGGCATCTTCTACGACACCGAACCGGGCCTGGACCGGCCGGACCTGATGTACCACTACGGCTCGGTGCCGTTCGACATGAACACCGCCCGGCACGGATTCCCCACGACCGAGAACGCCTTCTGCCTCACCCCGAACGTCACCCGCGCGAAGTCACGCGGCACGGTGCGGCTGCGCACCCGCGACTACCGGGACAAGCCGAGGG
Organism: Streptomyces sp. NPDC059668; assembly: GCF_042734135.1. Classification (NCBI taxonomy): domain Bacteria; kingdom Bacillati; phylum Actinomycetota; class Actinomycetes; order Kitasatosporales; family Streptomycetaceae; genus Streptomyces; species Streptomyces sp. NPDC059668. The sequence goes on along the minus strand of NZ_JBHWEL010000036.1, from coordinate 44,792 downwards.
TCGATCCGCGCTACTTCACCCACGAGCACGACGTGCGCGTGATGACGTACGGGCTGAAGCTGGCCCGGCGGATCGCGTCGCAGCCCGCGCTGAGCGGCTGGGCGGGGGCCGAACTGGCCCCCGGCCCGGACATCCGGACGGACGACGAACTGCTCGACTACATCCACAAGACCCACAACACCGTCTACCACCCGTCCTGCACCGTGAAGATGGGCGCGGACGACGATCCCTCGGCCCCGCTCGACGCGCGGCTGCGGGTCAAGGGGGTCGAGGGTCTGCGGGTCGCGGACGGCTCGGTGATGCCGGATCTCATCTCCGTCAACCCCTGCGTCACGACGATGATGATCGGCGAGAAGTGCGCGGACCTGGTGAAGGAGGACGGGTAGCCGCGCGGGGTGCGGGGCGCCCGGCACCTCCGTCCTAAGGGGCGGCCGGCGCCGGGCGCTTGAACATCCGCGTCGCCGTGATCTCCGTGTGCACGGCCTCCCCGGCGGGGGCCTCACGCGGCAGTCCCGGCCGGAGGTGTTCCTCCACGCTGATGTACTTGAGCCCGGCGCGCAGGTCGGCGTCGTTGCGCAGCCGGATCACGAGGGGGAACTCGGCGAGCGCGGTCGTGTCGAACAGGCCCGTGGTGTAGAGGAGTTGGACACCGAGCGCGTCCGAGACGGCCCTCTGAAGCTCCAGCAGGTACGTCGCGTTGGCGCGCCCGATGGGGTTGTCGAGGAAGAGTGTGCCGGCGTGCCGGTGCTTGTCGCGGCCCCGGTCGTTGCTGCGCAGCGCGGCCATCGTGCAGTACAGCGCGATGGCGGCGGTCAGCAACTGCCCGCCGGAGAACACGTCACCCATCTGCCCGACGGGAACACGCTCGGCGCGCAGCACGGCGTCCGGCTTCAGGATCTCCACCGCGACGCCCTTGGGCCGGAGCGCCGCGCCGACACCCCTGAGCAGCAGCGACATGCCGTCGCGGCGCATGTCGGAGTTCTTCTTGACCGCCGCGCGGGTGGCCTCGTCGACGACCTCGCCGAGCCGTTCGGTCAGCGTGGCCTGGTCGGGCTCCTCGAAGCGGATCCGCAGGAACTCCTGTCCGGACCACTCGCCGAGCCCCTCGGGCAGCCGGGACAGCCGCTGGGCGGAGCGCAGTGTGGCGAGGGAGGACTCCACGAGCCCGCGCAGCCGGTCGACGATCGAGTCGCGGTTGCGCTCCAGCTGCTCCAACTCGTCGGTGAGGACCCGCAGTCGGGGTGCGAACGCGTCCGCCCACCGCTGGGCGTGCTCGGGCAGCGCGGAGGCCGGCAGCTCGCGGATCTGCTGCCTGGCCGGGGTGCGCACCTGCTCGTAGCGCGTGGAGTTGGCGTGCCGTACGAGGACGTCGCCGGCCTCGCGGACGGCGCCCTCGGCGGCGGAGAGGTCGGCGGCGCAGCCGCGCAGGGAACGGCGGGTCTCCGCGGCGGCGTGCCGGGCCTCTTCGAGAGTGCCGGGGTAGGGCTCCTGCTCCTCCTGCTCCTCGTCGGAGTGCTCGCGCAACAGGTCCCGCAGGAGGGCTGCCGTCTCGTCGAAGCCGCCGGCGGCGTCCTCCGCGGTGCGGTGGGCGTCGAGCAGTTCGGCGTGGGCCGCCCGGGCTTGGTTCAACGCCTCGGCGCGGGAGGCGAGTTCACCGGTGGCCGTGCGCAGCAGGGTCTGCGCGTGCTCGGCGTCGCGCGGGACCAGTTCCTCCGACAGCTCGGTGTGGGCCCCGCCGTCCTCCGGCGCGTGCCGCTCGGCCTCGCCGCGCAGCCGCCCGAGCTGCTCGCTCGCGGTCGACATCCGGGTCTCCAGCAGCTGTACGAGTTCCTCGGCCCGCGCGGCGGCGGCCTGCCGGGACGGCCCGTCGGACCCGTCCGGAGACTCCAGCAGCTGCGCGGCGCGGGTGCGCACCTTGTTGCTGAGCCGGTCCAGCTCGGCCAGCGCCGCGCCCTCGTCGCTCTCGGCCCGCGACTGCTCGGCCCGCAGGTCGGCGCCGACGCCGACCTTCTCGTACAGCTGCGACGCGGCCCGGTAGGCCTCGCGCAGGGCGGGCAGCGACGACTTCGGCGCGTCGGGCGCGTCCTGCGGTACGTCGTCGGGGGCGCCGGCGATCTCCGCGCGCTCGGCGCGCAGCGCGCGGGCCGTGCGGCGGGCGTCGTCGGCGGCGCGCTGGGTGGCGCGGCGGTCCTCGTCGGCGGCTCGGGCGCGCTCCAGGCAGGCCTGGGCCCGGGCCTCCGACTCCGTCGCCTCGTCGGCGAGTTCGCGCAGCTTCACCTGCCAGCCGGCGCGTTCGCGCAGCCGGAAGGCGAGGCCCGCGAGCGCGTCGGCGGCACGCCGGGCGCGCTGGGCGGTGTCCTGGCGTTCGTCACGTACGAGTGCGGCCTCGGCGGCGGTCTCGTCGGCCTCGGCCCGCACCGTACGCGCCTCGGCGAGTTCGGCCTCGGTCTCCTCGGCGAAGGCGCGGGTCTCCCGGGCGGCCGCGGCCAGCTCGACGAGGCGGCCGGCCGGGCATCCCGTGCGCCAGGACGCGAGCCGCGCCGCCAGTTCCCGGTCCTTGGCGAGCCGGCCGGCCAGGACGCGGATCTCCTCGTCCCGGCCGGTGGCGCGGGCACGCAGGGTCTGCCGTTCTTCGTCGGCGGCGTGCTCGTCGTGCATGGCCGGGTTCGGGGGGACGAGGAACACCCCGCCGTCTCCCGCGTCGGCGGCCGGGGTCGGGGCGAGCAGCGCGGCGGCGGTGCCGACGGCGACGGCGGAGCGGGGCAGCAGCGCCGCCTCGGTGAGCGCCTCGCGGGCCCGTGCGTGGGTGTCCGGGTCCGTGATGATCACGCCGTCGACGAGTTCCGGACGGGCGGCGAGCACCCGCGCGTGGTCGACCGGGTCGACGGCCTGGGCGAGATAGCGCCAGCCGGGCAGCGCCGGGATGCCGTGCTCGCCGAGGTACTCGACCGTGGCCAGCACGTCCGGGCCGGGCGGCAGCAGTCCGCCGTCGCCGAGGGCGCCGAGGATGCGCGCGTCGTCGGCCGCGGCGGTCCGCAGTTCGAAGAGCTGGCGTTCGGCGGCGGAGACACCGTCGTCGAGGAGCGCCCGCAGCTCGTCGGCGTAGTGGTCCAACTCCTCAGGGGTGAGGGCGCCTTCGGCGGCGGACCAGGGTTCGGTGGAGGTGTCGGCGCCGACTCCGCCGTGGTCGCCGGAGTGCCCGGTGCGCCCGGCCGTGTCGTCGCCCGCGCCCGCCGGCCGGCCCGGACGGCCGGTCATCGCGCCGGCGGAGTCCGCGCCGGTCCGGGGCAGCGGCACCCCGCCGCGTGCCCTGGCTCCGGCGCTCGGCAGGCTGAGCAGCTCGGCGAGCCGCTCCTCGCCCGCCAGTCCTTCCGCGGTTCGGCGCTCCCCGTCGTACGCGCGCTCGGCCGCCGTCGCCGCGTCCGCCGCGCGGGCGGCCGTCAGTTCGGCGCGGGACTCGGCGGACGCCGCCTCCTTGGCGTGTTCCGTGGCCCGTCGCGAGGCCTCGCGGGCGGTGTCCCAGGCCGCGACGGCGGTCTTCTCGGCGTCGCTGGCGGCGAGCGCGGCGCGGGCCGGGTCGGCGTCGGGGGCGGTGTCGTCGAGCCAGCCCGCGCGGACCGCCTCGGCGGTCTCCTGTTCGACCTCGCTGAGCCGCTGGCGGAGGTGTCCGATCTCGCTGCGGGCGCGCTGGGCGGCGGTGGCCGCGGCCGTCGAGTCGGCGTACGCGGTCTCGCCGAGCTCCTGCAGCCCGGCGGAGCGCTCCTCCTCCTCGTTGGCGAGCGCCTCGGCGCCCTCGGCGGCGCGCTGGAGGGCGCGGACGAGGTCGACGGCGGCCCGGGCACGGGCGGCGAGCGCGGGTGCCGCGTCCCGCTCGGCCTCGAGGATCGCGGCGGCCACGCGCGCGGAGCGGTCGGCGGCGGCCCGGTGGCGCAGGACGAGCTCGGCGGCCTGCCAGGAGGCGTGCAGCGTGCGCGCGTCGGCGAGCTCGCGCTTCTGCGCGGCCGCCGACTTCTCGGCTCCGGCGAGCGCCAACGAGGCGTGCCGGTAAGCGAGTTCCGCGGCGATCAGCGCGCTGCGCTCGCGGGCGCCCTCCGCGTGGGTGACGGCGTACGCGGCGGCGGTGACGCGCTGTGCGAGCTCTCCGGCGCGCACCCGCTCCCGCACACCCCGTGCGGACAGGCGCCGGGCGAGGGTGCGGGTGCGCCGCTCGGCGGCCGCGTGGATGTCACGTGCGCGGGAGCGGGCGTCGGCGGCCTCGACGATGCGTCCGAGCAGGTCCGCGGAGCCGGCCGTGAAATCCCGCTCGGCGATCAGCTCGGAGCGCCGCCCCAGCTTGTTGCCGAAGCCGCCGACGAGGTCGGCGAGGCCGTCCGTGTCACGGGTGTCGGTGACCGCGCGGAGCAGCAGGTCGGTGAAGTCGGAGTCCTTCTTGACGGCGAAGAGACCGGCGGCCTCGCCTTCGTCGGCGTTCATCTCCCGCTGGTAGCGGAAGAGTTCGGGGTCGAGGCCGAGGTCGCCGAGGTGCTCGTTCCAGCGGTCGTGGATCTCCTCCCAGTGCACCTCCAGGTGCGGGTAGGCCTTGCCCGCCTCGGTGATGGCGTCCCGGAAGCCCTTCATGGTGCGGCGCCGGCCCTGCGCGCCGGACGCTCCCTCGACGGACGGGCGGACGGTGGTCGCCTCGGCGACGGGCAGACTGTCCAGGCTCAGGCCCGGTCCGGGCCGGAAGGAGTACCAGGCCTCGGCGAACTTCCGCGGGTCGTTGGAGACCTGCCGCCCGCGCCACTCGCTGGCCTTGCCGACGACGACGCACTCGCCGGTCAGGGTGTGCTGCCACTCCAGCGCGACATGGCCGCAGTCGTCGGCGAGCAGGAACTTGCGCAGCACACCGGAGCTGGCACCGCCCAGGGTGTTGCGGTGCCCCGGCAGCATCACCGAGAAGATCAGCTTGAGCAGTACGGACTTGCCGCCGCCGTTCTCCAGGAAGAGCACGCCCGCGGGCGCGGGCCGACGCGGCGGTCCGACGGGCTCGTCCTCGAAGAACTCCGCCTGGATGGGCGCGGGGTCGGGCACGGGCTCGCCGACACCCCGCAGGTCCAGCACGGTGTCGGCGTAGCGCGCACCGGCCGGCCCGATGGAGTAGAGGCGGACCCGGGACAGCTCGTACATGGCGGCGGACTCTCGTCGTCGGACTTCGGATACGTAGGGAGGTTCTTCGGATACGCGGGGGTCAGGAGTGGAACGGCAGTCCGGCGCCGGCCACCGGCTCCAGGTCGTCACCGTCCTCGGCGGGCAGCAGGCTCGCGGTGCCGTCGGTCACCGGGACGACGCCCAGCTCCAGCAGCTCGGCCATCGCGGCACTGCCCGCCATGTCCCGGACCTGGAGCTGGTAGCGGGCGGTCGTGCGGTACGTGCCGCCCGCGTCGTCGCCGGTGCGCTGGAGGAAGCCGGAGTCGGTGAGGAACGCGACGGCCTTGCCGACGATGCCGGTGGTCGAGCCGGCCAGTCTTCGCGCGTCCTTGGTGGCGCCGGTGGCACTGCGCCGCGCCCAGATCCGCCAGGCCGCCTCGAGGCCCGGGGCCTCGGTCGCCGGATCGGTGTTCTCGCCGAGCTCCTCGGCACGCTCCTCCAGGCGGCGGCAGGCCTGCCGTACGAACGCGTCGACGCCGTTGACCGAGACGCGCCCGATGTATCCGTCGTCGGCCAGGTCCTCCGGGCGCGGGAAGGCCAGGGCGGCCACGGCGAGGTGGGCGAGGCCGTGCAGGAAGCGGTCCACCGAGTCGGCGGACGTACGGCGTGCGTAGTCGCCCATGCGGACGGCGAAGACGGAGTCCTCGGCGGCGGTGACCGCCATCCCCGCGCGTGCGGACACCTCCAGGACGACCAGGCCGAGCCCGGCGGCCACGGCGTCGGCGAGGCGCGCGAAGGGCGGGTCCTCGCGGTAGCGCCGCAGCAGCTCCGCGTACTCCTGGTCGCGCGCGGGCTGCAGCTTGGGCTGGAGCCCGAAGGCGACGAGCCGCGCGGCGTCGGCGGCGTCGGCGGGCGTGACGGGGGCGTTCGCCGGCGCGGCGACGACGTCCGGCTCGCTCCACTCGACGTGCTGCTCGGTCACGGCAGGGGCTCCTTGTTCAGAGGTACGGGGGTGGGGGCGCCCCGGTGCGGGACGCGGCGGGCCGTGCGGCCGGCCACGACCGGCCGGCGGGCCGTGCGCGGCCCGCCGCTCCCCGGCGCTTGCGGCGAGGCGTTCACTTCCGGTCCGCCGCCATCCCCGCCGCGTCCAGCAGGGCCATCCCGACGATGAGATCGGCACCGCCGAACTCCGGATCGTCCAGTTCGGTCCCGTCGTCCACGGCGAACAGGAGCTTCTCCTCGCCCTGCCGGTAGGCGGTACCGACCGGCGGACTGGCCGCGTGGACGGCCAACAGAGCGACCAGGTAGGGCAGTTCGGGATCGCGCCGGCGTGCCTCCGCCAGCAGCCCGGACAGCCGCCGCGGCGCGTCGGCGGGCAGGTCGAGCAGTTCCATGGCGCTCGCGAGCTGCTCCTCGCTGAAGCGGCTGTCGTCCGGCGTGGCGATCAGGTCCGGCTCGGGCATCTCGGCGCCGAGGTGCTCCCGCTCCACGGGCGGGGTCAGCAGGAGGTCGACGAGATCACCGACACGCACGGAGACAGGGGTGCGCAGACCCGTTCCGCGCGCGAAGAAGGCGTCGGTCACGCGCCGCGCCCGCTCGACGGGCAGCGGCAGCAGGGGGGCGACGAGATGGCCGTAGAGGTCGATGCCGGCGGTCGTCATGGGGGTCGCGAAGGCCTGTCGGTCCTGCTCGGCGCGGAACAGGGGGCCGGCCTCCAGGAGCCGGGACTGCAGCTGGGTGTGCCGGCGGATGCAGTCCTTGACGATGTCGACGAGCTCCGCGGCGCGGCGCTTCTGCTCGGGGTCCTCGGACTCGTCGCGGGCCTTGCGGATGTTGGTGAGGATCGCGTTCTCGTGGCGGTAGCGGTCCGCGACGTGGTCGAGGGCCTCGGCGATCATGTCGGGCACGGCCTGGAGCCAGTCGACGGCCCGCACGTTGCGCCGGGTGGCGTCGAGGGCCCTGCGGAGCGTCTCCGCGTACTGCACGGTCCGGTAGCGGGCCTGTTCGGCGGCGAGCTGGGCGTCGGCGAGCCGGCCGCGGCTGATCAGCACCTCCAGCTTGACCTCGGCGGCGATCTGCGCGCTGGTCACGTCGGTGTCGAGGGCGCCGACGAGGACGTTGACCGCCTCGTCCGTCGTCCGGAGGTAGACGGTGCCCCCGTAGCCGGGGACCTCCTCGATCAGCTTGAAGTCGTAGTCGCGGCGCACATAGGAGCCGTCGGGCGCGAACGTGCCGTACACGGCCCGGAAGCCGCGGTCGACGCTGCCGACGTTGATCAGGTTCTCCAGGACCCAGCGGGCCACCCGCTCGTGCTCGGCGACGGGGCGACGGGGTGCCTGCGCGGCGATGCGCGGCATGAGCCGGGCCACTATCTGATCGTGGTCGGCTCCGGTGTCGAAGTCCATGTTCAGGGTGACGAGGTCGATGGCGGCGAGCGCCACCTCGGCCATCCCGTAGAGCGTGTACTCACCCGCGAGATTCGCCTTGCGCACGTCCAGGTCGTGCAGCGGCGCGGTGCAGGCGAGCGCGCGCAGCCGCCGCGCCAGGCCCTCGTCGGCGGCCGGGCCCGGAGCGGGGCGCGGCGCCGCGCTGAGCTGGGGCGGAACGCGGTCCGTCGATGCAGGCGAAGTCACGGTGCACAGACTAGGTCCTCGGTCCGACAACGGTCGAAACGGCGCAGAAGCGACCGCCCGTCACCACGTGCGCGGCGCGACCGCCCCCGCCGTGCGCCGACGGGCCGCCCGCGCCTCAGTCGATGCCCTGCGCGCCGTCCGCCACCCGCCGCGCGTAGACCTCCACGACCCTTTCGAGCGAGTCGTCGAGATAGACCGCGAGCAGGCGTTCGGCCTCGTCGCGGTCGCCGGCCCGGAGCGTCCCGAGGATCTCACGGTTGCGGGCGAGGTACGGCTCGTGCAGCCGCCGCGGGTCGTCCACCACGTGGAAGGCGAGCCGCAGTTCGGCGAAGACGCTGCGCATCACCTCGTCGGTGCGGGAGCTCCCGGCGAGCGCGACCAGCTCCCGGTGGAAGTGGATGTTGGCCGTACCCACCGCTTTCCAGTCACCTTCGCGCGCGGCCCGCTGCCCCTCCTCGACGGCGCGGGCGAGGTCGTCGAGGGCGTACGGCGGCTCGCCCAGCCCCCGGACCACGGCGCACTCGACGAGGGTGCGGGTGCGGTAGATGTCCTCGACGTCCTCGACCGTCAGCACCCGCACGAAGACCCCGCGGTTGAGCTCGTGGACGAGCAGCCGTTCGTGCGTGAGCAGCCGGAACGCCTCGCGCAGTGTGTTGCGCGACACACCGAGCGCCCCGCCGATGCTGTCCTCGGACAGTCGCGTCCCGGGCAGGAAGTACCCCTCGGCGACCCGGCTCCTGAGGATGTCGGCCACCCGCTCGGCGGTGCTGGTGCGGCCCAGCAGGGCGCGGTCGTCGGCCAGTCCGGTCAGCTCTGCCATGCCCGGAATTCAATCGCAGATACAGGAACGAAACAACACGGGTATTGAAGGATCGTTCAACGATCCTCTACCTTGGCGGTCAGACGGCGCGGCACCGGACGCATCGCCCGAACCCGGCGCCCGTCCCCTTCCGCACGCACGGCACGGCTCAGTCCCCACGCACCCTCCGTCCCTCATTGCGAGGTGCCCATGAGCACGACCCCTCCCTCCCAGGCCCTGACCGCCGACACCCTTCCGGGCCCCGGTGAACCCGGCTCCCCGGAAGGCGCGTTCGCCTGGCTGCGCGCCCTCGGCCCGCGTGGCCGCCGGGCCTTCGCCGGCGCGTTCGGCGGCTACGCCCTCGACTCGTACGACTACTTCACCCTGCCGCTGAGCATGGTCGCGCTGGCGGCGTACTTCGGTCTGGACAGCGGCCAGACCGGCCTGTTCACCACCGTCACCCTGGTCGTCTCGGCGGTCGGCGGCGCGATCGCCGGTGTGGTCGCGGACCGGATCGGGCGCGTCAAGGCACTCATGATCACCGTGATCACGTACGCCGTGTTCACCGTGGCCTGCGGATTCGCGCCCAACTACGAGACGCTGCTGGTCTTCCGCGCCCTTCAGGGCCTCGGGTTCGGCGGGGAGTGGGCGGTCGGCGCGATCCTGGTCGCCGAGTACGCGAGCCCGAAACACCGGGGCCGTACCCTCGGCGCGATCCAGAGCTCCTGGGCCGTCGGCTGGGGGCTGGCGGTGCTCGTCTACACCCTCGTCTTCCAGTTCCTCGGCGACGACCTCGCCTGGCGCGTGATGTTCTGGACCGGCGCGCTGCCCGCGCTGCTGGTCGTCTGGGTGCGCCGCCGGGTACAGGACGCCCCCGGGGCCGCCGCCGAGCGCGAGAGGAGCGCGGACAAGGGCTCGTTCACGGCGATCTTCAAGCCGGCCACGGCCGACGCCCCCGGACTGCTGCGCACCACGTTCTTCGCGGTACTGCTCTCCACCGGAGTCCAGGGCGGCTACTACACGCTGGCCACCTGGGTACCCACGTACCTGAAGACGGAGCGGGGTCTGTCCGTGGTCGGCACCGGCAGTTACCTCACGTTCCTGATCTCCGGGGCCTTCATCGGCTACCTCACCGGCGGGTACCTCACCGACAGGCTGGGCCGCAAGCGGAACATCCTGCTCTTCGCGATCCTCTCCGCGGTCTGCGTCCTCGTCTACGCCAACCTCCCGAGCGGCGCCAACACGCTTCTCCTCGTGCTCGGTTTCCCGCTCGGCTTCTGCATGTCGGCGATCTTCAGCGGCTTCGGGTCGTTCCTCAGCGAGCTGTACCCGTCGGCGGTGCGCGGCACCGGGCAGGGCTTCACCTACAACACCGGGCGCGCCGTGGGTGCCGTCTTCCCCACCGTGGTCGGCTTCCTGGCCGACAGCTGGGGCGTCGGCGGCGCCCTGGTCTTCGGCGCGATCGGCTACGCGCTCGCCGCCCTGGCGCTGATCGGCCTCCCCGAGACCCGTGGAAAGGAACTCCTGTGACGTCCGCGGCCTCCCTGTCGTCGTCCCTGTCCTCCCCCGCCTCCCCGCCCTCCCTGTCGTCCCCCGCCTCCACGGCCTCCCGGCCGGCCCCGGCCCCTCCGTCCGCCCCGGTCTCCGCGGCTGCCGCGAACCCGGCAACCGCCGTACCTCCCCGGGCCTTCGCGCAACGCGAGTTCCAGGAGCGCCCGTTGCACCCGCTCGGCGAGCACGCCCGCACCTGGACCCCCAAAAGGGCCCGGGCCAGGTTCCGTTCGGGTGTGTCGGGTCCGACGGCCGGGATCGCCGCCGGACACACCCAGGCCAACCTGATCTCGGTGCCCGCCGACTGGGCCTACGACATGCTGCTGTTCTGCCAGCGCAACCCGGGGCCCTGCCCGGTCCTCGACGTCACCGACGCCGGGTCCTGGACCACCCCGCTCGCCGAGGGCGCGGATCTGCGCACCGATCTCCCGCGCTACCGGGTGTGGGAGCACGGCGAGTTGGTGGACGAGCCCACGGACGTCGTCGACCGCTGGCGCGGCGATCTGGTCTCGTTCCTGATCGGGTGCAGTTTCACCTTCGAGTGGGCGCTCACCGGGGCGGGCGTCCCGCTGCGCCACATCGAACAGGGCCGCAACGTCTCCATGTACGTGACCGCGCGCCCGTGCCGGCCGGCCGGGCGGCTGCACGGCCCCATGGTGGTGTCGATGCGTCCGGTCCCGCCCGAGCACCTGGCCGCGGCGATCCGGGAGAGCGCCCTCATGCCCGCGGTGCACGGCAGCCCCGTGCACTGCGGGGAACCCTCGGGGCTGGGCATCCGCAGCCTCGCGCACCCCGACTTCGGTGACGCGGTGGACGCCGAACCGGACGACATCCCGGTGTTCTGGGCCTGCGGAGTGACTCCGCAGGCGGTCGTGATGGCCTCCCGCCCACCGTTCGCGATCACCCACGCGCCCGGGCAGATGTTCCTCACCGACGCCCGTGACGAGCAGTACCGCGTGGCCTGAAGCGGCCCGGAAAGGAGAGACTGCGCCTCATGACCCCGATCGATCTCAACGCCGACCTCGGCGAGGGCTTCGGCCGCTGGCGGCTGACCGACGACGAGCAGCTGCTGTCCGTCGTCACCAGCGCCAACGTGGCCTGCGGATTCCACGCCGGGGACGCGGTCACCATGCGGCGGGTGTGCGACCTGGCCGCCGAACGGGGCGTACGGATCGGCGCCCAGGTCTCCTACCGCGACCTGGCGGGCTTCGGACGACGCGCGATGGACGTGCCGCCCGACGAGCTGACGGCCGAAGTGGCCTACCAGATCGGCGCCCTGGAGGTCTTCGCGCGGGCGGCGGGCGCGCGGGTGGCGTACGTGAAACCGCACGGGGCGCTCTACAACCGCGTCGTGCGCGACGAGGAGCAGGCGGCGGCGGTCGTCGACGGCGTCCTGCTGGCGGGCGCCGCACTGCCCGTCCTCGGTCTGCCGTCCTCCCGCTTCCTGAAGCTGGCGGAGCGGGCCGGACTGCCCACCGTCACCGAGGCGTTCGCGGACCGCGCCTACACCGCGGAGGGCACCCTCGTCCCGCGCACCCGCGAGGGCGCGGTGATCACGGACGCCGAGGAGGTCGTCGAACGCTCGCTGGGTCTGGCCCGCTCCGGCACGGTGACGTCCCACACCGGGGAGCGCGTCCCGGTCCGCGCCCGCTCGCTCTGCCTGCACGGGGACACCCCGGGCGCGGTGGAACTGGCGCGCCGGGTCCGCGCGCGTCTGGAGTCCTCGGGCGTCCGTGTGGAGGCCTTCGTATGAGGGCCCTGCCGGTCGGCGAACACGCCCTGCTCGTCGAGGTGGCCTCCGGCGAGGCGGCCCAGGCCCTGCACGCCGAGCTGCTGCGCCGCCGCGCGGACGGTTCCCTGTCCGTCCGGGAGATCGTCCCGGCGGCCCGTACGGTCCTGCTGGACGGTCTGGACGACCCGGTGCGCCTGGCGTCACGGCTGCCCGCGTGGGACATCCGGCCACTGCCCGCGCGTGCCGGGGACGCGATCGAGATCCCCGTACGCTACGACGGTCCCGATCTGGCCGACGTGGCGGCGCGGTGGGGGGTGCCGGAGCACGAGGTGCCGGAGATCCACGCGGCGGCCGAGTTCCGTGTCGCCTTCTGCGGGTTCGCACCCGGGTTCGGCTACCTGACCGGACTGCCCTCCCGGTACGACGTGCCGCGCCGTGCGACGCCGCGCACCTCGGTCCCGGCGGGTTCCGTGGCCCTCGCGGGCCCGTACACGGGCGTCTACCCACGCTCGTCGCCGGGCGGCTGGCAGCTCATCGGCACGACCGACGCCGTGCTGTGGGACCACGCGCGCGTGCCGGCCGCGCTGCTCGCCCCGGGCGCCCGGGTCCGCTTCGTAGCGGCGGGGTGCTGATGACCGACCGGGCCCTGTCCGTCGTGCGCGCCGGGGTCCTGACCACCGTCCAGGACCGGGGGCGCCCCGGCCACGCGCACCTCGGTGTCCCCCGCTCCGGGGCGCTCGACACACCCGCGGCGGCGCTGGCCAACCGTCTCGTCGGCAACCCCGTCGAGGCGGCCGTCCTGGAGACCACCCTCGACGGCTGCGCCCTGCGCCCGCGTTCGGCGGTCACCGTGGCGGTCGCGGGCGCGCCCGGCCCGGTGACGGTGGACGGACGCCCGGCGCCCTGGGGCGCGCCGGTGCACGTACCCGCCGGGGCCCTGCTGGACGTCGGTACCCCCGGCGCGGGACTGCGCGCCTATGTGGCCGTGTCCGGCGGAATCGCCGTGGACCCGGTCCTCGGCAGCCGCTCCACGGACCTGCTCTCGGGCCTGGGCCCGCCGCCCCTCACGAACGGTACGGTGCTGCCCCTGGGGCGCCCCGGCGACGTCCCCGCGCGCGTGGACGTGGTTCCCCACCCGGGTCCGCCCGCCGAGCTCGTCCTGCGGGTGACACCGGGGCCGCGCGACGACTGGTTCACCGCCTCCGCCCTGCGCACCCTGGAGACGGGCGCCTACCGGGTGTCCTCGGCGAGCAACCGCATCGGGCTGCGTACGGAAGGGCCCTCACTGGAGAGGGCCGTTTTCGGCGAACTCCTGAGTGAGGGCATGGTCCTGGGCGCCGTGCAGGTGCCCCCCGACGGCCGGCCGGTGGTGTTCCTCGCCGACCATCCGACCACCGGGGGGTACCCGGTGGTCGCGGTGGTCCGTACGGCCGACCTCGCCGCGGCCGCTCAGGCGGTCGCGGGCACGCCGGTCCGTTTCCAGGTGGTGCGCCGGCGCTGAGGAGCCGGTGGGCCGCCCCGCTCCCTCATGCGGCGTCCGGCTGTTCGCCCCCCGACAGGGCGGCCAGCGCGGACGCCACCGCGTGGGAGGCACCGAGGTCGAGCCGGGCGCTGGTGCCCCGTGCCCGGTGGCGGACCTCGGCGGCGGCCAGGGTGAGCAGTTGCGGCAACAGGTCGGTGCACCGCCGGGCCACCCATCCCGTCCCCGCGGTGGCCAGCCACCACAGGCTCGCCGAACGGGTGGGCGCGGGGAACTCGGGTTCGGCCGACGGGCCGGGCCCGCCGGCGAGGCCCCGGTGCGCGAGGGACGCGTGGAAGCGCACGGCGAGCTGCCGGTGCCCGCGCTCCCCCGGGTGCAGCCGGTCGGCGCTCCACAGCTCGCGGTCCGTCAGCCAGGCGCCCTCCGCCGCGTGCACGTGCACGGCCCCGTAGCGCTCGGACAGCGCGTGCACGACCGCGTTGACGGCCCGCTGGCGCCGGGCCAGCGGACGGGCGAGCGCCCCCGGCAGCCCGAGCATCGCCCCGGGATCGGGCAGACAGGCGGTCAGGAGCACGGCGCCCTGGTCCCGGAAGGCCGCGTACACCGCGTCGAGCCGGACGGCCACGGCGTGGATGTCGAAGGTGCACCGCAGGGTGTCGTTCACCCCGATGACGACGGACACCACGTCCGGCCGCAGGGCCAGTGCCTTCGGCGTCTGCCGTTCCAGGACGTCGCGCGTCTGGGCGCCGCTCACCGCGAGGTTGGTGAACTCTACGGACGCCCACGGGCCGTCCGACGGTCCGCCGGACGCCCCTCCCGAAGACCCGTCGGCGAACCCGTGGACGGGGGAGGGTTCACCGGCCGTCCCCTTGGCGAGCCCACGGGACACTCCCGCTCCGGCCCCGAGCCCGGCCGGTACCGCCCCGAGCCCGGCCGGCACCGCCTCGGGCACACCGCCCGGCACTTCCTCGGGCACCCCGCCGGTCAGCCCCTCGGCGAGCAGCGCTGCCCAGCCCCGCCAGGCCTCTCCCACGGGGTCGCCCACACCCTCGGTCAGCGAGTCCCCGAGGGCCACGAACCGAAGGGGTCTCATCCGACGCCCTCCTGAAGGCGGGGCCGCACCTCGACGGTCGCGTCGTGCGCCGCCAGGAAGGCCTTCACGGCGGTGTCCCAGCCGAAGCACTCGGCACGCGCGCGTGCCGCTTCCCGGCGCTCGGTCTCGGTACGTCCCAGGAGCAGCCGCACGGCGTCCGCGAAGGAGTCACCGCTGTCCGCGGCGGTGGCCCCGGCGGACCCGACGATCTCGGGCAGCGCGGACAGGGCGCTGGCCACCACGGGGGTGCCGCAGGCCATCGCCTCCAGGGCGGCGAGCCCGAACGTCTCGGCGGGCCCCGGCGCCAGACAGACGTCCGCCGAGGCCTGCAGCGCGCCGAGCAGCGCGCGGTCGGCGACATGCCCGAGGAAGGTGACGGGCAGCCGCCGTTCCGCGGCCCGCTGTTCGAGCCGGGCCCGCAGCGGTCCGTCTCCCGCGACGACGAGCACAGCCCGCTCGCCCCGCCGCAGCAGCGCCTCCAGCGCGTCGAGTGCCGTACCGGGCCGCTTCTCGACGGACAGCCGGGAGCACATCACCAGCAGGACCTGGTCCGCGCGCGCGTACCGGTCGCGCACCGCGGGGTCGCGCAGCGTGGGGTGCCGGCCGGCCAGATCGACGCCCAGCGGGGCCCGTACGACGTTGCGGGCGCCGATGCGGACGAACTCGCGCTCCGCGAACTCCGTCGTGCACACGACCCGCGCGTAGGAGTGCGCCGTACGGATGTTGAGGGCGTCGGCGGTCCTGCGGGCCATGGCCTCGGAGAGTCCCCAGGTCCGCAGGACGCCGTCGGCGGTCTCGTGGGAGACCATCACCGCGGGCACCCGGGCCCGCCGCGCCCACACCCCGGTCCAGCGCAGGGTGGTCCGGTCGGAGACCTCCAGGCGGTCGGGGGCGAGCGACTCCAGGAGGCGGGCGACGCGCCGCTTGTCCGTGAGGACGCGATAGCCGCCCGTTCCGGGCAGCAGCGGACCGGGCAGGGTGATCACCCGTCCCTGCTCGGTGTCGGTGTCGCTCACCCGCTCTCCGGGGATGACCAGGACCGGCTCGTGCCCGGCGGCCCGGTAGCCGGCGCCGAGCTCCCGCAGGGCGGTGCGCAGGCCCCCGGAGGAGGGGGCCACGAAGTTGGCCAGCCGTACGATGCGCAGACTCATGCCGCCACCACCGTCCGCGCCGAGAGCACGTCGGCGTAGTGGTCGATGAGCTGGTCACCGACGGCCGCCCAGGTGCGGCCCTCGACGGTGAGGCGCCCGGCGGCGCCGTACTCGGCCCGGCGGGCCGGGTCGGCGGCCAGGGCCGCCACGGCGTCGCGTACGGCGGTCGCGTCGCGGGGCGGCACCAGCAGCCCCGTACGGCCGTGCGCCACCAGGTCCAGCGGTCCGCCCGCGGCGGGCGCGACGACGGGGACACCGCTGGCCATGGCCTCCTGCACGGTCTGGCAGAAGGTCTCGAAGGGCCCGGTGTGCGCGAAGACGTCCAGCGAGGCGAAGATCCGGGCGAGTTCGTCGCCGGTGCGCCGCCCGAGGAAGACGGCGCCGGGCAGCGCCTCGCGCAGTGAGGTCTCGCTGGGCCCGTCGCCCACGACCACGACGCGTACGCCGTCCAGGCCGCAGACCCCGGCGAGCAGTTCGACCTGCTTCTCGGGAGCGAGCCGGCCGACGTAGCCGACGATCAGCTCGCCGTTCGGCGCCAGCTCACGCCGGAGCGCCTCGTCCCGGAGGTCGGGACGGAAGCGGACGGTGTCCACACCGCGCGGCCACAGCCGTACCCGGGGCACACCGTGTGCCTCCAGGTCGTGCAGGGCCGCGCTGGAGGGCGCGAGCGTCCGGTCGGCAGCGGTGTGGACGGAGCGGATGCGCCGCCAGGCGGTGGCTTCGCCGGCACCCATGTACGTACGGGCGTATCCGGCCAGGTCGGTCTGGTAGACGGCCACAGCGGGGATGCCGAGCTTGGCGGCGGCCGCCATGCCGCGCACGCCGAGGATGAAGGGGCTGGCCAGGTGGACGACGTCCGCGCGGTGTTCGGCGAGGGCGGCGGCGACGCGTCGGCTGGGGAGGGCGACGCGGACCTGGGGGTAGCCCGGGAGCGGAATGGAGGGGACACGGACGACGGGGCACGGCGAGAGGGCGTCGGGCCCGCCCCCGACGGGGGCACCACCCTCTTCGAACGAAGCCGCGAACTTGGGGGAGGTGGCCGGAGCGACGACAAGGGGAGCGTGACCGCGATCGACGAGGTGCCGGGCGGTCTGGAGCGCGCAGTGGGCCACGCCGTTCACATCGGGGGGAAAGGATTCGGTCACGATGACGACTCGCATACCGGTGTTCTCGCCGTGCTGGACGTGGTCGCGTCAACGTGGATCTTTCCTGCCGGGGAACGGCCCGTGAGCGTTGTCTCGCACACCTGTCCAGGTCAGCCCGCGGCCATGCCCTCACGCCCCCCGAGTCACCTCTCGTTCATACGGCGGGTGCGTCGGGCCCGATGCGGCTGCGTACGGCCGTCTGGACCTCCGCCTCCTCGGCCGGATCCGACGCGAGCCGGCGCAGTTGATCCACGACGCGGGCGTCACCCGTCTCGGCGTGTCGCGCGGCCACCTCCCGGGTCGACTCCTCGCAGTCCCACAGGCACTCGACGGCGAAGCCGGCGGGGAAGGAGGGGTCGGTGGCGGCGAGCGCCCGGGCGGCTCGCCCGCGCAGATGGGACGAGGCGGTCTCGCGGTAGATGTGCCGCAGTACGGGGGCGGCGCAGATGATGCCGAGCCGCCCGGCGCCGTCCACCAGGGTCCACAGCGTCGGCGCGTCGGGGCCCTCGCCGCGTACGGCCTCCCGCAGCGCGCCCAGGACCAGTTCGCTGTCCTTGGTGCCGCCGCGGCAGGCGAGCATCCGGCCGGCGGCGGCGCCCAGGGCGTCGGGCCGGTGCGCCCAGCCGCGCGCCCGGTCGACGGCGGCGACACTGCGCATACGTTCGAACGCGTCGACGGCGGCCTCCGCGACCGCCACCGTGCCGTCGCCCACGGCG
Organism: Streptomyces sp. NPDC059668; assembly: GCF_042734135.1. Lineage (NCBI taxonomy): Bacteria > Bacillati > Actinomycetota > Actinomycetes > Kitasatosporales > Streptomycetaceae > Streptomyces > Streptomyces sp. NPDC059668. The sequence continues at coordinate 27,365 of NZ_JBHWEL010000036.1, read as the reverse complement.
GCCTCGATCAGCGCCAGGGCGTCCGGATCGTTGCTGTCGGCGAGATAGCGCAGGGCGGTACACCGGGCTCCGTCACCGCCGACCCGGGCGGCCTCGACGATCTCGGGCCGGTCCTCGGGGGCCGCGACGGCCGTCAGGCAGCGCGCGGCCGGCACATGGAGTGCCGCTCCGCGGTCCAGGCCCTGCTGCGCCCACTCGAACACGGCTCGTACGCTCCACCCCGGGCGGGGGCCGGCCGGCCGCATCTGCCGCTGCCAGCGGTCGAAGGAGCCCTGCTCCTGGGCCGCGCGCACGCGTGCGGAGATCGCCGCGCGGGGATCGTCGGCCCACAGCCGCCAGGGCCGGGGTTCGAAGGCGTCGCGCACCTGGGCGGAGAGCGCGGCCTCGCCCTCCGGGTCGGCCGGGAAGCGGGCGAGCACGGGCTCGGCGAGGGCCCGCAGGCCCGCGTCGTCGTCGCGCAGGGCCAGCTCGTCCAGGGCCCAGGCCCAGTTGGTGCCCGAGGCGGCGTACGCGCGCAGCAGCAGGAGGGCGTCCCGCCTGCCGTACGAGGCGAGGTGCCCGAGGACCGCGAGGGCGAGCCCCGTGCGTGACTCGCAGTCGTCGAGGACGTCCTCGGCGTCGAAGAGGTGCCGCTCGATCTCGTCGAGCTCACCGCTCAGATCGAGGTAGAGACGGGCGTAGTACAGGGAGCGGTTCTCCACCTGCCAGTCGTGGCGGGGATCACTCAGCACACAGTGGTTCAGTGCCGCGAGCGCCTCGGCCCGCGGTGCGGTGAGCGCGTGCAGCGTGCCGTCGCCGCGGCCCCTCTGGAGCAGGCCGAGCAGCGTTCCGCTGGGCGCTATGACCGGATCGAACATGGGAAACAGCCTCACATCAAGCGTCGACGCAACCGGGAACCTGCATTACCTGGCCGCGTGACAACACGTCGGAGCGTCCGCCGTTTCTTGCTTGCTGTAGACCATCTTCCTCTGCCTCTCGTCGGTGGCCCATGCGGGCCGGATCACGGCCCGCGCGGTGCGGCAACACCTGCCCAGCCATCGCGTCCGTGAATCACGACGTCATGATGACTCGGCAGTTCTTCCTGCCGCGACCGTATTTCCGGCGGCCCCGTACCGCCTCCCCCGTTTTCCTTGTCGTGCCTGGTCAGCGCGGTCGGATCAGCGCGCTCCGAACAGTTCGAGCAGTTCCGTCCTGCCGAACATCCGGGCGGTGTCGACGGCCGAGGGGGTGCCCGCGGCCGGATCGGCGCCACTGTCGAGGAGTGCGCGGATGACCGCTTCCTCGCCCTTGAAGACGGCCCCGGCGAGCGGCGTCTGCCCCCGGTCGTTGATCCGGTCGGCCTCGGCGCCGCGCTCCAGGAGGGCGCGCACCGCCCCGGCGTGACCGTGGTACGCGGCGAGCATCACCAGGGAGTCGCCACGGTCATTGGTGAGGTTGGCCGGAACGCCGGCGTCGACGTACGCCACGAGCGCCTCGGTCTCGCCCCGGCGTGCCAGATCGAAGATCTTGGTCGCCAACTCGACGACCTCGGGGTCGGGGACTTCACTCATCGGCCGGACCACCTCTCACAACGGCGACAACGACAGGAACGGCGACAACGACAACAGCAGCGACGACAGCAACAACGGCAACGACGACGACAACCACGACCGAGCACGGACTGCCGGAGCCTACGACAACGCGCGGAGTGTCATGCGCAGGTTCGTACGACAGCGGGATGTGCGGCCGTACGGGTGAATCGTCAGGGTACTGGCTCCGGCGGCACATGACCGGCCGCCGCCGAGGCAAGGATCACCACGGTTCCACCGGGAGAAACCGGGCGACAACGGGATCCGTAGGACCCACCCCTTCCTACCGGAACAGCTCAGCCGATCGAGTGAAATCACAAGAAATCGACCCATTTGCACCTTTTATCGTATGGATACATCCTGTGATCCTGGAACAACTCATGGTGACTGTCCCCACGAACCAGGAGAGCACAAATGATTCTGTCCATGTCAGGCGTCGTCCTGCTCGGCATCATCGTCTTCCTCTTTTTCCGCAAGGACGGGCTCAAGGCGTCGCACGCCATTGTGGCCGCGCTCTTCGGCTTCTACCTCGCCAGCACGGCCATCGCGCCGAGCATCAAGGCCGGGGGCGAGAGCCTGGCGAGCCTCCTGGGCGGGATCAAGTTCTGACGCCCCCGCCCATCGCACGCACTTTCAGGAGACAGCAGTGGCCCGGCGCCCCCTCCCCCGCATCCTCAGCAACGGCAGCGCACAGATCGCCCGAAGCCGGGAGCTGGCCCGGACGGCAGCCGACAGCGCCACCGACGTCCTCCAGCCGCTGATCACCATCGCCCGTGGACTGCGCCGCCTGGCAGCCGCCGGACAGCGCAAGTGGGCCGAGACCCCCAAGGACGGGCGCGGGCCGCTGCTCTTCCTGGCGGCCTCGGTGATCCTGGTCGTGGCACTGGTGCCGTACGGACCGCTGCTCGCCGCCATCACCCTGATGGCGGCGGCAGCCTGGTACGGCCGCGACCGCACCCCGGCGGCGCCCACGGGCCCCGACGAGGCGCAGGTCCGGCGCCTCCAGTCGCTCTACGAGGCCCTCGTCCCCTACTTCTCCGTGGCCGAGGACCCCGCTCCCCTCTACGCCCACGGCGGCGACTGGGAGAAGGTCTTCCCCACCCACGAGTTCGACGACGACGGACGCGTCTGCCGCCTCCTCGTCCGCTATCCGGCGTACTTCATGGACGGGGAGGCGGTCTCCCGGGCCCGGATCGAGCAGCTGCTGCAGGCCAAGTCGGGCCGTGGCCGTGAGTACCACTTCGCGTGGGAGCAGGAGGGCAACGAACTCACCGTCACCGTGCTGCCCCCGCTGCCCACCGACATCGCCGCCCAGCGCTTCGTCACCGCGCCCGGTGAGACGGTCCTCGGTTTCACCGACCCGGCCGACGTCCAGCGCACGCTCCCCCTCGGCTTCGGCGAGGCCCAGCGGGACGTGCCGCCGGTCGTCTGGCGCACCGGCGCCCGCTCGACGGAACCGCACCTGCTGGCCGCCGGCGAGCCGGGCAGCGGTCTGTCCACACTGATGCGCTCCATCGCCCTCCAGGCCCTTCAGTACGGCGATGTGGTCATCGTCGACGGTGGCGGCACCGGCGAGTACGCGTGCCTGACCGGCCGGGACGGTGTGCTCGCCGTCGAGTCCGGCCTCGCCGGAGCGCTCGCCAGTCTGGAATGGGCGGCGCACGAGACGGAGCGGCGGCTGATCTCCGCGAACCACGCGCGGCAGGCCGGTCATCCCGCCCCGGACGACACCAAGAACCCGCTCTGGATCCTGCTGGACAGACCGGGCACGCTGGGGCACCTCGCCGCCGCCGACGGCCACCGTGACCCCCAGGACCTTCTGGAAGTGCCGCTGCGTCACGGGCGCGCGGCGGGCGTCACGGTCGTCGTGGCCGAGCAGTTCGACTCCCTCGACTCCCTCGGTGAGGCCGTCCGCCAGCACACCCGCGCGCGCGTGGTGCTCGGTACCGCGACGGCCCCGCAGTTGGAAGCGGTGCTCGGCGCACCGCCGCACACCACCCCGCCCCAGATCGTGCCGCCCGGCCGCGGGTACGCCCGGCTGGGCACCGGCCCCGTCCTGCGCCTCCAGGTCCCGGCCACCCCGGACCCCTATGACGACGCGACGAACGAGACGCAGCGCCGCGCGGTCCTGGACCTCCTCCCGGACCGGACGGCGCCGGCCGGCCCCGAGCCGGTCCCGGCCGCGGCGGAGCCGGCGGGGGCGGAAGGCTGAGCCCTTCCCGGACAACGGGTGGCCCACGACGGGCGGGCCGGCCACGCCGACCCGCCCGCCTTCTGGTGCCGGTGGCCCGATCCCACGGGCCAAAGGGCGTCCAGAAGGCGTCCGAAAGGCATTCCCGAGGACTCCGGACCGCGGAGTCCAGCGTCGGGTCGGTGCGGAGCCTCGGTGCGGGGACGGGCGGGAACGGCCTGGGCCGGGTCTAGGCCACGAACGTGCGCGGACCCTCGCTCCCCGCGTTCGCCCCCGTCTCCACCAGCCTCGCTGCCGCGGCCAGCCGTACCGCCGCCTCCTGCGCGACCGCACCCCCGACCGTGAACGGCAGCCGCACATACCCCTCGAACGCCCCGTCGACCCCGAAGCGCGGCCCGGACGGCACCCGCACGCCCACCCGCTCGCCCACCTCGGCGAGCCGCGACCCCGACAGTCCCCCGGTGCGCACCCACAGCGTCAGGCCGCCCCGCGGAACGGAGAACTCCCAGTCGGGCAGTTCCCGGCGTACGGCGGTGACGAGCGCGTCCCGGTTCTCCCGGGCCTGCTCCCGCCGGATGGCCACCGCCTGTTCCCAACCTCCCGTGCTGAAGAGCCAGTTCACGGCGAGCTGCTCCAGCACGGGCGTGCCGAGGTCGGCGTACGCGCGCGCGGCGACGAGACTGCGGATCACGTCGGGGGCCGCTCGCACCCAGCCGATCCGCATCCCCGCCCAGAACGCCTTGCTGGCCGACCCGACCGTGATCACCGTGGACCCGGCCGGATCGAAGCCGCACACGGGGCGGGGCATGGAAAGGCCGTCCTCCAGGTACAGCTCGCTCATCGTCTCGTCGACCACCAGGACGGTCCCGGCGGAACGGGCCGCGTCCACCAGCCGGCGACGCTGGTCCTCGTCGGCCAGGGCCCCGGTCGGATTGTGGAAGTCGGCGACGACATAGGCGAGCCGGGGCGCCGCGTCGCGCAGGACCTGCCGCCAGCGGTCCATGTCCCACCCGGCGAGGCCCTCGGCCATGGCGACGGGCACGAGCCGTGCGCCGGCCTCCCGCATCAGCTGGAGGATGTTGGCGTACGAGGGCGACTCGACGGCGATGCGCTCGCCGCGCCCGGCGAACAGATGACAGATGGCGTCGATCGCGCCCATCGCACCGGTGGTCACCATGACCTGCTCGGGCATGGTCGGAATGCCCCGCCTCGTGTACCCCTCGGCGATCATCGCGCGCAGCGCGGGCAGCCCCGCCGGGTAGTCGCCGTGCGTGTGCGCGTACGGGGGCAGTTCCTCCAGCGCGCCCTGCACGGCACGGGTGAGCCAGGGCTCGGGCGCGGGCAGCGACGCACAGCCGAGGTCGATCATGGAGCCCAGTGCCTCGGGGGGCAGCGGCTCCAGACCACGCGCGGGCAGCGGGTTCCCGGCGGGCACGGCGGTCCAGCTGCCGGCTCCCCTGCGCGATTCCAGGAAACCTTCGCCGCGCAGGGCCTCGTAGGCCGCCGCGACCGTCGTACGGCTGACCGACAGGGCCAGCGCGAGTTCCCGCTCGGCGGGCAGCCGCGCGGCGACCGGCACCCGGCCCTCCAGCACGAGCAGCCGCACACCGTCGGCCAGCGCGCGGTAGGCGGGCGGACGCCGGGTGCCCGGCCCAGGGGGGCGTTCCTGCTGGGAGTTGAGCAGCCGGGCGAGCTGCGCGGCACCCATCGCCGATGTCCACTGAGCCATGATGTCCAGTCCACCTTCCCCGGATTGGCCTTGGATGGCGTCCTCCATCAAGCCACAGAATGGCATGTGCCAGGCCACTGGCACCACCGCACACGTCACGACAGGCACCACCCAGGGGGGAACGTCATGTCCACATCCGCCGACTCCGCGCCGGCCGGCCCCGCGGCCGGCTCCTCGGCCGCCGACCCCGCACCACCCGCGTCCCCGCCACTCGACTCGACGCCGGCCGGGTCCCCGGACACCGGGCCGGCGCACACCGAGCCCACCCGGCCCGGCGGGACCGGCCGGCGTCTCCCGCGGCGCCTCGTCCAGCTGTACGCGGGCCTCGCGCTGTACGGCGCGAGTTCGGCCCTGCTCGTGGAGGCGGGGCTCGGCCTGGAGCCCTGGAACGTGCTGCACCAGGGGCTCGCCGAGCTGACCGGTCTGACGATCGGCGTGGTGTCGATCTTCGTGGGCGCGGCGGTGCTGCTCCTGTGGATCCCGCTGCGTCAGCGGCCGGGCCTCGGCACGATCTCGAACGTGTTCGTGGTCGGCATCGCGATGGACGGCACGCTCGCCCTGGTACCGGACACGCACACACTGGCCGTGCGCGTCCCCCTGATGCTGGCGGGCATCGTGCTGAACGGACTCGCGACGGGCCTCTACATCTCCGCCCGTTTCGGTCCGGGTCCGCGCGACGGTCTGATGACGGGTCTGCACCGGCGTACGAACCGTTCGATCCGGCTGGTGCGCACGGTCCTCGAAGTCGCCGTCGTCGCGACCGGTTTCGCGCTCGGCGGCACGGTCGGCATCGGCACGGTGCTGTACGCCGTCGCGATCGGCCCCCTCGCCCAGCTCTTCCTGCGGGTGTTCGCCGTCCGCCGGGCACCGACCGGCAGCACGGTCGTTGCCGCCGGTCAACCGGAGGGCGCGATACTTCCAGGGTGAGCACGCGCATACGCCATCCGTACCTGGACCACCCCGGCCCGATCGCCTTCGCCCATCGCGGCGGGGCGGCGGACGGCCTGGAGAACACCGTCGCCCAGTTCCGGCGGGCGGTCGCGACGGGCTACCGCTACATCGAGACGGATGTGCACGCGACGGCGGACGGCAGGCTCGTCGCCTTCCACGACGCGACCCTCGACCGGGTGACGGACGGCGCGGGCCGCATCGCGGAGCTCCCGTGGGAGGACGTGAGCCACGCGCGCGTGGGGGGCCAGGAGCCCGTTCCCCTCTTCGAGGAACTCCTCGAGACCTTTCCCGAGGTGCGCTGGAACGTGGACGTCAAGGCGGAGCCCGCGCTCCATCCCCTGCTCAACCTCATCGGCCGCACCGACGCCTGGGACCGCGTCTGCGTCGGCTCCTTCTCCGAGGCGCGCGTCTTCCGCGCCCAGCGCCTGGCCGGTCCCCGGCTGGCCACCTCGTACGGCACCAAGGGCGTGCTGGGGCTGCGGCTGCGGTCGTACGGCATACCGGCCGCGCTGCGCGACTCGGCGATCGCCGCCCAGGTGCCCGAGTCCCAGTCGGGCGTGCCGGTGGTCGACCGGCGCTTCGTGCGCGCCGCCCACGCGCGCGGCCTGCAGGTCCACGTGTGGACGGTGAACGATCCCGATCGCATGCACCGGCTCCTGGACCTGGGAGTCGATGGCATCATGACCGATCACATCGACACGCTGCGCAGGGTCCTGGAGGACCGGGGCACCTGGGTCTGAGCCCTCTCGCGCGGTCCGTCCAGCGTTGGTCCAGCGGGAAGCGAGGGGCACGGGTGCGCACCGACACCGTGCGGGCACGGGCGACCGACGAGGTCGCCGGACGACGCCGTGAGCAGCACGGCTGGTACTTCTACGACTGGGCCTGCTCCGTCTACTCGACGAGCGTGCTCACCGTGTTCCTGGGTCCCTATCTGACGGCCGTCGCCAAGCACGCGGCGGACGCGGACGGATTCGTACACCCTCTCGGGGTTCCGATCCGGGCCGGGTCCTTCTTCGCGTACTCGGTCTCCGCCTCCGTGATCCTGTCGATCTTCGTGATGCCGATGGCCGGCGCGGCGGCCGACCGTACGGGCCGCAAGAAGCCGCTCCTCGCCGCCTCCGCCTACCTCGGCGCCGCGGCCACGACGGGCATGTTCTTCCTGGACGGGGACCGCTATCTGCTCGGCGGTCTGCTGCTGGTCGTCGCCAATGCCTCGGTGGCGGTGTCGATGGTCCTCTACAACTCCTACCTGCCGCAGATCGCGCCGCCCGAGGAGCGCGACGCGGTCTCGTCCCGCGGCTGGGCCTTCGGCTACGCGGCGGGCTCGCTGGTCCTGATCGCCGACCTCGTGCTGTTCACGGCCCACGACTCCTTCGGCGTCTCCGAGTCGACGGCCGTCCGCATCTGCCTGGCCTCGGCCGGCATCTGGTGGGGCGCCTTCACGCTCGTACCGCTCAGGCGGCTGCGCGACCGCCGTACGGCACCCGGCGGACGGGCGCCGGCCCACGGATGGCGGCAACTGGCGGCCACCGTGCGCGACATGCGCGGCAAACCGCTCACCCTCTCCTTCCTGTTCGCCTACCTGGTCTACAACGACGGCATCCAGACGGTGATCTCGCAGGCGTCGGTGTACGGGTCCGAGGAGCTGGGCCTGAGTCAGTCGACGCTGATCGTCGCCGTGCTGCTGGTCCAGGTGCTCGCGGTCGGAGGCGCGCTCGGCATGGGCCGGCTGGCACGCACGTACGGGGCCAAACGGACCATTCTCGGTTCACTCGTCGCCTGGACGGTGACACTCGCCGCCGGGTACTTCCTGCCCGCCGGCGCGCCGGTGTGGTTCTTCGTCCTCGCCGCCGGCATCGGCCTCGTCCTGGGCGGCAGCCAGGCCCTCTCGCGCTCCCTGTTCTCGCACCTCGTACCGGGCGGCAAGGAGGCCGAGTACTTCTCGGCGTACGAGATGAGCGACCGGGGGATGAGCTGGCTGGGGCCGCTTCTGTTCGGTTTGACGTACCAGCTGACGGGAAGCTATCGGGACGCGATCATCTCGCTCGTGGCCTTCTTCGTCATCGGATTCGTGCTGCTCGCGAGGGTTCCGGTGGGGCAGGCGATCCGCGACGCGGGGAATCCCGTACCGGACAGGATTTAGCACCGGAGGCCAAAGGACGGTAGTGTACGCGTTTGGCCTGCCAGGCGTACCGTTACTGCGCGTCAAAGATACTGAAGCGTTGGGTGACATCTGCTGCCAGATGTGACAAACCGGGTGCCGGTGGGTACAACAAGGGGCGGCTACGACGGCGACGCATGACCCGGAACGGGAATCTTTACCGCCGACCGGACGTTGACCGGATGACGACGACAGCGACACCTGTCCTGTGGGCGACAAGCCCGGGAGGCACGATTCATGAGTGAGCGAGCTCTTCGCGGCACGCGCCTCGTGGTGACCAGCTACGAGACGGACCGCGGCATCGACCTGGCCCCGCGCCAGGCCGTGGAGTACGCATGCGAGAAGGGGCACCGGTTTGAGATGCCCTTCTCGGTCGAGGCGGAGATTCCGCCGGAGTGGGAGTGCAAGGTCTGCGGGGCCCAGGCACTCCTGGTGGACGGCGACGGCCCTGAGGAAAAGAAGGCCAAGCCCGCGCGTACGCATTGGGACATGCTGATGGAGCGGCGCACCCGAGAGGAACTCGAAGAGGTCCTCGAGGAGCGCCTGGCCGTTCTGCGCTCCGGCGCGATGAACATCGCGGTGCATCCGCGGGACAGCCGCAAGTCCGCGTAGCCCCTCCGGGGGCTGGGTGGCATACACCGCACGCCGAGACCGCGAGCGCCGTACGCACTTCGTACGGGGCCCGCGGTCTCGTGCGTTTCGCGCCGCGGGTGACGGGGGTGGGCGATGGTCCCGGGCGGCGCGCCCGGGGGCCCGGCGGGACGGATCGCCTCCGGCGGGGAGCCTGACCCGTTGACCCCGGGCGTCGCGCGGAGCGGATGGCCTCCGGCGGGAGCCCGGCACGATCATCCGGGGGCCCGGCGGCACGGGTGGTCTCCGAGGTAAGCCTGCCTGCCCGCTGTCGCGCCGGGCCCGGACGAACGGAGCGGCCGCCCCTGGCGAGAACCCGGCCCCACACCGGCCGAGCCCCGACGAGCGGCGACGCGGACCGTCCCCTGGCGGGAAGCCGGCCGGAGCAGCGGCACGCCGCCCCTCACGGAGGAGCGGCCCGAGACACCCGCCACGCGCCGACGAGCGGCACGGACCGTTCCGGCAGGAACCAACCGCAGCAGGGCGGGCCGTTCTTCGCGAGAAACCGGCCCCACACCCCACCACACCCCGCCCCGCCCCGCCCCGACAAGCGGCACGGACCGTCCCCGACGGGAAGCCAGGCGGAGCTGAGGCGCACGCCGTCCCTCGCGCGAAGCCGGCCCCACAACCGACCCGCGCCCGGGCGAGCGGCGCGGGCCGTCCCGGCGGGGAGCCAACCCCGGCAGGGCGGGCCGTTCTTCGTGGGAGGCCGGGCCGGGATACCTCGCCGCGCCGCGACAAGCAAAGTCACTCGGACGGGTTCAGTCTCAAGCGCTGGGCGGATGGGCCGGGGTGCCTCGGTCGGCGTCTCGGGAACCTGCCGACCGACGCACCCGGCCCAGCCGGTCCCGGTCAGCCGTCAGCCGACGACCCCGTCAGCCCGTCAGCGGAGGACGCGGGCCCGGGTGGGAGGCCGGGCCCGGTCCCCGAGGGGTGTCGTCCCTGATGACCTCGCCCTGGACCACCTTGCCGTCCGGGCGATGGATGCGCGCCTGCTGGAAGGCGTCACCGACGCTGCCGGGGGTCGCCGCGCGGATCCGGCGTTCGATGGCCCGCTCGGCGTACCGGCTCAGGGCCTTCTGGACGGGCGGGATGAGCAGGAGCAGCCCCACGGCGTCCGAGACGAGGCCTGGCAGCATCAGGAGCAGGCCGCCGAGCATCATCAGCCCGTTGCCGTTGCCGCCCCCGCCCGTGGGGGCCGTGGGGGCCGCACCGCTCTGCTGCTGTTGCAGCGTCTCGCTGAGGTTGCGGAAGGCCCGGCGGCCGGCCCGCTTGACGATCACGGAACCGAGCACGAAACCGGCGACCAGCAGCAGGAGGACCGCGAAGCCGCTCGCCGCACCCGCGACCACGGTCAGCAGCCAGATCTCCAGCACCAGCCAGACGGCGATGCCGAGCGGCAGGAACGTACGCAGCCGGGATCGCCGCGGCCGGGCGGGGTGCGTGGGAGTCGGAACGCCAGTCGTCATGCACCCAGTGTGCCTGGGCACGGCTCAGTACGGGATAAGCGGATGATCAGCCCCGACCGCGGGACGTGACACGGGTCCGCGGGAAGGCCGGGGAGCGTCCGGAAAGCCCTATACGGACGGCTTGCGTCCGGTGATCCGGCCGACCCGCTCCCCCACACCCCACGTGGTGACCCGCCACAGGGCCTCCACCAGGATGTCGCGGCTCATCTTGGAGTCTCCGAGTTCACGCTCGACGAAGGTGATGGGCACCTCGACGACGTGGTAGCCGGCCTTGACGGCGCGCCGGGCCAGGTCCACCTGGAAGCAGTACCCCTGGGACGCGACCTCGGCGAGTCCGAGGCCCTCCAGGGTCTCCCGCCGGAAGGCCCGGAAGCCGCCGGTGACGTCCCGGATGGGGACGTCGAGCATGAGCCGGGAGTACATGCTGCCGCCGCGCGAGATGAACTCGCGGGACTTGGGCCAGTTCACGACTCGCCCGCCCGGCACCCAGCGCGAGCCGAGCACCAGGTCGGCGCCCTTCAGCGCGGTGAGCAGCCTGGGCAACTCCTCCGGCTGGTGCGAACCGTCCGCGTCCATCTCGATCAGAACGCCGTAGCCGTTCTCCAGGCCCCACCGGAACCCGGCGAGATACGCGGCGCCCAGGCCTTCCTTGCCCTTGCGGTGCAGGACCTGGACGTGGTCGTCCTCGGCGGCCAGCTCGTCGGCGAACTTGCCCGTGCCGTCGGGGCTGTTGTCGTCCGCCACCAGGACGTACGCATCGGGCACCGAGGCGCGCACCCGGCCGACGATCTTCTTGATGTTCTCCGCCTCGTTGTAGGTCGGAATGATCACCAAGGCCGTGCCGAGCGGGCCGAACCGCCTCGCCTGGGCTCCTGCCGCGAGGGTCCCGTCGCCGTCGTTCACTACTGCCCCTTCAAGTCCGTACGCAGGGGTCCACCATAGTGGCCGCAGCCTGCACTGACGCGTCGGTGCGTCACTACAGGGGTGTCGATTCGACAAGAGCCGGGTAAGAGCGCCCTTCCCGCGCCGGAGCACCGCGCCTGCGGATGGGGGCCCGGCGCCCTTCGGGCCGACCAGGGACCCGCTGGCTGCGGGTCGACCGAAAGCCGTTGTCTACTGGACGTCCGGGCCCCACCCGGGTCACACCCTGCCGACAGGCGTGAACGTTCCCTCGCCGTGGCGCCGCCGCTGAGCCTGGCTCCCAGTGGTGGTGCGCCGGTGCGGCACACCGCCCCTGACCCAGCGGCGCTCCGGCGACTGGCTGGAAGTTCTCCGGTCGGACGTCCGGTGGTGGACCCGGCCGAACCTACCGGCCCGTTGCGGCTGGCTGTCAACACTCGTCTGAACTGCGGGCTTTCCCTCTCCGGCCAGGTCGGCGAGGAGGATGCCCAGGTCGCGCGACGGGACGGCGGGGGCCGGTCACCACCCCACCGCCCCAGGAGATCACTCGCCCGGCCGTACGAAGACCGTCCGCCCGCCCACGACGGTGCGCAGACAGACGGGCAGGTCACCGCCGGGGCTCAGGTCCGGCAGTCCGGGGGTGCCCGAGCGGGGGTCCGTTGACCAGCGGGCCACCCGGTCGTCCGGGGCCTGGACCACCAGCTCCTCGGTGCGCCACACGGCGTAGTCCGCGGGTGCGCCCGGTACCAGGACACCCGCGTCGTCGCGTCCGATCGCGCGCCATCCGCCCCGCGTGTGCGCCGTGAAGGCGGCGCGCACCGACACCCGGTGCTCCGGGGTGCGGTGGAAGGCCGCCGCGCGGACGGTGCCCCACGGGTCGAGGGGGGTGACCGGGCTGTCGGAGCCGAAGGCGAGCGGGACGCCGGTGCGCAGCAGGGCCGCCAGCGGGTTGAGGGTCCGGGCCCGCTCCGCCCCGAGGCGCTGGGCGTACATGCCGTCCTCGCCGCCCCACAGCGCGTCGAAGGCGGGCTGCACCGACGCGGTGAGGCCGAACTCGGCGAAGGAGGCGATCGTCTCCGGCGTCAGCATCTCGGCGTGCTCGACACGGTGCCGGGCGGCCCGGACGCGCGCCAGGCCGACCTTCTCGGCGGCCGCGCGCACGCCCTCGACCACCGAGGTCACGGCGGCGTCCCCGATGGCGTGGAAGCCCGCCTGGAGGCCCGCCTCGGTGCAGGCGACCACGTGGGCGGCGACGGCGGCGGCGTCGAGGTACGCGGTGCCGGTGTGCCCGGCGTCGGCGTAGGGCTGGTGCAGACAGGCCGTGTACGAGCCGAGGGAGCCGTCGACGAAGAGGTCGCCGGCGGCGCCGGCCGCGCCCAGTTCGCGGGCCTTCGCCACACCCTCCTCGCCCTGCTCTGCCCAGTAGCCGACCACCCGGGGGCCGCGCTCCTCGGCGGCGAGCCGCAGCAGACCGGTGAGGTCGTCCTCGGAGGAGATGTCCGGGCCCGCGCACTCGTGCAGGGAGCCGATGCCGAGGGAGGCGGCGTGCGCGAGGGCGGCGCGCTGGGCCTCGGTGCGCTGTCGTGCGGTCACGGCGCCGAGGGCGGCGGCGCGGACGGCGTGGTGGGCGTCCCGGGTCAGGGGGCCGTCCTGGTATCCGGAGCGTCCGGTGACGCCGGGGACCAGGTCCAGGAGCGCGGTGCTGGCCACCGCGGAGTGCACGTCGATGCGGGAGAGATAGAGCGGGCGGCCGCCGGTGGCCTCGTCGAGTTCGGCGCGGGTCGGGGGGCGGCCGCCGGGCCAGCGGGCCGCGTCCCAGCCGTGGCCCAGCAGGACCCGGTCGGCGGGGCGGGCGGCGGCGAAGTCGCGTACGAGGGCGAGGGCCGCGTCCAGGGAGGGCGCGTCGCTGAGGTCGAGGCCGGTGAGCGCGAGCCCGGTGGCGGTGGTGTGCACATGGGCGTCGGTGAAGGCCGGGGTGACCAGCGCGCCTTCCAGGTCCACGACCTCGGCGACCCCCTCGGCGAAGGCGTCGGCGGCGCCCTCCGAGCCGACCCAGGCGATCTGACCGCGTTCGACGACCATCGCGGTGGCGAAGGGATCGGCGGGGCTGTGGACTTCTCCACCGCGCAGCAGCACGGTGTCGGACGGGGCGGTGCTCTCACTCATGGGGAACAGTCTCGCGCCTGCCGGGTACCGGCCGTCGCCCGGGTGGGTACCGGCCGGTACCCGGGCGGGTCAGATTCGGGGCGGCCGTGCCTCGTACGGGGTCGACAGGACCACCGTCGTCCGGGTCGAGACGCCCGCGAGGGTACGCAGCCGGGCGAGCAGCTCCTCCAGTTCGTGCGGGGTCGAGACCCGCACCTTGAGGATGTAGTTCTCGTCGCCCGCGACGCTGTGGCAGGCCTCCAGCTCCGGCACGTCCGCGAGCCGTTCCGCGATGTCGTCCGGGGCGCTCGGGTCGAACGGTTTCACCGAGATGAAGGCGGTCAGGGGCAGCCCGACGGCTTCCGGGTCCACGACCGCCGCGTAGCCGCGGATCACGCCGCGCTGTTCGAGGCGGCGCACCCGCTGGTGCACGGCGGATGTGGAAAGGCCCGTGGCCTTGCCCAGGTCGGTGTAACTCATCCGCCCGTCCGCGACGAGCAACTGCACGATCTGTCGGTCCAGCTCCTCCATGGCGCAAGAACCTACAGTGCGCCGTAACCCGCCGGACACCTGAGCAGTGCAGGTCATACCCGGTTCGTGATGTGCGGGGAGCGAGTCGAGCGTCGCCCGGGGGACAAATCCACCGTGGGGGGCATCTGCGGGCGGCATGTGACGAAGGACACAGTGCCGTGACCGGGTCCGTGATGTTCTCGTGATTACCGCGGAGACGGGACGGGAAATGCTTGCTGTGGTCGAGGCCGCAGCGCCTTGTCGGCCCACCCGAGGGGGAGAAATCCATGCAGAGTCTCAAGCGACCTGGTCGTACCGCGTTCAAGCGGCAGCAGTCCGCCGTCGAACCCGAGCCGGAGGGCGTCGACGCGGACGCCGTCGACGGCGAGGACTTCGACGCCTACGACACCTTCGAGATGGTCCGGGTGATCTGCCCGGACTGCGCGCAGCCCATCGCGCTCCTGGCCGACGAGGAGATCCTGCCGGAGCACGCGCTGTGCGCCTCGCCGTGGAACCCGTTCGGGCTCACGGTCTGCGCCGGCACGGGCCGTTCGGCGACCGACGCCCGGTCGGCCGACGAGTCGATGGAGCTTCAGGAGCAGGACACCGCACTCCTGTTGACGCTCCCTCAGGGCCTCGACTGGCGGACGCAGCCGTTCTCGCACGTCGGCGGCCCGGGGTCGCGCCCGATGCGGGTTCCCGAGATGCGGCGCCAGGCCGCCTGAGCCGCGCGAACGCTCAGCTTCCGGCCTCCGGGCCCTCCCAGTAGCTTCCCTGCACCATGGCCCGCAGGCTGTCGTGGTGCAGGATCAGGGTGTCCGGGTCCGGGGGGACGGCGATCTCGCCGAAGTGCACCTGGCGGTAGGCGATGCGCAGCATGACGACGGCGTGCCGCAGGGCCGCGTACAGCGTGTAGAAGTCCATGTCGCGCGGTGGGTGGCCGGTGAGTTCGGCGTAGCGTCGCTCCACCCGGTCGCGGCGCAGGAACCCGGGCAGTCCGCGCTGGCCGAAGCTCACGGTGAGGTCCTGGAAGAAGCGGTGCAGATAGACGGTCCAGCCGAGGTCGACCTCGCGCGGGGCGGGTGCCGCCATCTCCCAGTCGAGGACGGCCGCGGGTTCGAAGCCGTCGTAGACGACGTTCCCGATGCGCGCGTCGCCCCAGTTGAGCACCGCCTCGCCCTCGTCGCGCGGCCACACCTCGTCCAGTCGGTCGAAGGCGCTCTCGATGAGGGGCGAGCGCGCGCGTCCGCCGACGACCCAGGTGTAGTAGGCGCGTTGGGCCTCGACGTGCCGGCGCAGCGGGCTGCCGTCACCGGGAAGGGCCAGGAACTCCGCCGCCGCGAGGGGTACTTGGTCGTGGAGGCGGGCGAGCAGTCCGACCGAGGCCGCCTCCAGTCGTGCGCGCTCCCGGTCGCTCGCCGCGTGCAGCCAGTTCCCTTCGTACGTATAGGGCATGACGTCCGGCGGTACGCGTCCCTCGACCCGTTCCATGACGAAGAACGGCGCGCCGAGCGGTCCGGGGTCCTCCTCCAGCCACAGCACACGGGGGACGGGAAGGTCCGTGTGCTCGGCGACCAGCCGCATCGTGCGGTACTGCCGGGGCAGGTCGTACACGGGGAAGACGGTGTACGCAGCCGGGTCCGCCGCCAGTCTCAACGCGCACGCCACCAGCGGCGGTTCGGGGTGGTCGATGTCGAAGAGCAGGGTCTCGCTGGACATGCCGTTGGACGCGGGGGCGGTGACGCGCACCGCCTTGGCGCCGGGGAGGCGTGCGCCGAGCCAGGCGGTCAGTCGCCGGGCGAGTTCGTCCCGGTCGCGGGTGGTCGTGCGCGGGCGGGGTGCCGTGGCCATGTCCACTCCCTTCGGGGCGCGTCCGGGGGTCAGGGCGCGACCGAGTCGAATCCGGTGAAGCCGCTCGGGTCGTGCCGGCCGAACGAGCCGTGTTCGAAGATCCCGTGTCCGACCTGCCCGTCCAGCGTGCAGCGGGCGGCGTGGTCGACGACCCCGTACGCGGCGCGGGGGTGCGCGGCCGGGTCGGAGAGGTCGTAGGTACGGCGGTCGGTCCAGCCGCGCCCGCGCCAGGTGCCGTGCTGCCAGTCGTCGGCCGGCGGATAGCCCGCCCCCACCGCCAGCGGCGAGGAGGTGAGCACCTCGACGTCCAGCCGCAGCGGTGCCCGGTCCCGCGGCCGGGTGAGGTGGACGACGGCGGAGGTGGGCCGGCGGGTGCCGGGCTGGTAGGTGATCTCGGCCTGGGGCCAGCCGAGTTGGAGGTCGCGTGCGCCGTGGCGTACGAGCGTCGCGTCGTTCAGGGACCGATGACCGTCGGCGTCCTCCTGCACGACGACCATCAGGAACCGGTCCTCGAACCTGACCGGGCACCACACCCAGTGGAAACCCTCCGCCGGATTCTCGTCCGCGAACCTGCCGCCCTCCTCCCCCGGGACCGGGCGCACGCCCCAGCTGCGGTCGCGGGTGCCGGTCCACCGGCCCGGAGCCAGGAGGATCTCCTCGCCGCCGAGGCGGATCCAGCCCTCGCAGTGGCCCGCCTGAACGAAGCGCCTGCCCTCCAGGGTGAGCCGGTCGCCGCGCCGCTGGAGGTGGTGCGGCTCCCAGAGCGCCGGGAAGTCCGCCGTCCAGGTGATCTCGTAGGACAGTCCGTCCGGGTCGTCGGGATCGGCCGCGCAGCTCAGTACGAACTCCTTCAGGGGACGCTCGACGCGTATCCGGAGCGGGCCGACGGCCAGTTCCGTCCGGTCGTCCCCGAGCGCGTCCGACGCCCGCACCGCGTGCAGGAGGTCGCCCCGCCGCAGGGTGGCGTACGCGTCGATCACCCCGAGGTTCGGATAGACACCGAGTCCCAGGATCAGCAACGCCCGTCCCTGGTGGTCGAAGACGTGGAAGATGCAGCGGTCGTAGGCGTTCCGGTCGCCGGTCGCGACGTGCTTCATGGACAGGGGCACCTGGTGCACGGGGTACTCGTCGAGGGCGACGGGGCGGTCGTCGGACATGTCAGGCCTCCCTGGGGGCACGGCAGTCGACCTCCGGGCGGAGGCTTTCGGCCTCCGACAGAGAAATTGACGGTACGTCAGATATGGTTCGGGGGCCAGAGACCGTACTCCGGCCCGAACGCCGCCCGCCGACGGACGACCGGCCGCGCACCGGCCGGCGCGACACCCCGTACGAACCGGCCTCGACACCCCGTACGAACCGGGCTCGACACCCCGTACATGCCGACCTGGACACCCTGTACGAGCCGGTCGCGTCACCCCGTACGAGCCGGTCGCGAACTCACGCCCGATTGAGCGGGCCGGTGACCTGTCCGGCCGCCCGCGCGTTGCCCCCTGCATGACCCTCACTTATGCGGTGACCGGGCGCGGGCGCCAGATCCCCACCCCCGCTTCGGCAGAATCGGTTCGGCAGGTCCCTCCGCCGCCACCGGCCCCGCCGGTCCCGGATCCCCCCATCTACCGCGCACTGATCCGCACCTGGGCCGACCGCGGCCGCACGTTGCCGGGGCTGCACGACCCGGAGTGGGTCCGACTGGCGACGCCTCCGGCCGGCCCGTACCCGTTCACCGCGGGCCGGGAGCCGCGAGGTGACGGGCGTTGAGCGTCCGCCGGAGCTGAGGAACGCCCCCCGACGACCCGCGACGACCCGCGACGACCCGCGACGGTTCGGCCTCGCACGGACGGCGTGCGACCGGGAAGTCCGCGGTGCGGCCGCATCCGTCGAGCGCACGGACGGCGTCCGCGGTGACCGCCGATCCGGGGTGGAGAACGGCCCGACCGGCGACCGGGCCGCGACGTGCGTTCCCGGCCGGGGGGCTTCGCAGCTCCCTCCGACGGCCGTGTCGCCTGAGCGGCGGGATATTGGTCCGAACCATTGACGCAGTGGTCTAGTCCTCCTACTGTTCCCCCACGCGTCAACGCGCGCATGCCAAAAAGCGCCCGTTCCCCTCTCCCCCACGAGGAGACTCGATGCTCACACCGCTCCGCTCCCGCTTCCGGGACCTCCCCCGCGCTCTCCACCCGGGCCGCACGGGGCGTGCCCCCGTCCGGTCGCTCCTGTCCGCCGTGTGCTGCGCCGTCCTCGGCGCGGGGCTGCTGGCCGGCGCCGGGACCGCGACGGCCACGGAGTCCCCCGCCGCACGCACCGCCACGGCGACCGGTACCGCCCAGGCGGCCGCGGCCGGCTCGAAGGTGGTCGGCTACTTCACCGAATGGGGCGTCTACGACCGGAATTACCACGTCAAGAACGTCCAGACGTCCGGTTCGGCCGCCAAGCTCACCCACATCAACTACGCCTTCGGCAACGTCACCGGTGGCAAGTGCGCCATGGGTGACGCCTACGCGGCGACCGACAAGGCCTACACCGCCGACCAGTCGGTGGACGGTGTGGCCGACACCTGGGACCAGCCGCTGCGGGGCAACTTCAACCAGCTGCGCAAGCTGAAGAAACTGCACCCGAACCTCAAGGTGCTCTGGTCGTTCGGCGGTTGGACCTGGTCCAGCGGCTTCGGCGAGGCGGCCAGGAACCCGGCGGCGTTCGCCCAGTCCTGCTACGACCTGGTCGAGAACTCCAAGTGGGCGGACGTCTTCGACGGCATCGACATCGACTGGGAGTACCCGAACGCCTGCGGCAACACCTGTGACACCAGCGGCAAGGCGGCGTACAGGAACCTGATGGCGGCGCTGCGCGCGAAGTTCGGCAGCGGCGCGCTGGTCACCTCCGCGATCTCCGCCGACGCCACCAGCGGCGGCAAGCTCGACGCGGCCGACTACGCGGGCGCGGCCCAGTACGTCGACTGGTACAACCCGATGACGTACGACTACTTCGGTGCCTGGGACGCGGCCGGGCCGACGGCCCCGCACTCGCCGCTGAACTCCTACACCGGCATCCCCAAGGCGGGGTTCTACACCTCCGCCACGATCGCGAAGCTCAAGGGGCTCGGCATCCCGGCCTCGAAGCTGCTGCTCGGTATCGGCTTCTACGGCCACGGCTGGACCGGCGTGACCCAGGCGGCCCCCGGCGGCACGGCCACCGGACCCGCGGCCGGAACCTACGAGCAGGGCACCGAGGACTACAAGGTGCTCAGGACGAAGTGCCCGGCGACCGGCACCGTAGGCGGCACGGCGTACGCCAAGTGCGGCAACAACTGGTGGAGTTACGACACCCCGTCGACCATCGCCGGGAAGATGACGTACAAGAACCAGCAGGGGCTGGGCGGCACGTTCTTCTGGGAGCTCAGCGGCGACACCTCGAACGGCGAGCTGATCAAGTCGATCAACTAGAGGCTGTCCGTGGTCCCCGGTGGATCAGCGCGCGGGGTCGGTTGCGGTGCAGCGCGACGCGGAGGGTCGTCCTGGTACCGGGCGTGCCAGGGCGATCCGACGACGCGGCGCGAGGGTCTCCCCCGCGCGAAGGGCTCGCTGGAGTGCCGTGGCTGTCGTCGTGCGCCCGCCGGGGATCACGGGACAGCGCTCAACTGCCGGAGCGTGAGCACTCGGGGCGGGGGTCGAGTGGCCCTCGCCCCTCACTCAGGAGTCCCGGCGGGCGGACTGCGGGGCCCGGTAGGAGGGGTCGATCTCCTCGACCGCGCGCATCGCGCCGCCCAGCGTCTTCACCAGCAGCTCGCGCATCGTGTCGCGGGGCAGGTTCGGGTGGCCGATCCAGTCGAGGGTCGCGCCCTCGACGCTGTAGAGCCAGGCGAGCAGCGCCATCCGGGGCAGCGGCGCGATCTTGCGTCTGCCGTAGGCCCCTTCGGCGATGGTCTCGACGATGACCTCGCGCACGCCCTCCCGGATCGCCTGCACCTCGGTGTCGAAGCCGACCCCGCCGGTGATGATCGTGCGGTAGGCCGCCTGGTTGTGCTCGGCGTAGCGGAGATAGCCGTCGATGGTGCGGTGCACCCGCTCGGCCGGGGGCAGTTCGAGGCCGCCCGCCGCCCGGGAGACCAGGTCCGCGACGGAGTCCTCGACGATCGCGAGGTAATAGCCGCGCTTGGACTTGAAGTAGTAGTAGATCAGCCCTTTGGCGACGTGCGCCTGCCGCGCGATGTCGTCCATCGACAGTGCGTCGTACGACGTGTCCGCGAACAACTTCCGCCCGATGGCGATCAGTTCGGTACGACGCGCCAGCGAACGATCGGTGCCGCGCGCCCGGGGGCGGTCGACAGCACGCTGTTGACTATGATTCAATTCCGGCCCTAGTCTCCGACTGCCAGCGGGACGTTGGCAGTATGACAGAACGACGCCACCTGCTCGTTCGACTCCGATCGACTGGCCGGACCCGCTTTCGGCGGGGCACCGGAACGATCAGCTCACAGCAGGCCGAGCTGGGTGACGAGCATCGCCAGGACCACGACAAAGGTCCAGCCCACGACGTGTTCGAGGATCTTGGGGCCGTCGTCCTTGGGGCCGCCGGTGCGGGCGCGGACACGGGGGGCGGTGGCGGAGGTCGCGGTCATGGCTTCTCGCAGACGTAGGGGTGCGGTCGGATCCCCGCCCCTCACCGGCTCCCCACCGACCCGACCACCTTGCCACCGGAACGGGTTTCAGCGGTAGAGACCTTGGTCACCCCTCACCACGCAAGACACTTCGACCACCGTCGAATCGGCCCGGTCTCCGCAACGGTGTGCCACAGGTGTGGGTCTCCTCACAGGACAGTGGTCAGCCAACCGAAAGGTCCTCGATGAGCACGTTACGGACGCCTCGCCGCAGAGCCCGCCTCGCTCTGGCGGCGGCGATCACGGTGGCAGCCGCCTTGACGGGCCCGGTCTCCCAGGCCGCGACCTCCTCCCCCGCCTCCTCCCCCTCCGCCGCGCCCTCCCCGGGCGCCGCGGGCCTCGGCGACCCGGTCTTCCCGCTCGACGGCAACGGCGGCTACCGGGTCGACCGCTATCTCCTCGACTTCGACTGGCGGGCACCGGGGACACCGTTCGGGGCCGCCACGACGGTCAGGGCGACGGCCACCCAGGCCCTGTCCCGCTTCGACCTGGACTTCGCGGGCAACACCCTGCACACGGTGACCGTGAACGGGACGACGGCCGCGGCCGTGCGCGACGGCGACGAGCTGGTGATCACCCCGGCCAGGCCGCTCGCACAGGGCAAGCCGTTCACGGTCAAGGTCACCTACACCGCCGATCCGACCCAGATGCGCCACCGCGACGACGCCATCGAGGACTACGGCTGGATCCCCACGCCCGACGGCACCGTGCTCTATCCGCAGCCCGACGGCGCCAAGATGATCTTCCCCTCGAACGATCACCCGAGTCAGCGCGCCCCGATCACCTTCCACATCACCACCCCGCCCGGACTCACCGCCGTGGCCAACGGCAGGCTCACCGGCCGCACCGAGCAGCCGGACGGCCGTGTGCGGTGGACGTACGACTCCGGGCAGCCCCTCGCGACCCAGCTCGCGCAGCTCGCGATCGGCAGGTTCACCTTCGTCGACAGCACCGGCCCGCACGGGCTGCCCCTGCGCGACGTGGTCCCGGACGGCCTGGTCGCGGCCACCGAGCAGTACCGCAAGCTCACCGCCGAGCACATCGCGTGGCTGGAGGAGCGGCTCGGCCCCTACCCCTTCGACCGGTACGGCCTGCTCGTCGGCGACACCGACCTGGGGGTGGCCCTGGAGACCCAGACGCTCTCCCTGATCCCGAAGGCCGACCTGCTCGGCGACCGGGTGAGCGCCGAACGCAACCTGGTGCACGAGCTGACCCACCAGTGGACCGGCGACAGCGTCGGCATCAGGACCTGGTCCGACCTGTGGCTGAGCGAGGGACACGCCCGCTTCTACGAACGTCTGTACTCGGAGGAGCACGGCGGCGACAGCTTCGAGGCCACGATGAGGACGGCGTACGCGGCCCACGACCAGTGGCGCCACGACTACGGCGCCCCGGCCGAACCGACCGAGCCGAACCTCTTCAAGCGGATGCGGTACGACGGCTCGACCCTCGTCCTGTACGCCCTGCGGGAGAAGGTCGGCCCGACGGTCTTCGGGAAGATCGAGCGGGCCTGGGCCACCCAGTACCGCGGAAGGACCGCCGGCACCCAGGACTACGTCGACCTGGCCTCGAAGGTCGCGGGCCAGGACCTGGACGGGTTCCTGCACCCCTGGCTGTACGGCGCGAAGACCCCGCCGATGCCGAACCACCCGGACTGGGTGGTCGACCCGGTACAGGGCTGAACCGAGGGGGCGGCCCACCGCCCGGGCCGCCCCCTCCTCACCGGACGCCGACCGCGGCGAGCGCCTGACGCTGCCGCTCCGTGGGCCGCGCGGGGAAGTACAGGTAGCAGACGCCACCGGTGCCGGAGACGACGTTCCCGGAGGCGTTGTACCGCTTGGTGCGCAGCCAGATCGTCTCCCACTCGGACCGCCGGTAGACGCGGCGCACCGCGGCGTCGTCGGGCGAGGCCGGGTCGTTGGCGATCACGTCGCCGTCCGCGGTGAAGCCGACGACGGTCATGAGATGGCCCGAGGTGCCGTAACCCGCCCCGGTCAGTTCCGACTTGAGGAAGGACTGGGACGTTATGGCCGGGATGCCGGCCGCGATCAGGGTCTCCAGGTCGGCGAGCGAGCCGAGGCGCGTCACCACGCCCTGCATGTCCTTGTACGTCGCCGCGTAGGCGGCGTTGAACGGCCAGTTGCCGCAGCCGTCGTACTGGTAGTCGTAGGTGTAGCGGGCCGCGTGGCACACCTGCGGGTCGGTCAGGCCCGGGGCGACCCAGGCCAGTTGCTCCGCCGTCGGCCGGCGCCCCCAGTACTCGATGATCATCTGCGAGGAGGTGGGGCTGCACCAGGCCTCCCCGCCGTTGTCGTACTCGGGGTACTGGCCGGCGTGGATCTCCTGCGAGTAGCGCGGCACGGTCAGTTCGCGGGCGAGCCCGTGAGCCGAGGCCGGGACGGTGAAGCGGTCGGGGATGTCGGAGCCCATCGCGCCGAGCCGCCACACGGTGGGCGTGGCCCCCGAACCCGGAGCGCGGTACAGCGTCAGGCGCAGCCGGTACGAGACCAGGCGCAGGCCCGAGGCCGCGTCGTCGATGGCGAAGGTGTCCGTCCAGACGCTGCTTCGGCCGTCCTTCTGGCCGTCGACGGAGGTCCGCCTGATGTCCTGGTCACCGGCCGCCCAGCGGCCCATCACGTACCAGGGCGTGGCGGTGCCGTCGGAGTAGGTGCCGGTGAGCTCGACCTGGAGCCAGGTGCCCGCGGGGGTGTGCGCGTTCCAGGAGGCGATGGCCTCCGTGGCGGGGACGGCGAGCCGGTGGACCGGGGAGGTCCAGGTCGCGTACTCCCAGGTGGCCTTCCTGCCGGTGTGCGGATCCTGGTACGCGGTGGTGCCGGCCGGAGAGGCGATCACGAGGCCCGGCCGGGTGCCCGACACGGCCCGCGTGCCCTTCGCGGTACCCGAGCGCCAGTCGGCGTACGAGGTCCAGGCGCGGTTGTCCACGGCGCGCGCGGGCGCGTGCCCCCGGCGTGCTTTGCGGGCGCGTGCTTCCGCCGCCCCGGCCGGAGTGGCGGCGGCACCGGTCGCCGCCGCGACCACCGCGGCGGCCAGAATGGTTCTGCGGGACGGCTCTGAAGCTCTGGTCATGGGTGGGTGACCTCCGTTCGTCCGGAAGCGGCAATTCCCAACTATGGACGGCGTGAGGGGACTTCTGCCAGCACTTCGACCCGTGCCGCGCCCACCAATATTGGTCGGGACCACTGGCGTGACCTGCGACGCCGACGGGCATCCGGACGTCGTCCCCGCCGAACGCCCGGGAATCGGCCCCGTCGGCGCGGATATCCGACCGTATTTCCCGGACATCCCCGAAGACCCTTCACGGGCATCTCCCGGGCATTTCCCGGGCCTCTCGTGACCCTTTCCCCGCACCTTCTTCCGACTTTTCCCCGCTTCCCCTCGGCCTCTCTCCAGAATTTCCCCTGAACTCCTCCCGCTCGGCTTCCCGACGCGTTCTCCCACCTGCCGATCCGGCGGAAATCGCCCCGGCCTAAAATGATCCCGGACATACCCGCACACACCTCACAGGACCCGGGACACCCCATTCGCGATCTCGCCTCCCACCTGAGCCGGCTGCCGCCCTCCACCGGCCCCGTCCGCCTGATCGGCGTCGACGGACACGCGGGCTCCGGGAAGAGCACGTTCACCGGACGGCTGGCCGCGGCGCTGGGCGGCGCGCCCGTACTGCACCTCGACGACATCGCGACACACGAAGAGCTCTTCGCGTGGACGCCCCGCCTGCTGGACCAGGTGATCGCGCCGCTGGGCCGGGGCGCGACGGCGCGCTTCGCCCCGTACGACTGGACGGCCAGGGCTTTCGGGCCGGTGCGCGAACTGCCGGCCGCGCCCGTGGTCCTGCTGGAGGGCGTCGGCGCCGGACGCCGGGCGCTGCGCCCACATCTCGCACGGCTGCTGTGGATGGAACTGCCTCGCGACGAGGCCTGGGCGCGTGGGCGCCGGCGGGACGGCGAGACGCAGAGCGCGTTCTGGGCCGAGTGGGTCTCCGCGGAACGCCGGCATTTCGCCGAGGACCCCTCAAGGCCCTTCGCGGATCTTCTGGTGCGGCAGTGCCCCGAGGGATACGAGGTGATTTCGGGGCCTGCCGGGACCCCTGGACCGGACCAGTTCCTCACGCACGGTGACGGACCATCCGCAATGTGCTGAACTCGTGAAGACCCTTGCGGGACAAGTTCCGCCAGTGCCTCAACTCGGCTTGACCGGGGGGCCGTACAGGACTTACGTTCTGAATGTGCGGCCCTCCGGGGTCGCCCCGCAGACGCGAAGCCCCCGGTTGTTCCCCCGTGATCGGGGGCTTCGTTCTGCCCACACCCTTACTTTTCGGGCGCCGCGTGACGCGATTCGCTCACCCTGGGTCACCGGATGAAGTGCGCCCCGTCTGCTCCCACCTCGTGCAACGGTGCTGTCGGCACCCTTCGGCAGGCCCATGCGGCGCAGGTACCATGCCTCTCGGTGCGACCTTCGGACGGCTTGCTCAGCGCACCGGTGCAACTCCCGTCCGCGGCACAGCGGTTCGACCAAGCTGCCGACGGGCACCGGCCCGCTCGGAGAACCATCGGGGGCACGGTTTGTGGGGGACGTGATGGACTTCGGCACGCAGGGCCCGGAGGCCCCGGCCGACCTCGCCTGGATGCGAGGTGTGGACGCCTACACGATGGGCGCCTATCCACAGGCGGAGGAGGAGTTCCGCACCGCGGTCCGGATGGACCCCGGCATGGCGGACGGCTGGCTCGGACTGCACGCGCTGCGCGTGGACACGACGACCGCGCTGCTGCGCATGTTCCGCCACCGGGACCGCTTCGGCGAACAGCGCTCCCGGCATCGACGCACCCTGAACTCCTGGTACTGGCTGGGCTGGTGGGTGCAGCCGGTGCTGGAGAGTCCGCGGGACCTGCTGCTCGCGCACGCCTCGCACTGGCTGGACGGGCGTCATGTCCCCGAACTGGACCGGGCGTTGGCCGGTTTACCGCCGGTGGACGCGGATCCCCAGGTGCGCTTCCTGCACGCCTGCCGGGCTTATCTCGTCAAGGACTGGGAGCAACTGGTCCGGCACACGGACCCGTTGATCGACGATCCGATGCTCGGCATAGAGGCCGGCCTCTTCGGCGGCATGGCCCGGGTCCGGCTGGAGATGTTCGGGCAGGCGGAGCCGCTGCTGTCCTCGGCGCTGATGCGCTGCCGCAGCGAGCAGCCGCAGCGCAAGGAGCTGCGGTACTGGCTGGCCCGGGCGCACGAGGGCACCGGCCGGTCGGCCGCCGCGCTGCCGCTGTACCGGGCCGTGCACCGCGTCGACCCCGCCTTCATGGACACCTCCGCGCGGCTCGCCGCGATCTCCGAGGGCGACGGGTACGACGACGCCGCCGCCGACCTGGCGGCGATCACCCTCACCGGGATCGGCCAGGACGTGATGGACGGTCCGGACGGCCTGGATCCGCTCTGGGGCGGGGAGGGCCGCGACCTGCGGCTCCCCGAGGCGGACCCGCTGCCGCCCGGCGCGGTGTCCCCGGAGACCGACGTGGTGCGGGAGAAGGCCGTGGTGCCGGTACGGCCGCTGCCCGCCGGACCGACCGACCCGGCCCTGCTCGAGGAGGCGCTCGCCGAGCTGGAGCGCATGGTGGGACTGGAGCCCGTGAAGCGCCAGGTGAAGGCGTTGTCGGCACAGTTGAACATGGCGCGGCTGCGGACCGGGCAGGGGCTGCCCGTCCAGCCTCCGAAGCGCCACTTCGTCTTCTCCGGCCCCTCGGGCACCGGCAAGACCACCGTGGCCCGCATCCTCGGCCGGGTCTTCTACGCGCTCGGTCTGCTCGGCGGCGACCACCTCGTGGAGGCGCAGCGGGCGGATCTGGTGGGCGAGTATCTGGGCCAGACCGCCGTCAAGGCCAATGAGCTGATCGACTCCGCGATCGGCGGGGTTCTCTTCGTGGACGAGGCGTACTCGCTGTCCAACTCGGGATACGGCAAGGGCGACGCGTACGGCGACGAGGCCCTCCAGGTGCTCCTGAAGCGGGCCGAGGACAACCGCGACCACCTGGTCGTCATCCTCGCCGGCTATCCGGAGGGCATGGACCGTCTGCTCGCCGCCAACCCGGGGCTGTCCTCGCGCTTCACCACCCGCGTCGACTTCCCGTCCTACCGCCCTCTCGAACTCACCTCCATCGGCGAGGTGCTCGCCGCGGAGAACGGTGACATCTGGGACGAGGAGGCGCTGGACGAGCTGCGCTCGATCGCCGGGCACGTCGTCGATCAGGGGTGGATCGACGAGCTCGGGAACGGGCGGTTCCTGCGGACGCTGTACGAGAAGAGCTGCGCGTACCGGGATCTTCGGCTGTCGGGGTATCCGAGCACGCCGTCGCGGGACGATCTGTCCACGCTTCGGTTGCCGGATCTGATGCAGGCGTACGGGGAGGTGTTGTCGGGGCGGGGGCCCCAGGACCCGTCGGCCCTGTGAACCCGGCTCTCGCCCCCGCCGCCCCTACCCGTCCCGTCCCCGGGGCTCCGCCCCGGACCCCGCCAAGGGGCTGCCGCCCCCTGGACCCCCGCTTCGCCCGAAGGGCTCGTCCTCAATCGCCGGACGGGCTGGGTATGTCAGCC
>NZ_JBHWEL010000035.1:50654-83012 GCF_042734135.1 Streptomyces sp. NPDC059668 | reverse complement strand
GTGCGGGCCCGCGCCCCAGGGCCGGACCGTGAAGCCGACGACCGAACCGGAACGATCCGGCGCCGGCCCGCGTCTCCAGCCCGTCCGGCGCTTGAGATGCGGACCCGCGCCCCACGGTCGGACCGTGAAGGCCGACGACCGAACCGGAACGATCCGGCGCCGGCCCGCGTCTCCAGCCCGTCCGGCGCTTGAGGACGAGGCCGTTCAGGCCGAAGGAGGTCTGGGGGCGGCGGGGCGCCCCCCTCAGGTGCGGGACACGTTCCGCTCGTACACCAGGCGGAGCCCGATCAGCGTGAGCCACGGCTCGTGCTCGTCGATGACCGAGGCCTCACCCAGAACCATCGGCGCCAGCCCCCCGGTCGCGATGACGGTGACGTCGTCCGGATCCTCGGCGAGCTCCCGCACCATCCGGTTGACGACCCCGTCCACCTGCCCCGCGAACCCGTAGATGATCCCGGACTGCATCGCCTCGACGGTGTTCTTGCCGATGACCGCCCGCGGCCGGGCCACCTCGATCTTGCGCAGCTGGGCCCCTTTGACGCCGAGCGCGTCGACGGAGATCTCGATCCCGGGCGCGATGACACCGCCCACGTACTCACCCCGCGCGCTGACCGCGTCGAAGGTGGTCGCCGTACCGAAGTCGACGACGACCGCCGGCCCCCCGTAGAGCTCGACCGCCGCGACCGCGTTGATGATGCGGTCCGCGCCGACCTCCTTCGGGTTGTCCGTGAGGATCGGCACGCCCGTCTTGACGCCGGGCTCGACCAGGACGGCCGGCACGTCGCCGTAGTAGCGGCGGGTCACCTCCCGCAGCTCGTGCAGCACGGACGGGACGGTGGCGCAGATCGCGATGCCGTCGATGCCGTCGCCGAGTTCCTCGCCGAGCAGGGGGTGCATGCCCATCAGGCCCTGGAGGAGCACGGCGAGCTCGTCGGCGGTGCGGCGGGCGTCCGTGGAGATGCGCCAGTGCTCGACGATCTCCTCGCCGTCGAAGAGGCCGAGGACCGTGTGGGTGTTGCCGACGTCGATGGTGAGGAGCATGGGTGCTACTCCGCCCCGTCCGTGGACGTCTCGTCCGCCGACGCGTCGCGCAGGTCCAGGCCGATGTCCAGGATCGGCGAGGAGTGGGTCAGGGCGCCCACCGCGAGGAAGTCGACGCCCGTCCTGGCGTACTTCTCGGCGTTGCCGAGGGTGAGCCGGCCCGAGGCCTCCAGGAGCGCGCGGCCGGCGACCAGGGCCACCGCCTCCTCGCACTCGGCGGGCGTGAAGTTGTCGAGGAGGATCAGGTCGGCGCCCGCGTCCACGACCTGGCGCAGCTGGTGCAGCGTGTCGACCTCCACCTCGATCGCCACGTCCGGGAAGGCCTCGCGGACGGCCGTGAAGGCCTGTGCCACGCCACCCGCGGCGACCACGTGGTTGTCCTTGACCAGCGCGGCGTCGGAGAGCGACATGCGGTGGTTGACGCCGCCGCCGCAGCGCACCGCGAACTTCTCCAGGGAGCGCAGGCCGGGGGTCGTCTTGCGGGTGTCGCGCACGCGCGTCCCGGTGCCCTCCAGGGCGTCGGCCCACGCGCGCGTGGCGGTCGCGATGCCGGACAGACGGCACAGCAGGTTCAGGGCGCTGCGCTCGGCCGTGAGGAGGTCGCGGGTGCGGGTGGTGACGCTGAGGAGCTTCTGTCCCGCCTCGACCCGGTCGCCGTCCTCGACGTGCCGCTCCACCTCGAACTCGTCGGTGCAGACCACGGAGACGACGGCCTCGGCGACCCGCAGGCCCGCGACGACGCCCGCGTCACGGGCGGTGAAGTCCGCGGTGGAGACGGCGTCCTCGGGAATGGTCGCGACGGTCGTCACGTCCACGCCGTTGTCGAGGTCCTCCTGGATGGCGACGTTCGCGATGTCCTCGACCTCCAGGGGGTCGAGTCCGGCGTCGGCGAGGAGCTGGGCGAGCGCGGGGTCGAGGCCGCACTCCATGTACGTCTCGTCGTAGGTCTCGTCGCCGCCACCACAGCCGCAGCCGTCGCCGCAGCCGCCGCTCTGGGCGAGGGGAAGATCGGGGGTGCTCACTTCGGTCACTGCTCCTGGTCGCGGTGCGTCTGCTGGGACATGGGGGTCTCCCCTGCTCGGGCGGGGCCGTCGGCTGAGGGGAGGGTCGGGGGGAAGTCTGCTGTGCCGGTGGTGTGTACGGCGAGTGTGCGGTCGGGATTCAGCCGTACGACGATGTGCCGGCGCCAGTCCGCGTCGTCGCGGTCGGCGTGGTCCTCGCGCCAGTGGCAGCCGCGGGTCTCCTCGCGCAGGCCGGCGGCGGCGACCAGGACCCGGGCCACGCACAGGAGGTTGGTGGCCTCCCAGGTGTCGACACCGGGCTCGGAGGTCTTGCCGTTCTCGTCGAGGGCGTCACGGGCGTCCGCGTGCAGCCGCTGGAGGCGGTCGGCGGCCTGGGACAGGGACTCGGCCGAGCGCAGGACGCCCGCGCCGTCCGTCATGATCCGCTGGATGGCGAACCGGGCCTCGGGCGCGAGCAGCGGGTGCGCGGGCTTGTCGGGGTGCGGGACCGGCTCGGGCACGCGCGCGTGGAGGCCGTCCTCCGTACGGCTGTGCGCGATGTCGGCCGCGATGCGCTCGGCGTAGACCAGTCCCTCCAGGAGGGAGTTGGAGGCGAGCCGGTTGGCGCCGTGCACGCCGGTGCAGGCGACCTCGCCGCAGGCGTACAGGCCGGGGACCGTGGTGCGGCCCCGGGCGTCGGTGCGGACGCCGCCGGAGGCGTAGTGGGCGGCCGGGGCGACCGGGACGGGCTCGGTCACCGGGTCGATGCCGTGGGCGCGGCAGGCGGCCAGGATGGTCGGGAAGCGGTGCTCCCACATGTCGGCGCCGAAGTGCCGGGCGTCGAGGTACATGTGCTCGGCGTCCTGCTCCTGCATGCGGCGCATGATGCCCTTGGCGACGATGTCCCGGGGCGCCAGTTCGGCCAGCTCGTGCTTGCCGAGCATGAAGCGCACGCCGTCCGCGTCGACCAGGTGGGCGCCCTCGCCGCGTACCGCCTCCGACACCAGGGGCTGCTGGCCCTCCGCGTCCGGGCCGAGGAACAGCACGGTCGGGTGGAACTGGACGAACTCGAGGTCGGAGACCTCGGCGCCCGCGCGCAGCGCGAGGGCCACGCCGTCGCCCGTGGAGACCGAGGGATTGGTGGTCGCGGAGAAGACCTGTCCCATGCCGCCGGTGGCGAGGACCACGGCGGGGGCGTGCACGGCTCCCACGCCGTCGTGCTGGCCCTCTCCCATGACGTGCAGGGTCACACCCGCGGTGCGGCCGTCGGCGTCCGTCAGGAGGTCCAGGACGAGCGCGTTCTCCACCGTGCGCAGGCCGCGCGCGCGGACCGCCTCGACGAGCGCCCGGGAGATCTCGGCGCCCGTCGCGTCCCCGCCCGCGTGCGCGATGCGGCGGCGGTGGTGGCCGCCCTCACGGGTGAGTTCCAGGTCGCCCTCGGAGGACTCGTCGAAGTGGGCTCCGGTCGCGATGAGGCGGCGTACGGCGTCGGGGCCCTCGGTGACGAGGATGCGTACCGCGTCCTCGTCGCACAGTCCCGCGCCCGCCACCAGGGTGTCGTCGAGGTGCTGCTCGGGGGTGTCGCCCTCGCCGAGGGCCGCGGCGATGCCGCCCTGGGCCCAGCGGGTGGAGCCGTCGTCCAGGCGTGCCTTGGTGACGACGACGGTCGTCAGGCCCGCCGCCTCGCAGCGCAGGGCGGCGGTGAGGCCGGCGACGCCGGAGCCGACGACCACCACGTCGGCGGTCAGGGCCCAGCCGGGGGCGGGCGCGTGCAGTCGTATGCCGGTACCTGTGCCTTTACCGGTACCTGTGCCTTTGCCGGTCACGAGGCGGCTCCGAAGGTGAGGGGGAGGTTGTCGATCAGGCGGGTCGTCCCGACCCGGGCGGCGACGGCGAGGACCGCCTCGCCGGTGAAGTCGTCCTGGATCTCGGTGAAGTCGGACGGATCGACCAGTGCCAGGTAGTCCAGGGCCAGCGGCGGCTTGAGGCGGGCCGCCTCGTCCAGGATCAGGCGGGCGGCCGCGCGGACACCGGAGGGGCCGCCGGGGGCCGCCTTGGCCACGGCGTGCGCGTCGGCGGCGGCGCGGGACTCGCCGATCGCGCTGAGCGCCTCGGCACGCGCGCGTGTGGCGGGCACTTCGCGGGCCCGCGCGCGCAGCGCCTCCTGGGCGGCGTGCCGGTCGCGGCCGGCGAACAGCGCCTGGGAGAGGGCGAGGGAGGTACGCCGCTCCTGGGGCGACAGGAAGCGGTTGCGGCTGGAGAGGGCGAGTCCGTCCTCCTCGCGCACGGTGGGTACGCCGACGATCTCGATGCCGAAGTTCAGGTCGCGCACCATGCGGCGGATCAGGGCGAGTTGCTGGGCGTCCTTCTGCCCGAACAGTGCCGTGTCGGGCCGGGTGAGGTGCAGCAGCTTGGCGACGACGGTGAGCATGCCGTCGAAGTGGCCGGGGCGCGTGGCGCCCTCCAGCCGCCCGCCCATGGGGCCGGCCGAGAGCCGGACCTGGGGTTCGCCGCCGGGATAGACCTCGTCCACGGAGGGGGCGAAGACGGCGTCGGCGCCCGCCTGCTCGGCGATCTTGACGTCGGAGTCGAGGGTGCGCGGGTAGCGGTCGAGGTCCTCGCCCGCGCCGAACTGGAGCGGGTTGACGAAGACGGTGACGACGACGTCGCCCCCGGGGCCCGCGATCTCGCGTGCCGCCCGGATCAGGGTGGCGTGGCCCTCGTGCAGGGCGCCCATGGTCATCACCACGGCCCGGCGTTCGCCGCGCCCGCGCGCGTGCAGGTCGCCTGAGGTGCGCAGCAGGACGGTCATCGGTCGCTCCCGTCGTCGGGCAGGGTCGCGCCGTCGGCGAGCACCCCGAGGAGGTCCTCGGCGAGTTCCGGCTTCAGCAGGCCGTGGGCGAGGGCGCGGTCGGCGGTCGCGCGGGCCATCGCGAGGTAGCCGGCGACGGTCTGCGGGGCGTGCTTGCGCAGCTCGGCGACGTGGGCCGCGACCGTGCCCGCGTCACCGCGCGCGACGGGGCCGGTGAGGGCCGCGTCGCCGGACCTGAGGGCGTTGTCGAGGGCCGCGCCGAGCAGCGGGCCGAGCATCCGGTCGGGTGCCTCGACGCCCGCGGCGCGCAGCAGGTCCATGGACTCGGCGACGAGGGTCACCAGGTGGTTGGCGCCGAGCGCGAGGGCCGCGTGGTAGAGCGGCCGGGACTCCTCGGAGATCCACTCGGGCTCGCCGCCCATCTCGATCACGAGGGCCTCGGCGGCGAGGCGGAGCTCCTCGGGCGCGGTGACCCCGAAGGAGCAGCCGGCCAGCCGCTGCACGTCCACGGGGGTGCCGGTGAAGGTCATGGCGGGGTGCAGGGCGAGCGGCAGGGCGCCGGCCCGCAGAGCCGGGTCGAGGACCCGCGCGCCGTATCGCCCGGAGGTGTGCACGAGCAGTTGGCCGGGCCGGACGGCCCCGGTCTCGGCGAGTCCTTCGACGAGGCCGGGCAGGGCGTCGTCGGGGACGGTCAGCAGGACCAGGTCGGCGCGCTGGAGGACCTGCGCCGGGGACATCAGCGGCACGTCGGGCAGGAGGAGCGCGGCACGCCGCCTGGAGGCGTCGGAGACCCCGGACACGGCCACCGGGCGGTGTCCGGCGAGCTGGAGGGCCGCCGCGAGGGCGGGGCCGACGCGGCCCGCGCCGACGACGCCGACGCCGAGGCGTGCGGGTCGGTCCTTGGGTTCTGGCTGAGGGGATGTACTCACTCGACGGCGGCCTTCCGTTCCAGTCCGCTCGGGGTACCGGACGATTTCTCGTCATGTTAACGCGATTGGTTCGGGGACTGTTTTGGTTGTCCACAGCCTGTGGGTTTCCGCAGGTCGCGAGGGGTGGTCAAATCGGGGTGCCGGGACGGGACGGCGCACGGCATCATCCGGGGATGAGCGATTCGGCGGAGCGGGGCCGGGAACAGGCCGCGGAGCGGGACACCGGGCGGGACACGGAGCGGGAGACGGACGAGGCGGGCGGGCCGGACCGGGAAGAGACGGCGGAGCGGAAGCGGGAGCGGCGAAGTGCCGCGTGGCAGGCGGCCGAACGGGTGCTGTGGCGGCCCGGCCATCAGCAGACGGTCCGTTCGCGGCTGGCCTCGCTGAACGACGGGGCCGAAAGCGTGTACGACCTCGACCGGCCGGTGGACATGTACGGCGACCGGCTCGTGGAGACCCTGGAGGAGCGGGTCGCCGGACTGCTCGGCAAGGAGGCGGCCGCTTTCTTCCCCACCGGGACCATGGCCCAGCAGGTCGCCCTGCGCTGCTGGGCGGGCCGTACCGGCGACGCGACGGTCGCGATGCACGCGCTCGGCCACCCGGAGGTGCATGAGCGGCACGCGTTCAGCAGGCTCAGCGGCCTGCGCCCGGTGCGGGTGACCGGCGAACCGCGGCTGCCGACCGCCGAGGAGGTCCGGGACTTCGAGGAGCCGTTCGGGTCACTGCTGCTCGAACTGCCCCTCAGGGACGCCGGTTTCGTGCTGCCGTCCTGGGAGGAGCTCGTGGCGGTCACGGAGGCGGCGCGCGAGCGGGATGCCGTCGTGCACTTCGACGGGGCCCGGCTGTGGGAGTGCACCCCGCATCTCGGGCGTCCCCTGGACGAGATCGCGGGCCTCGCGGACAGCGTCTACGTGTCGTTCTACAAGTCGCTCGACGGCCTCGGCGGGGCGGCGGTCGCGGGCCCGCGGACGCTGATCGACGAGGCGAAGGCCTGGCGGCACAGGTACGGCGGCATGGTCTTCCAGCAGTTCCCGACCGTTCTGGCGGCGCTGATCGGCCTGGACCGGGAGCTGCCGCGGCTGCCCGCGTACGTGGCCCACGCGCGCGTGGTCGCCGCCGCCCTGCGCGAGGGGTTCGCCGAGGCCGGGGTGGCCTGGGCGCGTGTCCATCCGGAGGAGCCGCACACCCATCAGTTCCAGGTCTGGCTGCCCTACGACGCCGAGGTGCTCACGGACGTGGCGACGCTGCACACCGAGGAGACGAGGACCGGCCTCTTCGGGCGGTGGAGCCGTGGCGGCCCGGGGCTGGCGCTCACCGAGGTCACCGTGGCGGGTCCGGGCCTGGCGTGGACGGCCGAGGACGTGAAGGCGGCCGTCGCGGAGTTCGTGGCGCGGCTGCCCGGCTGATCCGGCTCGTCCACTCATGGCGGATCGCCCCTCGGGTCCGGGCCGGGTCGGGTCGGGGTCGGGTCCGGGCCGGGCCGGGTCGGGTCGGGTCCGGGCGACGGCGGTCCGCGGGCATCCCGGGGCGGTTCGCCCCGGTTCAACCCCGCTCCACCCCGTTTCATCCCCGGTCCGCCCCCGTTTCCTGCCCGCAGCCCGCGGCGGCGTGCCCGCCCGGCCGGGCGGGCGTGGGCTGGCGCACGGCCGTGCGTGGGCCGGCGCACGGCCGCCGTCGATTGACGACGGCCGTCAATCGGCGGCGGCGTTGTCGGTGGCGGGGTGCACCATGAGGTCATGAGCGTGCGTATCGATGTCACCGGGCTGCGGCCGGAGCGGATCGCCGTCGTGCCCTCGCCGCTGGCCGAGCTCGGGATGGCGTTGCACGCGCTGTCCGAGCCGGGGCACCACCCCGGGCTCCAGGGCTGGGCGACCGGCGTGACCCCCCGGCTCGACCCGCATCTCGCCGACCGGATGTGCGAGGCCGACTTCCTGTGGCGGACGACCTTCTCGGACCTGTTCCTGCCGTACGCGGGCATCCCCGGCCGGAGCACGCTCCCGGGCGCCACGCTCGCCGAGGAGCTGGACCAGCTGGACAAGCTGACGGACGAGCAGTTCGTGGACGCGGCGCTGGAGTTCACCTGCGCGCTCCCTTACGAGGGGCCGGGCCCCGACACGCTCTCCGACCCGAAGCTGCAGCACCGCGCGCTGGAGCTGGCCGCCGCGCGCGGACCCCAGCAGGTGCGGTTCAGCAGGCGGCTGCTGGACGATCCCCCGCAGATCCGGGCGTGGCTGCGGCAGTTCCTGGAGGACTGCGACGAGGCGTTCTTCGCGGAGACCTGGTCCCGGCTGCGCCACCAGCTCGCGGCGGACGCCCGCCACAAGACGGACCTCCTGCGGCGCAGGGGCCTGGCCGAGGCCGTGGCGTCGGTCTCCCCCGCCCTGGCGCTCGACGAGACCACGCGGACGATCACGGTCGACAAGCTGGGCCAGGGCCGGACGTCCACCGGGGACGGCGGCCTCCTCCTGGTGCCGACGAGTCTCGGCTGGCCGCACCTGATGGTGCTGCACCGGTACGACTGGCAGCCGGTGCTGCACTACCCGGTCGGCTCCCCCGAGCTGACCGCCCCGTCCTCCCTGGAGCAGCTGACGCTGCGGATGACCGCGCTGTCGCACCCGGTCCGGATGCGGATCTGCCGGAGTCTGGCCCGCAGCGCGTTCACCACGGGCGAGCTGGCCCAGGTGAACGGGGTGACGGCGCCCGAGATATCCCGGCACCTGGGCGTGCTCAAGAAGGCGGGCCTGATCACCACGCGGCGCCGTGGCCGGTACGTGCTGCACCAGCTGGACGTGGCGGTCGTGGCCCGGCTCGGCAGCGACTTCCTGGAGGGCATCCTGCGCTGAGCCGCGCCTCGCGGCCCGTGCGGGACCACGGGGGGCCGCCCGCCGACGCGATCACGCGTCCGGCCGCCGACGCGATCAGGCGCACGGCCGCCGACGGATCAGCGGTGGCCGCCCGCCCGTACGAGCCCCGTCTCGTAGGCGAGGACCACCACCTGCACCCGGTCCCGCAGCCCCAGCTTCGTCAGGATGCGCCCCACGTGGGTCTTCACGGTCGCCTCGGAGAGCACGAGGCGTGCCGCGATCTCTCCGTTCGACAGGCCCTGCGCGACCAGGATCATCACCTCGCGCTCGCGGTCGGTGAGCCGCTCCAGCCCCTTGTGCTGGGGGTCCTTGCCGGCGTTGGGCAGCATCGGCGCGAAGCGGTCGAGCAGGCGCCGGGTGGTGGACGGCGCGACCACCGCGTCGCCGCTGTGCACGGACCGGATCGCGGTGAGCAGCTCGCCGGGCGGCACGTCCTTGAGCATGAAGCCGGAGGCGCCCGCCTTCAGCCCGGAGAAGGCGTACTCGTCGAGGTCGAAGGTGGTGAGGATGAGCACCTTCGGGGGCTCCGGCTCCGAACAGATGCGGCGCGTGGTCTCCACCCCGTCCAGCTTCGGCATGCGGACGTCCATCAGCACCACGTCGACGGCCGTCGCCCGCAGCACCTGGAGAGCCTCGACACCGTCGCCCGCCTCGGCCACGACCTCCATGTCCGGCTGGGCGTCGAGCACCATCCGGAAACCGGTGCGCAGCAGCACCTGGTCGTCGACGAGCATCACGCGGATCGCCATCGGGGTCCCTTCACTTCACTTGCGTACGGATCACAAGTGCTTACGGATCGCACGTGTACGGGTGTCCACGTGTACAGGTGTCAGTGCGCGGGCTTGAGCGGCAGCAGGGCACTGATGCGGAAGCCTCCACCGGGCCGCGGTCCCGCGTCCAGGGTGCCGCCGACCATGCCGACGCGCTCGCGCATCCCGATCAGGCCGTGCCCCTGCCCGTCGGCGCCGCCCTCCTCGTACAGCTCGTGGGGCGCGCCCTTGCCGTCGTCCTCGACGAGCAGGCCGAGGCCGTCGTCGAAGTAGACCAGCCGCACGCTCGCTCCGGTGTTCGGGCCCCCGTGCTTGCGCGTGTTGGTCAGCGCCTCCTGCACGATGCGGTACGCCGTGAGCTCCACGCCGCTGGGCAGGGGGCGCGGTGTCCCCTCGACCTTGAAGTCGACGGGCAGCCCCGAGGTGCGGCACTGTTCGATGAGGTCGTCCAGCTGGTCCACGTCGGGCTGCGGCACGTACTCGCCGACCTCCTGGTGCTCGCCGGTGCGCAGCACGCCGAGCAGGCGGCGCATCTCGGCGAGCGCCTGGCGGCCGGTCCCGGAGATGGTCTCCAGGGCCTTCCTCGCCTGCTCGGGGGCGGTGTCCATGACGTACGCGGCGCCGTCGGCCTGGACCACCATCACCGAGACGTTGTGCGCGACCACGTCGTGCAGCTCGCGGGCGATCCGGGCACGCTCGGCGGCGACCGCGACCTTGGCCTGCGCCTCGCGCTCCTTCTCCAGCCGGGCGGCCCGCTCCTCCAGCTGGGCGAGATAGGCCCGGCGGGTGCGGACGGAGTCGCCGAGCACCCAGGCGAGCGCGAACGGCACCGTCTGGAAGGCCGCTATCAGGACGTTGCCCAGCGAGCCGGAGTCCGTCTGGGGCCAGCGGATCTGCGAGAGCGTCGCCGCGCACAGGCCGCCGACCAGCGCGAAGCGGGAGGCCCAGCGGGCGCCGTCCGCCGCGACGGTGTAGATGATCACCAGCATCGCGAAGTCGGCGGGGACCACGTCGACGTCCAGGACCAGCTGGGCGAGGCCCATCGCGGCCGCCACGACCAGCATCTTCTCTGGCATACGGCGGCGCAGCGCCACGACCAGGCTCAGGATCAGCGAGATCGGGAGGGCCGCCGCGAGCGACCCGTGGTGGTTCGCAGCGCCGTTGACATTGGTGAGGCTCACGGCGGAGATCCCGAGCAGGACGACGGCCCAGAAGCCGTCGACCCACGTCGGGTGTCTGCGGAGAAAGTCATAGAGGCGCTGCACGTAACCCAGAGTAGGGAAGCGTGCAGTGTGCAGGGGTCAACCGGAGGACCGATCCGCGGGCGGTGCTCGTACTCCCCAAGGTGGAGGCTCTCCCCGTTCCCGGCGCTTACGGCCCGTCGTCCTGATCGGGTGGCGGAACGCGGGACGGCCGGCAGGACACCGCGCCCCGGCGCCACTTGATCCACCCCGGCGCCACTTGATCCACCCTGGGCGCCTCCCGATCCGGACGACAGGCCCTAGCCTGGCCCGGTGAGGCATGAGGCGGCGGGCGGGTGGCGTGGCTGGCGCGAGGCGACGCGGGAGGCGCTGTACGGTCCGGCGGGCTTCTACCGCAGGCCCGAGGGTCCCGCGGCCCACTTCCGTACGTCGGTGCACGCCTCCCCGCTCTTCGCGGCGGCCGTGGCCCGGCTGCTGTGCCGGGTCGACGAGGCGTTCGGCCGTCCCGCCGCGCTCGACTTCGTCGACATGGCGGCCGGTCACGGCGAACTGGTGACGGGGGTCCTCGCCGCGCTCCCCGCCGACGTGGCCGCACGCGCGCGCGGGTACGCCGTCGAACGCGCCGCGCGCCCCGCCGGACTCGACCCCCGGATCGAGTGGCTCCCGGAGCCCCCGCGCGGGATCACCGGGCTGCTGTTCGCCAACGAGTGGCTGGACAACGTGCCGGTGGACGTGGCCGAGGTGGACCCGCACGGCGTGCGGCGACTGGTTCTCGTACGGGCCGAGGACGGGACCGAACGCCTCGGGGACCCCGTCGCCGGGGCGGAGGAGCAGTGGCTGCGCACGTGGTGGCCGGCGTCCGGCGAGGGCGCCCGCGCCGAGATCGGGCTCTCCAGGGACACCGCCTGGGCCGGAGCCGTGGCCACCCTCGACCGGGGTCTGGCCGTCGCCGTCGACTACGCCCACCTCTCCGCCGCCCGGCCGCCCTTCGGCACGCTCACGGGCTTCCGGGAGGGCCGGGAGACACGGGCCGTGCCCGACGGATCGTGCGACATCACGGCGCACGTCGCCCTCGACGCCTGCGCGCTGCCCGGAGGGCACGTGGTGACCCAGCGGACCGCGCTGCGCGCGCTGGGCGTGAGCGGCGCCCGACCGGCGCTCGCGCTGGCTTCGAGCGATCCTGCCGCGTACGTGCGCGCCCTCGCGAGCGCCGGTGAGGCCGCCGAGCTCACCGCGCCCGGCGGCCTGGGCGACTTCGGCTGGCTGCTGCAACCGGTGGCAGTGCCCCGGCCCGGCCGCCGCGCCCTGTTCGAGGGCCTGCTCGCCGATCTACTTGTCGATGTCGCCGACCACGAAGAACAGTGATCCCAGGATCGCCACCATGTCCGCGACCAGCGTGCCGGGCAGCAGTTCGGTCAGCGCCTGGATGTTGTTGTAGGAGGCCGAGCGCAGCTTCAGCCGGTATGGGGTCTTCTCGCCCTTGCTGACCAGGTAGTAGCCGTTGATGCCGAGGGGGTTCTCGGTCCAGGCGTACGTGTGGCCCTCGGGCGCCTTGAGGACCTTGGGGAGACGCTGGTTGACCGGGCCGGGCGGCAGCTCGGCCAGCCGGTCGAGACAGGCGTCCGCGAGGTCCAGCGCGTTGTGCGTCTGCTCCAGCAGGCACTCGAAGCGGGCCAGACAGTCGCCCTCCTGCCGCGTGACGACCTTCAGGGTGTCCTGGAGCTCGCCGTACGCCAGATACGGCTCGTCGCGGCGCAGGTCGAAGTCCACCCCCGAGGCCCGTGCGATCGGCCCGCTCACGCCGTACGCGTGCACGGCCGCCGGCGCGAGGACGCCCACGTCCCGCGTGCGCCCCCGGAAGATCTCGTTGCCGAGCACCAGGTCGTCGTACACACCCATCCGCGAGCGCAGCGCGGTGACGGCACCGCGCGCGCGGGTGGTCCATCCGGCGGGGAGGTCCTCCTTGAGGCCCCCGACCCGGTTGAACATGTAGTGCATGCGCCCGCCGGAGATCTCCTCCATCACGTGCTGGAGCTCCTCGCGCTCGGTGAACGCGTAGAAGATCGGCGTGATCCCGCCCAGCTCCAGGGGATAGGAGCCCAGGAACATCAGATGGTTGAGGACGCGGTTGAGCTCCGCGAGCAGCGTGCGCAGCCACACCGCGCGCTCGGGGACCTCCATGCCGAGCATCCGCTCCACGGCGAGCACCACGCCCAGCTCGTTCGAGAACGCCGAGAGCCAGTCATGGCGGTTGGCGAGCATGACGATCTGGCGGTAGTCGCGCGCCTCGAACAGTTTCTCCGCACCGCGATGCATGTAGCCGATCACCGGCTCCGCATGCTGGATCCGTTCGCCGTCGAGCACGAGCCGCAGCCGCAGCACGCCGTGCGTCGACGGATGCTGGGGCCCGATGTTGAGCACCATGTCGGTGCTTTCCGCGGCGCCGCCGATACCGATCGTGGTCTCCGTCTTGGGAGTCATGGACACAGTCTGGCGTACGTACCCTTGCGGCATGGAAAAGCGGAGCACGGAAGCCGCGGTCGACACGGCCTCGGAGCCGGTCTGGACCGGGCTGCCGGCGGGGCTGCTGCGGATGCGCCGACTGCTGCTGGTGGTGTGGCTGGGGCTGCTGACGATCGCCGTGGCCCTCCTGCCGGGGCTGCTCGCGGGACCGGTCTGGGCCGCCTTCGCCCTGCTGCCGCTCGCTCTGCTGGGATGGGGATGGCGGATGCTGGGGCGCAACTGGCGCTCCTGGCGGTACGCCGAGCGCGCGGACGACCTGCTGATCAGCCGGGGGGTGCTGTTCCGCGAGGAGACCGTGGTGCCGTACGGCCGGATGCAGCTGGTCGAGGTGACCTCCGGCCCCGTCGAACGGCACTTCGGGCTCGCGAGCGTGCAGCTGCACACGGCCGCCGCCGCGACGGACGCGCGCATCCCGGGTCTGGACCCGGCCGAGGCCGAGCGGCTGCGCGACCGGCTGACCGAGCTGGGCGAGGCCCGATCGGCGGGGCTGTGACGACGCCGGCGCCCGGCCCGCAGGACGCCGAGCACGAGGAGAAGCTGCTGGTCGAACGGCGGCTGCACCCCGTGACGCCGTTCCGGCGGGCCTGGGCGCCCGTCGCCGTGATAGCCGGATGGGCCGTGCACGACCCCGATCAGGCGCAGGAGCAGCTGACCCGGCTGACGACGACGGCGCTGCTCATCGGGCTCGCCGTGATCGTGCCGGCGGCCGCCCTCTACGGCTTCCTCAGCTGGTGGTTCACGCACTTCGCGGTGACCGAGACGGAACTGCGCATCCGCACCGGCCTGTTCTTCCGGCGTACCGCGCACATCCGGCTCGACCGCCTCCAGGCCGTCGACGTCACCCAGCCGCTGCTGGCCCGGGTCGCGGGCGTCACCAAACTCAAACTCGACGTCGTCGGGACGCACAAGAAGGACGAACTCGCCTTCCTCGGCGAGGACGACGCCCGCGCCCTGCGCGCCGAACTCCTCGCCCGCGCGGCCGGTTTCGCCCCCGAGACGGCGCGCGAGGTCGGCGAGGCGCCGGTACGGCGGCTGCTGCACGTCCCGGGGGGCGTCCTGGCCGTCTCCCTGGTCCTCACCGGCGCCACCTGGGGCTCCCTCGCCGCCGCGCTGGTCGTACCGCCGGTGCTCTGGTTCGCCACCCACAGCGTGTGGTCGGTCC
Source organism: Streptomyces sp. NPDC059668 (assembly GCF_042734135.1). Classification (NCBI taxonomy): domain Bacteria; kingdom Bacillati; phylum Actinomycetota; class Actinomycetes; order Kitasatosporales; family Streptomycetaceae; genus Streptomyces; species Streptomyces sp. NPDC059668. The sequence goes on along the minus strand of NZ_JBHWEL010000035.1, from coordinate 68,708 downwards.
TCGCGACCGGCGTGCCGCTGCTCGGCGCCGCGGGCGCGAGCAGCGTGGGCCGGTTCGTCGGCGAGTACGACTGGACGGTGGGCGACTCCCCGGACGGGCTGCGCATCGACCACGGCCTGCTCGACCGTACGCACGAGACGGTGCCGCCGGGGCGCGTGCAGACCGTACGGATCATCGAGCCGCTGCTGTGGCGGCGGCGCGGGTGGGTCCGGGTCGAACTGGACGTGGCGGGGTCGTCCAACTCCGTCCTCGTGCCGGTCGCCCCGCGCGAGGTCGCCGAGGCGGTGATCGCGGGTGTGCTGCCGGGAGTGACGGTGCCGTCCGCCCTGTCCCGGCCGCCGCGCCGGGCCGGATGGTGCGTGCCGTTCTGGTGGCGGGGGTACGGACTCGCCGTCACCGACACCGTGTTCGCGGCGCGGCACGGCCTGCTGCGCCGCAGCCTCTCCCTCGTACCCCATGCGAAGGTCCAGAGCGTCCGGCTGACCCAGGGGCCCTGGAAACGCCTCCACGGCCTCGCCGACGTCCATCTGGACACGGGGGCCGACAAGACGGTGACGGCGCGGCTGCGCCCCGCGCCGGAGGCCGCCGAGCTTCTTCAGGCGCAGGCGGACCGGTCACGGACGGGACGGCGGGAGGCCCGGCCGGACCGGTGGATGGCCTGACACGGAGGGCCTGAGGAGAGAGACGGAGGGCGCGGGGGCCGACGGCGGGAGGGGCGCGGGGAGGCCTCACGGAGAGAGGGCAGCGGCTCGGTGCCACTGCCCTCTCGTACGACGACTCCGACGCCTCGGCCGGTGGGAGGCGCCGGTCAGGAAACCGCGCTCCGCAGCACGCCCACGTCGATGTGCTCGGTCTCGTCGTGCGCCGTCAGGTCGATGACCTGGCCGACGCCGCGGGACCCCTCGTCGACGGGCTTGAAACCGGCCTCGGCCTCGGCCTTGTGCAGGGCGAGCGCCTCCTGGCCGACCACGTCGGCGAGGTCCTCGTTCTGCACCGACTCCATCGCCTCGGACGACCCCTGCTGCGTACCGAAGAAGTCGAACCCGCCCTCGACGGACGGGCGCCGCGCGGGCGCGGTCGGCACGACGGCCACCGCGGTCGGCACGGTGAAGTGCCCCGAGGGACGCATGGGCTTGGCGGGCTTCACCGGCTGCGCGGAGTGCGCCGTCTCCTCGGCCGCCGCGGACGCCTTCGCGTGGGCGGGGGAGGGAGTGGGCGCGGGGGTCTTCGTGGGCGCGGCCTCGGTGTCCGGGCGCTCGTGCTCGTCGGCCGCCTCGGGCGCCGCGACCTGCCGTGTCACGTCCGTCGTGTCCGTCGTCTCCGCGGGTCCGTCCGGGGACGGAGCGACGTCGGTGGCGTCGGCCCGCGCGGGCTGCTTGTCGGAGGGGCTCACGGGGGTCGTGGGGTTCGCGGGGGCGGCGTGCGCGGGCCCGTCCGCCGGTGCGTCGCCGGACTCGGCACCCGCGGTGGCCCCTTGGTCGTCGTCCTCCGGCACGGACTCGGCCTCGGGATCGGGGTCCGGCTCGGGGTCGGAGTCCGCGGTCGGGTCGGTGCCGCCGGCCACGTCATCGTGGGCGTCACCGGCATGGGCAACGTCACCGTCGTCATCGGAGGCGGAGGCGTCGTCCGAGGCGGATCCGGTGTCGGCGTCGGTGTCTCCGGCGGCATCCGTGTCGGGGGCGTCGGCCTCCGCGGCACCGCCCGTGATCCGGCTGAGCGCCGCGTCGGCCCGCAGGAAGAGCGACGAGCCGGCCGGGGAGAACGCCTCGCCGGTCCCGGACGCGTCCGAGGCCCCGGCCGCCGGCTCCTCGCCGGCCTCCTTCTCCGCGTCCTCCGCGTCCTCCGTCTTCTCCGCCGTCGCTCCCGCTTCGGCGTCCGTGCCCTCGCCCGCGTGCGTCTCCTCGCCCGCGGCCGTCCCCTCGCCCGTGTCGGCCGCGTCCTCGGGCGTCCGCGCCGGGTCCACCGCTTCGGTGGTCTCCGGTTCCGCGGAGTCCGCGGAACGGCCCGGCTCCCCCGCGGCGGGCAGCTCGCGGACGGGAGCCGTGGTCTCTATCTCGAGCAGCCGCCGGCCCTCCAGCGCGCTCGCGCGCTCGGTCTCCGCCGTGGCGTACCGGCGCAGCAGCGCCGCGTGCTCGTTGCGCAGGCCCGCCAGCTCCGCGCGCTTGGCCCGCAGGTTGTGTTCGAGCTTGGTGCGCAGCTCGCGCGACTCGTCGAGGTCCGTCTCCAGTTCGGCGACGCGTTCCTCGTGACGCCACTCGTCGCTCGCACGCGCGCGCGTGAGGTCCGCGACCCGCTTGCCCGCGGCCGTGTCCCAGCTGCGCATGACGACGGCGCCGGCGACAGCGGTCACCGCGGCGCCCGCCGCCAGCATGCGGAGCACACCTGGCTCCGTGAACAGCCAGGGCCCCACGGCGCAGACGAGCGAGACGCCCGCGATCGCCGAGGGAGGCAGCAGCCTGTGCAGAGGCGGGGAATGGCGGTGACGTCCACGTGGCATGGCCAGAAACTTACCGCGCGTAGGCGAATCTTGGAGCCCCGCCCGGTAAAAACACAGCCACCCCGAAACCTTCGCGGCACCCCGGCTGCCCCAAGGGCGACCGCCCGCCCGCAAAAGGCCACCACGTGCCCCGTCGGCCCCACATGCCCCGCGAGCACCGCCGGTTGTTGATCAGCCCCTTCGTCCCGATCCTCCGGCCGGGACCCTACGTGCGGACCGTCCGCCATTCCGAAAGCGCTTTGAGGTCGCGTTTCTCGCCGAATAGGCGGCGGAACGGCCGGAGAACGCGCCGCGAAACAGTCAGCGGGAATTCTCCGGATCTTCTCCGTCGAGCCGATCGGGCTCCCCGGGAGGAACCGCCGGCGCTCCCCGGAGGGACCGTCAGCGGTCGCTCAGCATCCCGCTGATCCACTGCAGCGTCCCCGGGATCTCCCTGCGCCACGTGTTGAAATTGTGACCACCGCTGTCGAGGATGATCGACGCGATCCCGGTGCGCCCGGTGGCCTTCACCTGGTCGATGAACCTCAGCGTGTCCCGGTAGTTGTGCTCGCCCACCTTGCTGCTGGTGACCAGCAGCGACGTGCGGGGCGCCGGGTTGTGCCGCAGGTACCAGCGCAGGTCGGCCGAGTTGCGCAGCAGCCGGTCCCCGTGGAAGAGGTCGCCCGTCGTCGGGTCGATCGGCGCCCTGTAGTAGGGCGACAGGCCCGCCGCGGCGGCGTACGTCTCGGGGTGGTGCACGGCCAGCTTCAGCGCGCAGTAACCGCCCGTGGAGTCGCCGACGATGCCCCAGCTCCCGGGCCTCTTGCCCACCCTGTAGTGGGCCGTCACGGCCTCGGGAAGGTCCCTGGCGAAGAAGGACTCGGTCTGCGGTCCGCCCGGGATGTCCACGCACTCGGTGTCCCGCGGCGGCGCGACGGTGGGCCGCATCATGACCAGGATCATCGGCTGCATCCTGCCGTCCTTGGCCAACTCGTGGGCCGTCTGCGGGTAGTGCAGCCCCTTGATGAGCGCCTCCGCGGTGCCCGGGTATCCGGTGAGGACCGCGGTCGCCGGGAAGGTGCGGGTGCGGTAGCGCGCCTGGAAGTACTCGGGGGGCAGATAGACGTACGCCGGGGTGGCGATGTGTGTCGTACGGCCGACGATGTCGACCTTCTGGATCTGGCCGCCGACTTGCGGCCGGGCACCGCCCGACACGTTCACCTGCCGGGTGTCGACCACCTGAAGAGGCCCGCCGGCCCCGCTCCGGCCCGAATGGTCGACCACCACACCCTGGCCGCTCTCCCGGCCGAGGAGATCGGCCCAGGTCGCGTAGAACCCGAACGCCTGGTTGGCGAACAGACCGATCGAGGCGAAGACCGCCACCTGGGTGACCAGGAGCAGACCGATCCGTCCGCCGACAGCACGCCAGTTGCGCCGCGCCAGCCGTGGCCACCACCACACCGTGCCGACGAACAGCAGCACGGCGAACAAGATCGCCAACGCGAGCACCTTGTTGCTTGTGAGACCCATGGACTGTTCCCGCCTGCGCTTCCCGTCCCTGGCCCGCCCTGCACTTTCGCAGGACCTTGCCCCGGACTTTCCTTGCCTTTTGAAACGGCTTTCCGATGGGGAGTGAACCTGACCCCCCAAGACACCGTCCTAGAGGGCGCAATGTCGCCGGATGCCGGAATGGCACCGGAATCAAGGTCTCTCGCAGAACTACGGGATGCGATGTCTGTCAGGATAGATGGGGAAATGTCGGGTGGGGTTCCAGACCGAACAGGTGGGACGCGACGCATAGTCCGTGGTCCCCGCCCTGAGGCCGTCCCCGCCCTCGTCGCCAGGGCCTGCACACTCGTAGGGGTCCTGGACATCGCCGCCGGCGTCTTCCCGCGCTTCCGGCGCAGCCGAATGCACGCCCTGGCCGAGGTCCTGCCGGGTTCGTTCGGCCCCTTCGCCGCGGCGCTGTCGCTCAGCGCGGGCGTACTCCTTCTGCTCCTCGCCCATGGACTGCGCCGCCGCAAGCGCCGGGCGTGGCGCGCCGCCGTGGTGCTGCTGCCGGCCGGCGCCGTCGCCCAGTTCGCGTACCGCCATTCGCTCATCGGCGTCGTCATCTCCCTCGCGCTGCTCGCACCGCTGCTGCGCCACCGGAGCGAGTTCGCCGCCCTGCCCGATCCGCGCAGCCGCTGGCGGGCCCTCGCGAACTTCGTCCTCATGGGCGCCGGTTCCCTCGTCCTCGGACTGATCATCGTCAGCGTCCACGAGGACCGGATGGTCGGCGACCCGAGCCTCGCCGACCGCATCGCCCATGTGCTCTACGGACTGTTCGGCTTCGAGGGCCCCGTCGACTACGCCGGACCCACCTCCTGGACGGTCGCCTTCTCGCTCGGCGCGCTCGGCTGGCTGACCGCCGTCACGACGATCTATCTGGCCTTCCGCCCCGAACACCCCGCCGCCCGCCTCACGGAGGACGACGAGACCCGGCTGCGGACCCTCCTCGACAAACACGGCGGCCGCGACTCGCTCGGCCACTTCGCGCTCCGCCGTGACAAGGCCGTCGTGTTCTCGCCCAGCGGCAAGGCGGCCGTCACCTACCGCGTCGTCTCCGGCGTGATGCTGGCCAGCGGCGACCCCATCGGCGACGTCGAGGCCTGGCCCGGCGCCATCGAACGCTTCATGGACGAGGCCAAGGCCCACTCCTGGACCCCGGCCGTGATGGGCTGCTCCGAGACGGGCGGCGAGGTGTGGACCCGGGAGACCGGCCTCGACGCCCTCGAACTGGGCGACGAGGCGGTGGTGGACGTCGCGGATTTCTCGCTGGCCGGGCGCGCGATGCGCAACGTGCGCCAGATGGTGAAACGCATCGAACGCGCTGGCTACGAGACCCGGGTACGGCGCATCCGTGACCTCAGCGAGGGCGAACTGGACCGGATACGCCACGCCGCGGAGGCGTGGCGCGGCACGGACACCGAACGCGGCTTCTCCATGGCGCTCGGCCGCATCGGCGACCCGTCCGACAGCGACTGCCTGATCGCCACCGCCCACAAGTCCGACGACGTAACCGGCCCCTACGGCGATCTGAAGGCCGTCCTCCACTTCGTCCCGTGGGGCACCGACGGGGTCTCCCTTGACCTCATGCGGCGCGACCGCGCGGCCGACCCGGGCATGAACGAACTCCTCATCGTGGCCGCGCTGGAGGCGTCCCCGCGCCTCGGCATCCAGCGGATCTCGCTCAACTTCGCGATGTTCCGCTCAGCACTGGCACGCGGCGAGAAGATCGGCGCGGGGCCGGTCCTCCGCGCCTGGCGCGGACTGCTGGTCTTCCTGTCCCGCTGGTTCCAGATCGAGTCCCTGTACAAGTTCAACGCCAAGTTCCGCCCGCGCTGGGAGCCCCGCTTCGTCGTCTACGGCTCCTCCCGCGACCTCCCCCGCATCGGCTTCGCCGCCATGCAGGCCGAGGGCTTCGTGAACCTGGCCCTTCCCGGCCTGCTCCGCCGCCGTGTCAGGGCCCCGCGCCCCTGCGCGCACGGGGTGGCGGAACGCGGGGTCAGAGCGGCGTAGCCGCGTGGACGGGCCCCCGCGGTCCGGGCGGCCCCCCGGTCCCGGCCCCGAGGGCCCTCGCCCGGACCGCGGGGGCCCGCACCGGTGAGGGGGCCCGCCGACGGAGCCCGGACCGGCCGCGAGGCCGCCCGGAGACCCTGGTCACCCCCGACCCGCGGAGGAATCCGGCCCGCACCGGAGGCCTAGGCTGGACGTATGAGCACTGAGCGCCGGCGCGGCCACGTCGCGGGACTGCCGACCTGGGACCGCTGCGCGGTCATGGGAGTCGTCAACGTCACGCCCGATTCCTTCTCGGACGGCGGCCGCTGGTTCGACACGACGGCCGCCGTCAAACACGGCCTCCACCTGGTCACCGAGGGCGCCGACCTGGTGGACGTGGGCGGCGAGTCCACCCGCCCCGGCGCCTCCCGCGTCGACGAGGCGGAAGAGCTCAAGCGGGTGATCCCGGTCGTCCGGGGCCTGGCCTCCGAGGGGGTCACCGTCTCCGTGGACACCATGCGCGCCAGCGTCGCCGAGCAGGCCCTCGCCGCGGGAGCCGCCCTGGTCAACGACGTCAGCGGCGGACTCGCCGACCCCGCGATGATCTCCGCCGTCGCCGCGGCGGGAGCCCCCTTCGTGGTCATGCACTGGCGCGGCTTCCTGGAGGGCGGCAACGTGCGGGGGACCTACGCGGACGTCGTCTCCGAAGTCGTCGACGAGCTGCACGCACGCGTGGAGGCCGTGCTGGCCGGCGGTGTCAGCCCCGACCGGATCGTCGTCGACCCGGGCCTCGGCTTCTCCAAGGACTCCGAGCACGACCTGACGCTCCTCGCCCACCTCGACCGGCTGGGCGGCCTCGGCCGTCCGCTCCTGGTCGCCGCGTCGCGCAAACGCTTCCTCGGCCACGTCCTGGCGGGCCCGGAAGGCGCCCCGCCACCGGCCCGCGAACGGGACGCCGCCACCGCCGCCGTCTCCGCGCTCGCCGCCCACCAGGGCGCGTGGGCGGTCCGTGTCCACGAGGTACGGGCCACCGCCGACGCCGTACGCGTCGCCCGGGCCGTCGAGGGAGCCCAGTGAGCGCACCGCGCACCGATGTCGAGCAGGTGGAACTCGCCAACACCACCTTCTACGAGGCACTGGAGAGGGGCGACTTCGAAGTGCTGTCGTCCCTCTGGCTGGCCCCTCTGGACATCGTCGACGACGACACCGGGAGCGAGGGCGCGGAGGTCTCCTGCGTCCACCCCGGCTGGCCGGTCCTCAACGGCCGCGGCGAGGTCCTGCGCTCGTACGCGCTGATCATGGCCAACACCGAGTACATCCAGTTCTTCCTCACGGACGTGCACGTCTCCGTCACCGGCGACACCGCGCTGGTCACCTGCACCGAGAACATCCTCAGCGGCGGCCCCCCGCCCGACGACAGCGACGAGCTCGGCCCGCTGGTGGGCCAGCTGGTGGTCGCCACGAACGTGTTCCGGCGCACGGACGACGGCTGGAAGCTCTGGTCGCACCACGCCTCCCCCGTCCTCGCCGAATCCGGAGAGGAGGAGGACGAGGAGACACCCGGTTGAGTGGGCCGGGCCCCCGGCGGGACCAAGGAGTGGTTGGAATCACGAACCGCCGGGTATGGGCCGCTACCGACCCGTGAGCCGCCGCGTTCCCCAGGGGAAACACCCGATGAAACCTCGTGACCAGCAGGTGGGCACGCGCCCCCACGGGCGAACACTGTCAGTGCCCGCAGGTAGATTCGTTCGAAGGCCGGTGTGCCGACCGCACGCGGTGCACGACGGGCCCTACCGACGATTGCAGGAGTGATTCGCGTGGATCGTGTCGCGCTGCGCGGCCTCAAGGCTCGCGGACACCACGGTGTCTTCCAGAAGGAACGCGAAGAGGGACAGCCCTTCATCGTCGACCTGTCGCTGGGCCTGGACACCCGGCCGGCCGCGGCCGACGACGACCTGACGAAGACCGTGCACTACGGCATCGTGGCGGAGGAGGTCGTGGCCATCGTCGAGGGCGAGCCCGTCGACCTCATCGAGACCCTCGCCGAGCGCATCGCCCAGGCCTGCCTCAAGCACGACGGGGTAAGGGAGGTCGAAGTCTGCGTCCACAAGCCGGACGCGCCGATCACGGTCCCCTTCGACGACGTGACCGTCACCATCACCCGGAGCCGAGTATGACTGCGTCCTACACCGAAGGCCACAGCGACCCGACGGTCCAGCCGGTGCCCGCCTCAGTGGTGGAGCGCGTGGACGCGGCCGACACGACACTGCAGAACCCGAAGCGGGCGGTCCTCTCGCTCGGCTCGAACCTGGGCAACCGGCTGGAGACCCTCCAGGGCGCCGTCGACGCCCTGGAGGACACCCCGGGCGTCCGCGTCAAAGCGGTCTCGCCCGTCTACGAGACCGAGCCGTGGGGCGTCGAGCCGGGCAGCCAGCCGACGTACCTCAACGCCGTCGTGGTCCTCAGGACCACCCTCCCCCCGTCCTCGCTCCTGGAGCGGGCCCACGCGGTCGAGGAGGCCTTCGACCGGGTCCGCGACGAGCGCTGGGGCGCACGCACGATCGACGTGGACATCGTGGCGTACGCCGATGTCGTCTCCGACGACCCGGTCCTGACGCTGCCTCACCCGCACGCCCACGAACGGGCCTTCGTCCTCGCCCCCTGGCACGACGTGGAGCCCGAGGCCCAGCTGCCCGGCCGCGGCCCGGTGGCACAGCTCCTCGCCGGCGTCGGCCAGGACGATGTCACGCCCCGCGCCGACCTGGAACTCCACCTGCCCGAGTAGTCGTTAAGGTCAAGACGACCAGAGGCCGGACGACCGTCCGGGGGCGGGCGACCGAAGGGGCAAAGTGAAAGAGCTGCGGATCAGGACGCTGGCCGCCGTGTTCGTCGTGGCGGGCGTGCTGTCCTGGGCGGGCGCCCGGCTGTGGAACGCGGTGGGGACGCTTCCCCGCGTCCCGCTGGCCGCCCCCATCGTGCTGGCCCTGATCGCCGTCGTGCTGCTGTCCACGGCGCTCTCGCTGCGCGCCCGCCTCAAGGCCCAGCGCGAGCGCCGCCCCGGTGCCAAGGGCGTCGACCCGCTGATGGCGGCCCGCGCGGTCGTCTTCGGCCAGGCGAGCGCCCTGGTCGCCGCCCTGGTGGCCGGCATGTACGGCGGCGCGGGCGCGTTCCTGCTGGAGTCCCTGGAAGTCCCGGCCCGCCGCGACCAGGCCATCTACGCCGGCTTCTCGGTGCTGGCGGGCATCGCGGTCATAGCGGCCGCCTTCTTCCTGGAGCGCGTCTGCAAGCTCCCGGAGGACGAGGACGACAACGGCCAGGGCGGCACGGCCCCGGTCGCGTGACGCCCGCGCGGCACCGGCAGCGCTCAACCACCTGGCCCCCGGACCCCGGGAGCCGTTCCCTCGCGCACCGGCGGCCGCGACCGCACCGGGAGCACTCCCTGGACGCCGCAAGCGGATTCAGCGCGCCATGATCAGGCTCATCGCCTCGTTGCGGGTGGCCGGATCCCGCATCTGGCCGCGCACCGCCGAGGTGATGGTCTTCGCGCCCGGCTTGCGGACACCGCGCATCGACATGCACATGTGCTCGCACTCCACGACGACGATCACGCCCCGCGGCTCCAGGATCTCCATCAGGGAATCGGCGATCTGCGTGGTGAGCCGCTCCTGGACCTGCGGCCGCCGGGCATAGACGTCCACGAGCCGGGCGAGCTTCGAAAGGCCCGTGATCTTGCCGTCCGAGGACGGGATGTACCCGACATGGGCCACTCCGACGAACGGGACCAGATGATGCTCACAGCTGCTGAGGACTTCGATGTCCTTCACGAGCACCATCTCGTCGTGTCCGAGGTCGAAGGTGGTCGTCAGCACATCTTCGGGCCGCTGCCACAGACCGGCGAATATCTCCTTGTACGCCCTCGCCACCCGCCCCGGCGTCTCCCGCAGGCCCTCACGCTCCGGGTCCTCACCGACCGCGATGAGGAGCTCTCGTACGGCGTTCTCGGCGCGCTTCTCGTCGAACTCGCCGATCGAGCCCTCGCCGTCCAGCGTCACGGGGTCGGTCATGTGGTCCTCGTTCCTGTGCCTCTCGGCGCGCGCGGTTCGGCGCGCCGACGTGCGGACATAACGAAATGCCGCGCCCCCCAGGCTAAAACCTGGGGGGCGCGGCAGTCATTCCGGGCCTGCTGAGCCCGTCGGAACTGAGCGGGTCAGCTCTCGGTGCGGTCCTCGGGAGCCGCTTCCTTCGCCGGGACGGACTCCGTCTTGGCGATGGACGGCGTCGCGCCGTTCGCCCCGTTCGTCAGTGACAGCTCCTTGGGGGAGAGCACCGGCGGGCGGGTGGACGGCGTGCGCCGGGAGGAGCCGGTCCACGCGGGGCGGGCCGGGCGCTTCACGATGGGAGCGAAGACCTCGGCGATCTGCTCCTTGCTCAGCGTCTCCTTCTCCAGCAGCTGGAGCACGAGCGCGTCCAGAACGTCGCGGTTCTCGACCAGGATCTCCCAGGCCTCGTTGTGCGCGTTCTCGATGAGCTTCTTGACCTCTTCGTCGACGAGCGCGGCGACCTCTTCCGAGTAGTCGCGCGGGTGCGACATCTCCCGGCCGAGGAACGGCTCGGTGTTGTCGCCGCCGAACTTGATCGCGCCGAGACGCTCGGTCATGCCGTACTGCGTGACCATCGCGCGGGCCGTCGCCGTGGCCTTCTCGATGTCGTTCGCGGCACCGGTGGTCGGGTCGTGGAAGACGAGCTCCTCGGCCGCGCGGCCGCCCAGCATGTACGCGAGCTGGTCCAGCATCTCGTTGCGCGTCGTGGAGTACTTGTCCTCGTCCGGCAGGACCATCGTGTAACCGAGGGCCCGGCCGCGCGACAGGATGGTGATCTTGTGCACCGGGTCGGAGTTCGGAGACGCCGCCGCGACGAGGGCGTGTCCGCCCTCGTGGTACGCGGTGATCTTCTTCTCCTTGTCCGACATGATCCGGGTCCGCTTCTGCGGGCCCGCGACCACACGGTCGATCGCCTCGTCCAGCATGTTGTTGTCGACCAGCTTCTGGTTGCTGCGGGCCGTCAGGAGCGCGGCCTCGTTCAGCACGTTGGCGAGATCGGCACCGGTGAAGCCGGGGGTGCGGCGGGCGACGGCGGACAGGTCGACGTCCGGAGCGACCGGCTTGCCCTTCTGGTGAACCTTGAGGATCTCCAGACGGCCCTGCATGTCCGGGCGGTCGACCGCGATCTGGCGGTCGAAGCGGCCGGGGCGCAGGAGGGCCGGGTCGAGGATGTCGGGCCGGTTCGTGGCGGCGATGAGGATCACGCCGCCCTTCACGTCGAAGCCGTCCATCTCGACGAGCAGCTGGTTGAGGGTCTGCTCGCGCTCGTCGTGACCGCCGCCGAGGCCGGCGCCGCGGTGGCGGCCGACCGCGTCGATCTCGTCGACGAAGACGATCGCCGGGGCGTTCGCCTTGGCCTGCTCGAAGAGGTCACGGACCCGGGAGGCACCGACACCGACGAACATCTCGACGAAGTCGGAACCCGAGATCGAGTAGAAGGGAACGCCCGCCTCGCCCGCGACGGCGCGCGCGAGCAGCGTCTTGCCGGTACCGGGAGGCCCGTACAGGAGCACGCCCTTGGGGATCTTCGCCCCGACGGCCTGGAACTTCGCCGGCTCCTGCAGGAACTCCTTGATCTCCTGGAGCTCCTCCACCGCCTCGTCCGAACCCGCGACGTCCGAGAACGTCGTCTTCGGGGTGTCCTTGGTGATGAGCTTCGCCTTGGACTTCCCGAAGTTCATGACCCGGGAGCCGCCGCCCTGCATCTGGTTCATCAGGAACAGGAAGACGACGACGATGAGAACGAAGGGAAGCAGCGACAGCAGGATGCCCAGGAACGGGTTCTGCTTGGACGGCGCGACGGTGTAGCCGTCCGGAATCTGCTTGTTCTGGTACTTGTCCTGCAGGGTGTTGGCCAGGGCCACGCCCTGGTCGCCGATGTAGCTCGACTGGATCTTCGAGCTGCCATCGACCTTCTCGCCGTTCTTCAGCGAGACCTTGATGACCTGCTCGTCGCCAGTGGTGATCTTGGCCGACTCGACCTTGTTGTCATTGATCGCCTGGACGACCTGGCCGGTGTCCACTGTCTTGTAGCCGCCGGACGAGCCGACGACCTGCATCAACACGACCACGGCAAGGACGGCCAGCACGATCCACATGACCGGCCCACGGAAGTATCGCTTCACGTCCATCCATACGGAGCGGAGACGCCCCGTCCCTCCTGCCATAGTGAGTTTGATAAAGACTTAGAAAGACTGTTCTTCGGACGGTACCCCAGCATTGTCACCCGAAGCCGCAGGGGACGACTGACAATCCCGCCCACGCATGCTCCAACGGCGCGAACCCCGCTGGGGTTCCCGATCGTCTTACGAAGACCGGGGCTCGGGGGTTCAGCCGCCGTAGACGTGGGGCGCGAGCGTACCGACGAACGGGAGATTGCGGTACTTCTCGGCGTAGTCCAGTCCGTACCCGACCACGAACTCGTTCGGGATGTCGAAGCCGACCCACTCCACGTCGATCGCAACCTTGGCCGCCTCCGGCTTGCGCAGCAGCGTGCACACCTTGAGGGAGGCGGGCTCGCGGGAGCCGAGGTTGGAGATCAGCCAGGACAGGGTCAGCCCGGAGTCGATGATGTCCTCGACGATCAGGACGTGCTTGCCCTTGATGTCGGTGTCGAGGTCCTTGAGGATCCGCACCACGCCGGAGGACTGGGTGCCCGCGCCGTACGAGGACACCGCCATCCAGTCCATGGTGACGGGGGTGGACAGCGCACGCGCGAGGTCCGCCATGACCATGACTGCGCCCTTGAGCACCCCCACGATCAGCAGGTCCTTGCCCGCGTACTCCGCGTCGACCTTCGCGGCCAGCTCAGCCAGCTTGGCGTCGATCTCTTCCTTGGTGATGAGCACCGACTTGAGGTCGGTGCCCATGTCTTTCGCGTCCACCCGCATCACTTTCGGTCGTCCCACCGGCTGTCCCGGCCGTCCCCTGAGGGGGGCACGGTTCAGCTTTGCCGAATCACCAGTCTGCCACCCTGCCGCTGCGCGACGACTTTGCCCGGGAGATTGATGACTCCCTGGCCGCGCCAGCCGGTGATCAGCCGGTCGACTTCCTCGATGTGGCGGGCGAACAGCGAACCGGCCGGGGCGCCCGCCTCGATGGCGGCTCGGCGCAGGATGCGGCGGCGCACGGCGGGCGGCAGGGCGTAGAGCTTGGCGCACTCCAGCAGGCCCGCGGTGTCCCGCACGGAGGCCTCGGCCTGACGGGCCCAGGCGTCGAGGGCGTCGGCGTCGTCACGGGAGAGCTGGGCGGTACGGGCGAGGGCCCCGACCACCCCTTTGCCCAGCGCCTTCTCCAGGGCGGGCAGACCCTCGTGGCGCAGCCGCGAACGGGTGTAGGCCGGGTCGGCGTTGTGGGGGTCGTCCCAGACGGGCAGCGACTGGGCCATGCAGGCCTTGCGCGCGGTCTGCCGGTCGAGGTGCAGGAAGGGGCGCCGGTAACGGCCGCCGGCCCCCGAGACCTCGGCCATTCCGGACAGGGAGCGGATGCCGGAGCCGCGGGCGAGGCCCAGCAGAACCGTCTCGGCCTGGTCGTCACGCGTGTGTCCGAGGAGGATCGCGGCGGCGCCGTGGCGCTCGGCGGCGGCGTCCAGGGCGGCGTACCGGGCGTCGCGGGCGGCGGCCTCGGGGCCGCCGTCGCGGCCGACGGTCACGGCGAGGGACTCGACGGGCGCCATGCCCAGCTCGACGAGGCGCCCGACCACGTCGTCGGCGCGCAGATCGGAGCCGGACTGCAGACCGTGGTCCACGGTGATGCCACCGGCGCGGACGCCGAGTTTGGGGGCTTCGAAGGCGAGGGCGGAGGCGAGCGCCATGGAGTCGGCGCCGCCGGAGCAGGCGACCAGGACGAGCGGGCCGGGCGGGGAGGACTCGCCTGGGGGTCGGGTGTGGTCGGTGAGGATGTCGTGGAGTACGCGGCGGACCGCCAGGCGTATCGCCGCGACCGCAGGATGGGGACCCATGTCCGGTTCCCTTCATGAAGTTTTCGGGGGGTGAGCCCGAGTTTCGGTCACTCAGAGTGTGTCGATGGTGACAGAAACAGGCCGTTCCCCGAGCATTGCACGCCTACGCATGGCCCACGGTCCCTCGGACGGGTGATTGGAGGGGCGTTCACCTGCCGTCGGCCGGATTCGTTTCACGACCTTGCCGTAGGGTTCACGACTCCGTCTTGCGGTGCACTCGCGCGACCCAGTCCGCCGGTTTGGCGATCTCCGTCTTCGTCGGGAGCGTGTTGGGGGAGGTCCACACGCGGTTGAACCCGTCCATGCCCACCTGTTCGACGACCGCGCGCACGAATCGTTCGCCGTCCCGGTACTGCTTCAGTTTGGCGTCCAGACCCAGCAGCTTGCGCAGGGCGAGGTCCAGGCGCGAGGCACCCTTGGCCCGGCGCTGCTGGAACTTCTCGCGGATCTCCGCGACGGAGGCGACCACGTCCGGGCCCACCCCGTCCATGACGAAGTCCGCGTGGCCCTCCAGGAGTGACATCACGGCCGTCAGCCGGGCCAGGATCTCCCGCTGGGCGGGCGTCTGCACGATCTCGACCAGTGAGCGGCCCTCGTCCTCCTCCTCGCCCTCGGGGCGGCCGCCCGCGAGGGACTGCGCCGCCTCCCTGATGCGCTCCAGGACCGTCATGGGGTCGACCTCGGTCTCCGCCAAGAACGACTGGATTTCGCCCTCCAGGTGGTCCCGCAGCCAGGGCACGGCCGTGAACTGGGTGCGGTGCGTCTCCTCGTGCAGACACACCCAGAGGCGGAAGTCGTGGGGCTCCACGTCGAGTTCGCGCTCCACGTGGACGATGTTCGGCGCGACCAGCAGGAGCCTGCCGCCGCCGTTCTCCCCGGCGGGCAGCTCGCGGGTCGCGGGGGCGAAGGTCTCGTACTGGCCGAGGACCCGGGACGACAGGAACGACAGGAGCATGCCCAGCTCCACGCCGGTCACCTTGCCGCCGACGGCACCGAGGACGGCGCCGCCCGGGCCGCTCCCGCGGCGTTCCTGCATCTTGTCCAGCAGGGGCTTGAGGACCTCACGGAACCCGGCGACGTTCGCCCGTACCCAGCCGGGGCGGTCGACCACGAGTACGGGGGTGTCGTGGGCGTCCTCCGTGCCCATCCGCGTGAAGCCCCGGACGTGCGCCTCCGAGGCCTTCGCGTGCCGGCGCAGCTCCGCGACGACCTCCCGGGCCTCGTCGCGGCTCACTTCGGGGCCGGGTCGCACGAGCCGTGTCGCGGTCGCCACCGCGAGATTCCAGTCGACCATCCCAGTAGATGCAGCACCACCGATGCTCGTCATGCGTCAACCGTACGTGAGGGGATCGGGCTGCGGTTAGGGGTACGGCGCCGGATGAGTCCTCCGCCCGGGGCTGCCGGGGCTCGTGTGACAGCGGGGGCTCGGGGCCGGTCGGCGCGTCCGGCGGGGCCCGGTCCGTTTCCGGCGGGGCCCCGGTCCGGGTCCGGCGGTCCGCGTCGGGCGGGCGGACGGTGGCCGGTGCGGGGGCGCCGCGCGGCGGCGGATCTCCCTCGTACGGGGCGTACTCGGGGAGGCTTGCTCGGGGATACGACGGGGCCTTGCCGCCTCGCGCCCGGTCCGACGCCGCGAGGCGCCGTGCCGGGCGCCGCCCTCCGGGACGGCACTCAGCGGCAGCCGCAGCCCGCCAGTGCCGAGGCCGTGTCGTCCAGGGCCGACTGGGCCGCCATCGGGTCGGACGTGCCGGAGGCCAGGAAGGCGAAGGCCAGCAGCCGGCCGTCCGCGTCGACGACCGTGCCCGCCAGGGTGTTCACACCGGTCAGGGTGCCGGTCTTGGCGCGTACGACGCCGGGGCCGGAGGAGTCGTTCGTGTAGCGGTCGCTGAGGGTGCCGGTGAAGCCCGCGACGGGAAGGCCGGTCAGGACGGGGCGCAGTTCGGGTCGGGCGGGGTCACCGGCCTTCACCAGGAGGGCGGTGAGCAGGTCCGCCGTCAGCCGGTCGTCGCGATTCAGACCGCTGCCGTCCGTGAAGTGCGCCCCGGACAGCGGGAGTCCGAGCTTGCGCAGCTGCGCGTCTATCGCCGCGGCGCCGCCGCCGAAGCTCGGCTGCCGTCCGGTGGCGACGGCGACCTGACGTGCCATGGCCTCCGCGATGTCGTTGTCGCTGTTCGTCAACATCCGCTCCACGAGGGCGGACAGCGGCGGCGAGGAGACCGAGGCGAGGGCCTGTGCGCCGCTGGTGGCTCTCGACGGGCCGGGGGACGTGCTGTCGACGCCCTTGGCCCGCAGCAGGTCCGCGAACGTGCCGGCGGCGTCCGCCGCCGGGTCCGCGGTGCGGTCGGCCGGGCCGCTCGTCGAGGCGTCGGTACGGCCCTCGTCGGCCGTCAGGGCGCTGACCGGCGCGAGGTTGGGGTTGGGGCCGATGGGGTGCACGGCGGGACCGGCGTAGAGCGAGGTGTCGTACGAGAGCGTCACCCGGTCCAGGTGCCGGGCCTTCAGGGCCTTCGCCGTGTCGTCGGCGAGGGCGCGCAGGCTCGCCCACTCCCCGGCGTCCTTGCGGGCGGTCAGGGTCGGGTCGCCGCCTCCGACGAGGACGACCTCCTTGGTGCCGGGCTCCAGCACCGTGCGGGTGGTGAGGCGGTGGTCGGCGCCCGCGGCCGAGAGCACGGCGACCGCGGTGGCGATCTTGGTGGTGGAGGCCGGGGTCTGCGCCGTGCCGGCCCCTTCGCCGTACAGCCGTCTGCCGGTCGCCACGTCGACGACCACGGCCGTGCGCCGGGCGCCGAGCGCGGGAACGTCCAGGAGCCGGTCGAGGGTGGCCGAGAGGGCCCTGGCGTCCGGCGCGGGCGCCGCGGACGTGGCACTGCCGAGGGCGGTGAGCACGGACGCGGCGCTGGGAGCGGGCTGCGGCGACGCGGGGGACGCGGCGGCATCCCGCCCGTGATCTGCGCCACCCTCCCGGTCCCGCGATGCGGCCCAGTCACGCTCCGCCGTACGCTGACCGGTGGAGTCCCAGGGACCGGCCACGGCCACCGCCCCGACCGCGAGCGCCAGGCCCGCGGTGGCGGCCACGGCCGTGAGCTGCGGGGTCGTGATCCTTCCGGAGCGCGGCCGCACGGCTCGAGCGACCCGCACCAGCTGCGGCCGTACGGACTGCGCAACCCGCCTGACCCGCGGTCGCGCGGCCCCCGCGACCCGCGTCACGCGCGGCTGAACGGCCCGCACGACCCGCAGCACATGCGGTCTCGCGGCCCGCCAAGCCCTCAGCTCTGGCACGACCACCAGCCCCTTTCGCGATCACACACCTGCGTGAGGGACACTTAACCACCAGAACTATGTGTTGATCATGGAGGAGCCACCGGTGGAGTTCGACGTCACGATCGAGATTCCGAAGGGTTCGCGGAACAAGTACGAGGTGGACCACGAGACCGGTCGGATCCGCCTGGACCGTCGACTCTTCACCTCGACCAGCTACCCCGCCGACTACGGCTTCGTCGAGAACACCCTCGGCGAGGACGGCGACCCGCTGGAC
The DNA here is from genome assembly GCF_042734135.1 of Streptomyces sp. NPDC059668. NCBI lineage: Bacteria > Bacillati > Actinomycetota > Actinomycetes > Kitasatosporales > Streptomycetaceae > Streptomyces > Streptomyces sp. NPDC059668. The sequence continues at coordinate 51,099 of NZ_JBHWEL010000035.1, read as the reverse complement.
GCGCTGGTCATCCTGGACGAGCCGACCTTCCCGGGCTGCCTCATCCAGTGCCGCACGATCGGCATGTTCCGTATGACGGACGAGGCCGGCGGCGACGACAAGCTGCTGTGCGTCCCGGCGCACGACCCGCGGGTGGAGCACCTGCGCGACATCCACCACGTGTCGGAGTTCGACCGCCTGGAGATCCAGCACTTCTTCGAGGTCTACAAGGACCTGGAGCCCGGCAAGTCCGTCGAGGGCGCCAACTGGGTGGGCCGCACCGAGGCCGAGGCCGAGATCGAGCGCTCCTACAAGCGGTTCAAGGAGACGGGCGGTCACTGATCCCTCCTGAGACACCCGGGCCGGGGGGGCGGGCGGGGCGCGGGGCGGGCGGGCCCACCCCGAGGGGGGCGCGCGCCGCCGCGGGAGGCGCGCAACGGGCACGGCGAGTGACGGGAAGAGGACA
>NZ_JBHWEL010000035.1:0-50644 GCF_042734135.1 Streptomyces sp. NPDC059668 | reverse complement strand
CGGTGCCCCCCCACCACAGAGTGGTGGCCCCAGGCCCGTTCGTGCATCAGTGCGCATACTGGGGCGTACGGGACCTTTGCAGTCGGGAGCAGTGGGTGACGGAAGCGGAGGACCGCAAACCGCAGTCGGACGAGGCGAGGAGTGCCTTCGTCCAGCCGGACGGCGTGGCGCAGGCGGTCGAGGACGAGTCGGGGACCACGTCGGAGTTCGCGATCCCCAAGGGAATGGCGCCGCCGGAGCCGGCGGGCGCGGATGCCGAGGGCTCGGCGTTCAGCACACCGCGCACCTACAGCGCGCGGCACGCCCCGCCAGCCTTCACACCGGCGACCGGCGTCCCCGTCGTGAGTCTCACCAAGGACGTGCCCTGGCAGGACCGGATGCGCACGATGCTGCGCATGCCCGTGGCCGAGCGCCCGGCACCCGACCTGGTGCACAAGGAGGACGACGCGGGTCCCGCCGTCCCGCGCGTGCTCGACCTGACGCTGCGTATCGGCGAGCTGCTGCTCGCGGGCGGCGAGGGCGCCGAGGACGTGGAGGCGGCCATGTTCGCCGTCTGCCGCTCCTACGGCCTGGACCGCTGCGAGCCGAACGTCACCTTCACCCTGCTGTCGATCTCCCACCAGCCGTCCCTGGTGGACGACCCGGTGACGGCTTCGCGGACGGTACGCCGCCGGGGCACCGACTACACCCGTCTGGCGGCCGTCTACCGGCTCGTGGACGACCTCAGCGACACCGAGGCCGGGATCTCCCTGGAGGACGCCTACCGGCGGCTCGCAGAGATGCGGCGCAACCGGCACCCGTACCCCGGCTGGGTACTGACCGGCTCCAGCGGGCTTCTCGCGGGCGCGGCCTCGGTGCTCGTCGGCGGTGACGCCGTGGTGTTCGTCGCCGCGGCGCTGGGCGCGATGCTCGGTGACCGGCTCGCGTGGCTGTGCGCCGGGCGCGGACTGCCGGAGTTCTACCAGTTCACGGTGGCCGCGATGCCGCCGGCCGCGATCGGGGTCGCGCTCCAGCTCGCGCACGTCGACGTGAAGGCGTCCGCGGTGATCACCGGTGGGCTCTTCGCGCTGCTGCCCGGGCGGGCGCTCGTCGCCGGTGTGCAGGACGGGCTGACCGGCTTCTACATCACCGCGTCCGCGCGTCTGCTGGAGGTCATGTACCTCTTCGTGGGCATCGTCGTGGGTGTCCTGGTGGTGCTGTATTTCGGCGTGAAGTTCGACGCCCAGCTCAACCCCGACCAGGCCCTGAGCATCTCCGAGCGGCCCTTGGTGCAGATCGCCGCGTCCATGCTGCTGTCGCTGACCTTCGCGGTGCTGCTCCAGCAGGAACGGTCCACCGTCCTCGCGGTGACCCTCAACGGCGGCGTCGCCTGGTCGGTCTACGGGGCGATGCACTATCCGGGCGGTATCTCACCGGTCGCCTCGACGGCCGTCGCGGCGGGCCTCGTGGGCCTCTTCGGGCAGCTTCTGTCCCGCTACCGCTTCGCCTCCGCGCTGCCGTACACGACCGCCGCGATCGGGCCCCTGCTGCCGGGTTCGGCCACCTACTTCGGGCTGCTGTCCATCGCGCAGAACAACGTCGACAAGGGGCTGGTGTCCCTCACCAAGGCCGCCGCGCTGGCGATGGCCATCGCCATCGGGGTGAACCTCGGGTCGGAGATCTCCCGGCTGTTCCTGCGGGTGCCCGGCGGCTCCGCCGCGGGGCGGCGGGCCGCCAAGCGGACCAGGGGCTTCTGAGCCCCTCACGCCCCTTTCAGGGCGCGGCCTGCCGGGTTCAGCCCTGCGGGTAGCCCTGGTGGTACGGGTCCTGCTGCGCGTCGTACGGCTGCTGCGGGTAGCCCTGCGGGTACTGCTGGGGCGGGTAGGCCCGACCCTGGTCCTGGTTCTGGCCGTAGCCCTGGTCGCCGTGCCCGCCGTGGTTCCGGTCGTGCCCCTGGTAGTAGCCCTGGTCCTGGTCGCCGTACGGCTGCTGGGGCTGCTGGGGCTGCTGCTGCGGGTATCCCTGGCCCTGGGCGTACGGGTCCTGCTGCTGCGGGTACCCCTGGCCCCGCGCGTACTGGTTCTGCTGGTCCTGCTGGTCCTGCTGGTGGCGGCCCGGCTGCCGGTGGCCCTGCTGGTACGGGTCCTGCTGGTACGGGTCCTGCTGGTAGGGGTCCTGGCCCTGCTGCGGCTGCCGCATGCGCAGCGGGCGCGTGGCGTCGTCCATGACGGGGGCGCCGGGCTGCTGCTGGTACGCGGCCGGACCCTGGGGGGCCTGCGGCTCCGGCGGGTTGCTCCTGGCCTTGGAGCGCGCCCGCAGGAACTCGATGGCGATCGGGACCACCGAGACGAGGACGATCAGGATCAGGATCGCCTCGATGTTGTTCTTGACGACGGCGATGTTGCCGAGCCACGAGCCGAGCAGGGTGACGCCCGCGCCCCACAGGACGCCGCCGATGATGTTGAACGTGATGAACGAGCGGTACCGCATGCCGCTGACGCCCGCGATGATCGGCGTGAACGTCCGCACGATCGGCACGAAGCGGGCCAGGACCAGGGACTTGGGGCCGTACTTCTCGAAGAACTCGTGGGCCTTCACCACGTTCTCCTGCTTGAAGAGGCGGGAGTTGGGGCGGGTGAAGAGCGAGGGGCCGACCTTCTTGCCGAAGAGGTAGCCGGCCTGGTCACCGAGGATCGCGGCGACGCAGATCAGGGCGACGGCTCCCCACAGCGGGAAGTCCAGCTGGTTCGACGTGATCAGCAGACCGCAGGTGAACAGCAGCGAGTCGCCCGGCAGGAAGAAGCCGATGAGCAGCCCGGACTCGGCGAAGACGATGAGGAGGAGGCCCCAGATGCCGAAGTTGTCCAGAAGCGTGTTCGGATCCATCCAGCTTGGACCGAGGGCGAGCTGCATCACGGTTCCGGGCTCCTGAGGGGTGAAGGGAGAAGCGGCGTCCTGGTACGGCGGCCAAAGCTATCAACGCATTGTGTCCACGCCAGGTTCCACGGATGTCCCCAGCATGCACTGTGGTCCCCCTGGCACAAAGCCGTGAGCCAGGGGGCTCCGAGGAAACCGGAGAGGCCCGACAGCCCCCGTCAGCCTCCGTGCCGGGTGGCGTTCGCCGTGATCGCCTCCCTCAGGTGCTCGGCGAGCCCCGGGCGCATGGAGTCGTAGAACTCCTTGAACCGCTCGTCGGCCACGTACATCTCGCCGAGACCCCGATGCATCTCGTACGGGCAGTCGTAGAACCACCGGGTGATGTGGAGCCGGTGCTCCTCCGCCATGTCCATGGCGCGTTCGCCGGTCGCGGGCTCACCGGCCTCCATGAGGGCGTCGTAACGCTCGCCCCAGGAAGCCACCTCGGCCTGCATGCGCTTCCAGTCGTCCTTGGTGTAGCGGGCGGCGCGGCGCTGCGACTCGGCGTACGCCTCGGTGCCTCCCCAGCGCCGCTCGGCCTCCTCGGCGTGCGCCTCGGGATCCTTGTCCCCGAAGACCTCGAACTTCTCCTCGGGCGTGAGGTTGATGCCCATCGTGCGTGCCTCCATGGCGTGCTCCACGGCCGCGGCCATCTTCTGCAGTCTCTCGATCCGGGCGGTCAGCAGGTCGTGCTGGCGGCGCAGATGCGCGCGCGGGTCCGCTTCCGGGTCGTCGAGCAGGGCGGCGACCTCGTCGAGCGGAAAGCCGAGCTCCCGGTAGAACAGGATCTGTTGCAGCCGGTCGAGGTCCGGGTCGCCGTAGCGCCGGTGCCCCGCGTGACTGCGCCCGCTCGGCACGAGCAGGCCGATCTCGTCGTAGTGGTGCAGGGTGCGCACCGTGACCCCGGCGAAACCGGCGACCTGGCCCACCGAATAGCTCACTTCCCGCTCCTTCCTCCGTACGCCCCTCAGCCTGGCCCCTGACGTCACGTGAGGTGCAAGCGCGGATTCCATGTGCCGACATTCCGGATGTGATGTCCGGTTCGCCGGCTTAGGGTGACCGCGTGACCCACGACGCGGCCCGGCAGGCACACGTCTCCGCCCCGGCGACCCCCGCGCGGGCGCTGCTGCCGCTGATCGTCCCGGCACTCGTCGTCGGTGTCGCGGCCAGCCTTCTGTACCTGGGGGTGAGCACGCTCGCGGAGAAGCTCCAGGGGGTGCTCTGGAACGGCCTCCCCGAGTCGCTGGGGGTCGGCCGGTACTCCGTCCTCTGGATGCTCGTCGTCCTCACCTCGACGGGCGTCCTGGTCGGTCTGGTGGTGTGGAAGGTCCCGGGTCACGCCGGCCCCGACCCCGCGACCCTCGGGCTCTCGGCGCCCCCGGTGGCGCCCGCCGTGCTGCCGGGCCTGCTGGTGGCGACCGCGCTGATGCTGGCCGGCGGGCCGAGTCTGGGGCCGGAGAACCCGATCATCGCGACCAATATCGCCCTCGCGTTCTGGCTGGGCCGCAGGTTCGCGCCAGGGCTGTCCGGCGGTCTGTGGGCGGTGCTGGCCGAGGCGGCGACGCTCGGCGCGCTGTTCGGGACGCCGGTCGCGGCGGCACTGGTCATCTCCGAGGCGTTCGCCGGCCAGCAGCTGGAGGGCAAGCTGTGGGACAACCTGTTCGCGCCGTTGACCGCCGCCGCCACGGGTGCCACGACGACCGCCCTGGTGGCCCATCCGGCCTTCGACCTCCATCTGCCCCCGCTCGGACCGCCCGGCGGGGGCAACGTCCTGGCCGCGCTCGTCATCGCCTCCGCGGCGGCGCTGCTCGGCATGGCGGCGGTCTACGCCTTCCCGTACGTCCACGGCGCCTTCTCCCGGCTCGGGCACCCCATGCTGGCGCTCCCGCTCGGCGGGCTCGTCCTCGGCCTGCTGGGCGCCCTGGGCGGGCATCTGACGCTCTTCAAGGGGCTGGACGAGGTCGGCGAGCTGGCCGGGAACCCCGAGGGCTGGTCGGCCGGGCAGTTCGCCATGATGACGGTGGTGAAGCTCGCCGCCCTGGTCGTCTCCGCGTCCTGCGGGTTCCGGGGCGGCCGGATCTTCCCGGCCGTGTTCATCGGCGCCGCCTTCGGCCTGTTCGCCCACGCGCTCGTCCCGGCGGTCCCGGCCGCCCTCGGCGTGGCCGCGGGGGTGCTGGGCATGCTCCTCGCGATCACCCGGCAGGGCTGGCTGAGTCTGTTCACGGCGGCCGTCCTGGTCGCCTCTCCCACGATCCTCGCCCTGCTGTGCATCGCGACCCTGCCGGCCTGGCTGCTGGTGACCGGCAGACCGCAGATGCAGCTCCGTCAGGACGGAACCGCCGTTCGTTGACCCCACAGGCCCCTCCGACCGGCCGTCCCCTCCGGCCCCCGCCCTCGGCCCTTCCGGCCCCCGACCCCGCGACGCGATGGGAGAGCTCATGCCGCTCCACAAAGGCCCCGAGAAGCCCGACGAGCGACCGATGTCCGTCAACCCCTTCTTCGGCGAGGCGAATCCGCTCGGCGACATGACCGAGGCCCCGCCCAAGCACCGGCTCCCGGACCGGCCGCTGACGCCCACGATCGCCTACCAGCTGGTCCACGACGAACTGATGCTGGACGGCAACGCACGGCTGAATCTCGCCACCTTCGTCACGACCTGGATGGAGCCGCAGGCCGGGGTGCTGATGGGGGAATGCCTCGACAAGAACATGATCGACAAGGACGAGTACCCGCGCACCGCCGAGCTGGAGCGGCGCTGCGTGGCCATGCTCGCGGACCTGTGGAACGCGCCCGATCCCGGCTCGGCCGTGGGCTGTTCCACGACCGGTTCGAGCGAGGCGTGCATGCTCGCGGGGATGGCGCTCAAGCGGCGCTGGACGCAGCGGAACGCCGACCGCTACCCGGGAGCGCGCCCCAACCTCGTCATGGGCGTGAACGTCCAGGTCTGCTGGGAGAAGTTCTGCAACTTCTGGGAGGTCGAGGCCCGTCAAGTACCCATGGAGGGCGACCGGTTCCACCTCGACCCGCAGGCGGCGGCCGAGCTGTGCGACGAGAACACCATCGGGGTCGTCGGGATCCTCGGCTCCACCTTCGACGGGTCCTACGAGCCGATCGCGGACCTCTGCGCGGCCCTCGACCGGCTCCAGGAGCGTACGGGCCTGGACGTCCCCGTCCATGTCGACGGGGCGTCCGGCGGGATGATCGCCCCCTTCCTGGACCCCGACCTGGTCTGGGACTTCCGGCTGCCGCGGGTGTCGTCGATCAACACCTCGGGGCACAAGTACGGGCTCGTCTACCCGGGGGTCGGATGGGCGCTGTGGCGGTCGTCGGAGGAGCTGCCGGAGGAACTCGTCTTCCGGGTCAACTACCTGGGCGGCGACATGCCGACCTTCGCGCTCAACTTCTCCCGGCCCGGTGCGCAGGTCGTGGCGCAGTACTACACCTTCCTGCGGCTGGGCCGGGAGGGCTACCGCGCCGTCCAGCAGACGACCCGGGACCTGGCCCGCGGGCTCGCCGGACGGATCGAGGCGCTGGAGGACTTCCGCCTGCTGACCCGGGGCGACGAGCTGCCCGTCTTCGCCTTCACGACGGCGCCCCACGTGAGCGCGTACGACGTCTTCGACGTGTCCCGCCGCATGCGGGAGAACGGCTGGCTGGTGCCCGCGTACACCTTCCCGGCCAACCGGGAGGACCTGTCCGTGCTCCGTGTGGTGTGCCGTAACGGCTTCTCGGCCGACCTCGCCGACCTCTTCGTCGAGGACCTGACCCGGCTGGTGCCCCAGCTGCGCCGTCAGCCGCATCCGTGGACCCAGGACAAGCAGCGGGCGACCGGTTTCCACCACTGACGGCGGAGTCGCGCCCGGTTCCCGTCCCCGGGGACCCCGGCCGGACGTGAACCACCCGGCGCAGGCCCGCGCCTCCGGCCCGTCCGGCGATTGAGGACGAGCCTTTCGGGCGATGCGGGGGTCCAGCGGGCGCAGCGCCCCTGGTAGGGGTCCGGCGCGAAAGCTCCCGGACCCCTAAGCCCGGTCGCCGGGATGCGGAGCCCCCGTCGCGTACGGGTTCTCCTCGCCCTCCCCCAGCACGCCCACGAAGGGCGGGCCCTCACCGGCGAACGTGTACGCGCCGCCCTGGATCCGGTCGACGAGCCCCTCGGTCCACCGCGCTCCGGAGTCGGCCGAGTGGACCCAGAAGTTCATGATCTCGCCGATGTGGCCGAGCTGTCCGGGGCCGTCCTCGGGGGTGTAGTAGCCGGTGACGGACGCGCGCCACTCCTCGATGGCACGCACCCGCTCCCGGAGGAGCCGAAGGACCTCCGCCCGGTCGAGGTCGACCATGAAGCCGAGCGCGGCCGAGAGGACGTCGGGCTTCTGGTCGTACGCGGTCAACGACCGGCGCAGCAGCGTGAGGTACTCCTCGGTGCCCGTGTCCGTGATCTCGTACTCGGTGCGCGGCGGGCCGCCCGCCGTGGACGGCGCGACCTCGTGGGCGCGCAGCAGTCCCTGTTTCGCCATCTGCTTGAGCGCGTGGTAGATCGAGCCGGGCTTGGCGTTGGACCACTCGTGCGCGCCCCAGTACTCGAGGTCGTTGCGCACCTGGTAACCGTGGGCCCGCCCGTGCTGGCGCACGGCCCCCAGCACCAGGAGACGGATCGCTGACATGCGCCCAAGGTTATGACCCGGCCACCGGCTCTCCGGGTGACGGGCCCGCGGCTCCTGGACCGCCGGCCCGATGGCGTTCGCGCCGTCCGGGGACTCCGGCCGGTTCAGGACTCCGTGCGACCGATGTGCTCGTGCGGGGCCGCTGCGCGAGCGGGGTCTCCGAGTCCGCCTCCCGCCTCAGCGAGGTACGTGGCAGACATGCATCCGGTGTCCACCTGGACGCATGTCTGCCGACGTCGGAGTCGACGGCTCAGAACGGGAAGCGGCTCCGTCCGTGCTGTACCGAGATCCACTTCTGGGTGGTGAACGCCTCGACCGTCGCCTCGCCGTTGAGGCGGCCGATGCCCGAGTGCTTCTCGCCGCCGAAGGCGACCGGCGGCTCGTCGTGCACGGTGCCGTCGTTGACGTGGAACATGCCGGTGTCGATCCGCTTGGCGAAGGAGACTCCGCGCTCGACGTCGGCGGTGTGGACGGCGCCGCTGAGCCCGTACGGGGTGTCGTTGACGATGCGTACGGCCTCCTCCTCGCCGTCGAAGGGGACGAGGAGCGCGACCGGGCCGAAGATCTCCTGCCGGAGGATGGCGGAGTCGGACGGCAGGTCCGTCAGGACGGTCGGCTCGACCAGGTTGTCGGTGGTGGTGCCGTGTACGAGTGCGGTGGCGCCCTCGGCGATCGCCTGGTCGACGGCGCCCGTGATCGCGTCCGCCTGGGAGGAGTTGATGACGGGGCCGATGATCGTCCGCGGGTCGCTCGGGTCGCCCACCTTCAGCGTCCTGACCTTGGCGACGAACTTCTCGGTGAACTCGTCCGCGACCGAGCGGTCCACGAGCACGCGGTTGGCGGCCATGCAGACCTGGCCCTGGTGGACGTACCGGCTGAAGACCGCCGCGTCCACGGCGTAGTCGATGTCGGCGTCGTCCAGGACCACCAGCGCGCTGTTGCCGCCGAGTTCGAGGACCGCGCTCTTGAAGTGCGAGGCGCAGACGGTGGCGACGTGCCGGCCGACCTTGTCCGAACCGGTGAAGGAGATGACCTTCGGGACGGGGTGCTCGATGAAGGCGTCGCCGATCTCCGCTATGTCGGTGATCACGACGTTGAGCAGGCCGCCGGGGAGCCCCGCGTCCTCGAAGATCTTGGCGACGAGCGAGCCGCCGACGATCGGGGTGTTCTGGTGCGGCTTCAGGACCACGCCGTTGCCGAGGGCCAGGGCCGGCGCGACGGACTTCAGGGAGAGCAGGAAGGGGAAGTTGAAGGGGCTGATCACGCCGACGACACCGACGGGCACGCGGTAGACGCGGTTCTCCTTGCCGTCGATCGGCGACGGGAGGATCCTGCCCTCGGGCCGCAGCGCCAGCTGGACCGACTCGCGCAGGAACTCCTTGGCGAGGTGCAGCTCGAAGCCCGCCTTGAGGTGGGTGCCGCCGAGTTCGGCGACGATCACCTCGGTGATCTCCGCCTCGCGTTCCTCGACGAGACGCAGGGCCTTCTCGAAGACGGCACGGCGCGCGTACGGGTTGACCGCGGCCCATTCCTTCTGGGCCCGCTCGGCCGCGCGGTAGGCCTCGTCGACCTCGTCCACCGTGGCTATGGTGATGGACGCGAGCTTCTCGCCGTCGTACGGGTTGAAGTCGATGATGTCCCAGGAGCCGGTGCCCGGGCGCCACTCCCCGCCGATGTACTGCCGGGCCAGGTCGGTGAAGTAGGACGACATGTGCTCCCTCGATCCCCTTGCTGCCGAGGCAGACATTTCGAGTCTGAGTCAGCAGACATCCGATCAACGTCTGATCAGACGTCATCGTACTTGTGATCAAAGGGAGTTGGAGGGTGCCTGGGACAGTACGTGAGGACTCCCCGGAGCGGACGGGGAGACGTCCGGCCGGCGCCGGGACGGGGGGTCAGGAGAGCTGGAGCAGTCCACGGAGCAGGTCGCGGCTCTCGGACGGCCCGGGGCTGTCCTGCTGAAGCTGCTTCAGCGCACTCTCGTACTGGGTGACGTCCTCGCGTTTGTCCAGGTAGAGCGCGCTGGTGAGCTGCTCCAGATAGACGACGTCCGACAGGTCGGACTCGGGGAAGCTCAGGATCGTGAACGAGCCGCTCTCCCCGGCGTGGCCGCCGAAGCTGAACGGCATGACCTGGAGGCGCACGTTGGGCCGCTCCGACACCTCGATCAGATGCTGGAGCTGGCCGCGCATCACCTCACGGTCGCCGTAGGGACGGCGCAGCGCGGCCTCGTCGAGGACGATGTGGAACTCCGGCGACTTCTCGGAGACGAGGTACTTCTGCCGTTCCAGGCGCAGCGCCACCCGGCGGTCGATGTCGGCCGCGCTCGCGCCCTTCATGCCGCGCGCGACGACCGCGTGGGCGTAGGCCTCGGTCTGCAACAGGCCGTGCACGAACTGGACTTCGTACGACCGGATCAGATGGGCCGCGCCCTCCAGGCCGACATAGGTCGGGAACCAGCTGGGCAGGACGTCCGAGTAACTGTGCCACCAGCCCGCGACGTTGGCCTCCTTGGCGAGGGACACCAGGGAGGTGCGCTCGGCCTCGTCGTTGATGCCGTACAGCGTCAGCAGATCCTCGACGTCGCGCGTCTTGAAGCTCACCCGTCCCAACTCCATGCGGCTGATCTTCGATTCGGAGGCACGGATCGAGTAGCCGGCCGCTTCCCTGGTGATTCCGCGCGCCTCCCGCAGGCGCCGCAGATGTGACCCGAGCAGCATGCGCCGCACCACAGAGCCGCTCGACTCACCAGCGCTCACGTTCGTCCGCCTCCCCAACCGTCTTCAGACGCCGAAGTCTGCCACTAAAACACTTCAAGCAGTACTCGTTCGATTACAGAAACGGAAAGCTTCCGAAGGCGTCGGGCAGCAAAGGATCGCGCGAGGGCCAACAAGAGGGAAGAAGGTGACAGAAGAAGTAGCCGGAAAAGGGGGCAAGAGACTTCAACTCGGGCGCGTGCACGTGCATCTGCCCTTGCATCTGCTGTACGCATTCGGAACCATGGTCCCCGCGCCACCGCTGCATCGCAACGACCGCGAACACCCGGGAGTGCCTCGCATGGGGACGAATGGATCGACCATGCTCGAGCCCTTACGGCAGGGACTTCCGCCGCTCGATCCCGCCGCCGTGTCCGACGCCGCTTCCTGTGCCCTGCCCCCACGCTACGAAGCGGTGCGCGAGGCCCGGCAGTTCACGCGCAGGACACTGGACCAGTGGGACATCGGCGACCGCTTCGACGACGTGTGCCTGGTGGTCTCGGAACTCGTGACCAACGCGCTGCGGCACGCGCTGCCCTCGGACACGCCCCGCGCGGACGACCAAGGGGCGCCCGTGCGGCTGCACTTGATGCGGTGGACCTCACGCCTGGTGTGCGCGGTGCGCGACCCCAGTCACGACAGCCCGGTGGCCGGCGACTCGGACGACTTCTCGGCGGAGTCGGGCCGGGGCCTCTTCCTCGTCGACTCCTTCGCCGACAGCTGGGGCTGGCACCCGCTCGCGGGCACCCTCAGCGGCAAGGTCGTGTGGGCGCTGTTCCGGCTCCCGCCGCACGCCCCCGCCCCGGCCGAATGAAGAACCGGGGGGGGGGGGGGGGGGAGGGGGGGGTGGGCGGGGGCGGGAGCGAGATGCCGTAGACAGTCGAAGACCAAACCCAACAACGCCCCGGCCGCCCCCCGCCCCCCGCCCGCAATTCCCGCCGCGGCGGCCGTGCGCCCGGGGGGTTCTACGCGCGTTACGCAACGCGAGCTGACGACTTCGCTCCGTTCACGGAACGGGCACCCGGCACCGGTCCGCCGGCATCTCCGCCTCAGCCCGCGATCAGGTGGTCGAACTCGCCGTCCTTGATGCCCAGGAGCATCGCCTCGATCTCGGCGCGGGTGTAGACGAGCGCCGGCCCCTCGGGGAACCGCGAATTCCGCACGGCCACGTCACCCCCGGGCAGCCTCGCGAACTCCACGCAGGACCCCTGCGAGTTGCTGTGTCTGCTCTTCTGCCAGGCCACCCCGGTCAGCTCTGTCGCAGCCATGCCGTTGTACACGTCATCCACGTCGCACACGTCGTGGTCCACAGGTCGCTCCCCGGTCGTGCAGTGGCCGATGTGGCCATTGATGCAGTGGCCAACTGCCCCGGATCATAGCTCTGTTCATGTGCAGATGCATGAGCAGATGCACGTGCACGGGGGGTGGTCCCACGGTTACAGCTTTTACCGGCCTTTGACTACTGCCCGCTGCCCGCTCGACTACGGCCTGCTGCCCACCGGACCGGCGACGGCCCCTCGCCTGCCTTCCGGACGTCGCCCGACACGCGACTCCCGGCCCCCGTGCATGCTCGTCCGCCCCGGCATCCGTACGGGTTCGTCCGGGTCGAATCCCTGTGTACTAGGAACAGACGCACGGCGAGCCTTTCGAGTTTCAACGTTCGGCTTCAACGTCCGGTTTTCAACCTCCGGCCGGAGATCCGGTCGGCGGCCGGAGCCGCGGCGCGGCGGCGACACGCTCTTCCCCACGTTCCCGCTCGCACACACCGGCAGCCTCTGCCGCCCCTACAGTCGCACGCTCGCCACCGGCGTCGCGGATCGCCCCACCCCCGCCGAGGCACCTTCGGAGCAGGTCGGCGCCCGCGCGGCCGCGGCGGACCGACAGGTTCGTCGTACGTGATCTCGTCATGGTCCAGCACGTCGGAGCGCGGCGGGGCAGGGCCCCGGCGTCCGGGCCCGCGGACCGCGGGCCGGTTCGCCGGGACGCCGGCACGGCCGCGCCGAGGCCACTTCCCGGCCATCGGACCCGGCGGTGCGGCGGGCGCACGCGGCGTGGGGCCCGGCGCCACCGTCGCCAGCATCGCGAACACCGCGAACACCGCGAACACCGCGAACGTCGTGAACGTCACGACCGCCGCCGGACCCGGCCGTGCCTGCCGCGGCGCCGCTCGCCGCGCTCCGTCCGGGTCCGGTCCGGACGGGTTCCCGGTCGGAGCGGGTTCCCGGTCCGGACAGGTCCTGCCGGACCCGGCCGGAGGAGACAGGACGGGCGCGGACGACCGGACGGGCCGGACTACCGAACCGGCGTGGACGACCGGACGGGCCGGACTACCGGACGGACGCGGAGGACCGGACGGGCCGGACTACCGAACGGACGCGGAGGACCGGACGGACGCGGAGGGGCCGCGTGTGGACGGGAGGGGACGGGACGCGCCCGTCCGGGCCGGTCGGGCCGGTCGGGCCATCCGTACGATCTCCGCACGACTCGCCCGAGGCGTTCACGCATGCTCCTGGTAGCTTGCTGCGGTCGTTCCGGCGACCCCAGCGACACCACCACTCTTGGGGGCTTCAGTGACATCGGCGACTTCGGCGGTCCTCCCGCGTCGGCGGGCCCGGACCGCGGCCACCGCCCTGCTCGTGGCCGCGGGGCTGGCGGGCGCGCTCGCGCTGACCGGCTGCAGCAGCGACGACTCCGGCTCCGGCCCCTCCCGTTCGGGCTCAGCGGACGGGACCACGGCCTCCAGCGGGTCCGGGACGGGCGGCACGAGCGGGGACGCGAGCACCTCGCCCACGGCCAGGACCGGACTCGAGGGCAGCTGGCTGGCCACCACGGGCGGCAAGGCGGTGGCGCTGGTGATCACCGGGAAGCAGGTCGGGCTCTTCGCGACCGGCGGCAGCGTGTGCAGCGGTACGGCCAAGGAGGAGGCGGGCATGCAGATGATCCACCTCACCTGCACGGACGGGAACAAGCAGCGCGCCACCGGGATGGTCGACTCCGTCAACGGCACGACGCTCAAGGTCACCTGGTCGGGCGGTCTCGGCAAGGAGTCCTACACCAAGGCCCAGGGCGGCCAACTGCCGTCGGGACTGCCGACGGCGAACCTGGGGTCCTGAACTCCCGCGCGCCGCTCCCGTCTGCGCACTTGCGGGCTCCGCCCCCTGAACGGGGCGTGGCCCTCTCCTCGTTGGGCGGCCCCCGACCCGACGCCCGCCGACTCACCCGACACGACTTTCAGGTGAATCCCCGGGTGACAGGCGCCCGCACGACGCGCCGGAGCGGGGGGTCGCGCGACACTCACCCCCCGGTCTGCGTGATGATCGGTGTGCATCGTCACGAACCCAGGGGGAAACCCATGCGCGCCCTTCCGATCGCCGTCGTCACCGCCGCGGCGGCCCTCACGCTGACCGCCTGCGACAGCGGCGCCGCCGACAAGAAGGATTCCGGCGGCTCCCCGGCGACGTCGGCCTCCTCCTCCGTCTGCGCGATCGACCGGATCGACTTCGAGGTCGGCCCCGCCAACACCGCCCCGGCCGCCGGGGACACCGGCAACGTGCCCGTCACGCTCACCAACCACGGCGACAAGTGCACCCTCGACGGTTTCCCCGGCATCGAGGTGTCCGACAGCGCCCGGGGCACGGAGATCTTCGCGGACAAGTCGGCGAAGCCGCAGAAGCTGACCCTGGCGAAGGACGGCACCGCCTCCTTCACGATCACCTACCTGCGGGGCAAGGCGGGCGACGCGAAGAGCCTCGCCGCGACCTCGCTGAAGATCAGCCTGCCCGGCGCCAAGGACGCCCAGCGCTTCAAGTGGTCGTACGGCCCCCTCGCGGGCAAGACCGGAGCGGACGACCTGAACGCCTCCGTGAGCACCTTCCAGGCGGCCGGCGACTGAGCGATCAGCCGCTCCCGGGGCACGCCCGCCGTCGTCTCATCGCAGTGGCGGGCGGGCCCTGACCTGGGCCCGGTCCGCCGCGGCGGACCCTTCCTGCCACCCCGCCGCGTCGTCCACCCCGCGCAGCCGGGTGGTGACGGTGTCCGGGAACATCTGTTCCATGTGGTCGGTGACCGCCACCTCGCGGGCCGCCAGGACGGGCAGCAGCTCCCCCTCCGCCGACGCCACCTGCCCTTCGGCGGCCGTCGCCAGCCGGTCCCCGATGCGATGGGCGTACGCGGCGAGGAACGACTGCCGGAACGTCTTCGTGCGCTTCCGCCCGCCCGCCCGCTGGGCCGCCTCCGCCTTGGTCATCGCGCCGGTGGCCTGCACCAGCAGCGAGGTGTAGAGGAGTTCGACCGCCTCCAGGTCGGGTTCGAAGCCGACGACGGTCGAGAAGGCGAGGGGCTCGTTCCACACGGCGCGGCAGCGGTTCGCGCCGGCCACCGCGTCGAGCAGTACCGCCTTGGCCGTCTCGTACGGCGGCTCGACACCGATGCGGCAGGCGCCGGGCGCGTCCTTGGCGTGCGTACGGGCGGCGAGCAGGGCTTCGTCGATGCTGTGCCGCGCCATCAGCTCCTGTGCCTTGGCGCTCAGCGCCTCCGCCTCCTCCGGGAAACCGGTCGCCTCGGCCTTGGCGAGCAGCGCGCGGATACGGGTGAGCATCCGGGAGTTCTGCGGCGCGTCCTGCCGGGGCGGGTCCAGCGGTTCGATGGCGGGCAGCCGCAGCAGCAGCCGGTACAGCTCCAGGACGGTGGTGGCGTGCGTGAAGCGGTCGGTGCGCGGCGGCTCGGCGTCCGCGTCGAGTTCGTCGAGCTGAGCCGCCCAGCGCGGGCCCCGGGCTGTCCGGTCCTCCCGCAGGATCAGGGCCGTCACCAGGCGGACGTGGGCGTCGTCCAGTTCGCGCCGCACGATCCGTACGACGTCGGCGGGCTGCCAGCCGCGGCGCCAGGCGGCGGCGACGAACTCCGCCCCGCGCAGGGCGAGTTCGGCGTCGGAACCGGGGTCGGCGGCGAGCAGCGAGGCGCCCGTGTCGAGGGCCGCGTCGGTGTCCGCGTAGAGGGCCGCCCCGAAGGCGCGCTCCACGGTGCTGGGCGTCGTACTGCTGCTCATCCTCCGATCGTGCCACGCGCTCCGGGGCCGCCTCCCGGGCAGGTGCCGCGGAGGCTTCCGCCGAGCGGAAAAAGTGTCCACACCCTGTGGACAGTTTTTCCGTGACGGTTTCCCGCGGCTGATTTCCGCGGAAAGCCGCACCAAAGGGACCTATAGAAGGGCTCCGCGGAAGAGCTCCGTGGAGGGGCTCTACGGAAGGGCCCCGGAAGAGTCCCACCGAGATGTCAACTTCGGGTTGACACTCATGGACTGTCAACTTACGGTTGACACATGACGACGAACCCACTGGGCACGCCATCCGTACGTCTCGACGACCTCATCGAGGCCATCAAGAAGGTCCACACCGACGCGCTCGACCAGCTCCAGGACGCGGTGATCGCCGCGGACCACCTCGGCGACGTCGCCGACCATCTGATCGGGCACTTCGTGGACCAGGCCCGCCGTTCGGGCGCGTCCTGGACCGACATCGGCAGGAGCATGGGGGTCACCCGACAGGCCGCGCAGAAGCGGTTCGTCCCGAAGGCCGAGTCGGACCTCGACCCCAGCCAGGGCTTCGGCCGCTACACACCGCGCGCCCGGCACGTGGTCATGGCCGCGCACGCCGAGGCCAAGACCTCGGGCAACGCCGAGGGCCTGCCCGAGCACCTGGTCCTCGGTCTGCTCGCCGAGCCGGAGGGCCTCGCCGCGCTCGCGATCACCGCACAGGGTGTGAGCCTGGACGCGGTGCGCGAGGCGGCCGCCACGGCGCTCCCGCCGGCCGCGGCCGAGGTCCCGGAACTCGTCCCCTACGGCCCCGCCGCGAAGAAGGTCCTGGAGCTCACCTTCCGCGAGGCCCTCCGCCTCGGCCACAACTACATCGGCACCGAACACATCCTCCTGGCCCTCCTGGAGCACGAGAACGGCCAGGGCGTGCTCAGCGGCGTCGGCGTCACCAAGCAGGCGACCGAGGCCCACATCGCCGGCGCCCTGGCGGACCTCACCAAGGCGCCCTGACCGGCCGAGCCGTCGCGACGCCGTGACCGGGCGCACTGTCGCGCCGCCCCGGCCGGCCGGACCCTCGCGCGGCCCCGACCTGGCGCGTCGCCGCGGCGGCGTTGTCAGACCCTCCTGCGAGACTCGGCACCATGAGCGACCGGTGGGCTGTCGGACCGGCCGAGGACGGCGGCGCGGAGCTCGCCCCCCTCGGCCCCGACGGGCTGCCCGCGGGACCGGTGCGCAGGGAGGCCGACCTCGTCGAGGCCGTGCGGACGCGGCCCGACGTGGTGCGGTGGGTCTGGCGGTCCACGGCCGGCGTCCATCCCCGCCTGCTCGCCGCCGGGGTGCGGGTGGAGCGGTGCTACGACATCGAGGCCGCCGAGAACCTGCTGCTCGGCCACGAGGGCCGGCTCGGCGAACCCCGCTCGGCGGCCGCCGCGCTGGCCAGGCTGCGCGGCGGGCCCGTGCCGCCGGACCCCCCGCAGCGCGCCGCCGAACCCGGCTCGCAGTCGTCCCTCTTCGAACCGCGCCCGGTCCACCTCCCCCTGGAGGACCTCATCGAGGTGTACGCGGACCAGCGGCGCCGCCACGCGGCCACCACGCACCCCGAGCGCATGCACCTGCTCACCACCGCCGAGTCCGCGGGCATGCTGGTCGCGGCGGAGATGAACGCGACGGGACTGCCGTGGCGGGCCGACGTCCACCGCGAGCTGTTGAACGAACTGCTCGGCGAGCGGTACGCGGGCGGCGGTGAGCCCCGCCGCCTGGCCGAGCTCACGGACGAGGTCTCGGCGGCCTTCGGCAGGCGGGTCAGACCCGACCTGCCCGCCGACGTCGTCAAAGCCTTCGCGCAGGCCGGGATCAAGGTCGCGTCCACCCGGCGGTGGGAGCTCGAATCCGTCGACCACCCCGCCGTGGAACCCCTGCTCGCCTACAAGAAGCTGTACCGGATCTGGGTGGCCCACGGCTGGTCCTGGCTCCAGGACTGGGTGCGCGACGGACGCTTCCGTCCCGAATACCTCCCGGGCGGCACGGTCACCGGGCGCTGGGTGACCAACGGCGGCGGCGCGCTCCAGATCCCCAAGGTCATCCGCCGGGCCGTCGTCGCCGACCCCGGCTGGCGACTCGTGGTGGCCGACGCCGACCAGATGGAACCGCGCGTGCTGGCCGCGATCTCCCGCGACCCCGGCCTGATGGAGGTCGCCGGCCGGGAGGGCGACCTCTACCAGGCGGTGTCGGACCGGGCCTTCGCGGGCGACCGCGCCCAGGCCAAGCTCGCCGTCCTCGGCGCGGTGTACGGGCAGACGTCGGGCGACGGCCTGAAGAACCTGGCCGCACTGCGCCGCCGCTTCCCCAAGGCCGTGGC
The DNA here is from genome assembly GCF_042734135.1 of Streptomyces sp. NPDC059668. Lineage (NCBI taxonomy): Bacteria > Bacillati > Actinomycetota > Actinomycetes > Kitasatosporales > Streptomycetaceae > Streptomyces > Streptomyces sp. NPDC059668. The sequence goes on along the minus strand of NZ_JBHWEL010000035.1, from coordinate 32,947 downwards.
GTACGTGGACGACGCCGCCCGCGCGGGCGAGGAGGGCCGGCTCGTACGGACGTGGCTGGGCCGGACCAGCCCGCCGGCCGCCGGTGCCTCCGACCGGGCGTCGGAGGAGGCGGGCCTCCCCCAGGACGAACCGGCCGAGCCGCTCGGCGACCAGGGCTGGGTGCCCGGGTACGCCTCCTCCAACTCCCGGGCCCGCGGCCGCTTCGCCCGGAACTTCGTCGTCCAGGGCAGCGCCGCCGACTGGGCGCTGCTGCTGCTCGCCGCCCTCCGCCGCACCTGCGCCGACCTCGCCGCCGAACTGGTCTTCTTCCAGCACGACGAGGTGATCGTGCACTGCCCCGCCGAGGAGGCGGACGTGGTCGTCGCGGCTGTCCGGGAGGCCGCCGAGCTCGCCGGCAGGCTGACGTTCGGCGAGACACCGGTCCGTTTCCCGTTCACGACCGCGGTGGTGGAGTGCTACGCCGACGCGAAGTAGCTACGCCCCCTGGAGGAGTTCCCGCAGCTCCCCCACCACCGAGGTGTCCCGCCCGTCCAGCGCCTCCAGCGCCGTCCTCCACTGCGCGTACGCCCCCTCGACGTCCCCCCGGGTACGCAGCAGCAGCCCGCGCTGGTGCCGGGCCAGCCCGCCGGTGAACTGGTCGGCGCGCCGGTCGGCACGGCACAGCAGCAGCTCGCACTCCAGCGCGGCCCGCTCGCAGTGCCCCACCCCGCGCAGCGCGCGCACCAGCCCGAGCCGGGTCTGCGACTCCCCGTGCCAGTCGTCGTGTCCGCCGAGGATGCGCAGGCTCTCCTCGAAGTGCGGTACCGCGGCGGCCGGTTCACCGAGGGTGAGGTGCGCATAGCCGATGTTGCAGTGCGCGGAGTGCCGGATGATCACGTCGTCCATCGCGTCGCCGATCGCGAGGCTGCGCTTGTGGTGGTCGATGGCGGCGCGGGCGTCCGTGTGCTCGTACAGGTTGCCGAGATGGCTGTAGGTGATGGCCTCCGTGTGCGGGTCGCCCAGCTCCCGGGAGAGTTCGAGGCTCAGCAGCAGGGCCTCGCTGGACTCCTCGTACCGGCCGAGCCCCTCCAGGAGCATGCCGCGGTTGTTCAGTCCGCGCCGCACCCACGACAGCACGCCGAGCCGCCGCCAGATCGCCAGCGCCTCGTCGTTCAGCGTGAGCGCCTCGCCCGCCCGCCCCGTCATGAAGTGCAGCCCCGCGAGGTCGCCGAGCGCGTACGCCTGCGCGGCCTCGTCCCCGAGCCGCCGCGCCGCGCCCAGCGCCGTCCGCAGGAGCACCTCCGACTCCGCGACCCGGCCGCTGCGCTGGAGGTAGGGGTTGAGCAGCCGCACCAGCACCGGAACGTACGCGGACGCCTCCGCGTACCGCTCCACCAGCGTCATCACGTTCTCCAGCTCCAGATCGCCCCAGGCGAAGGCCTCCTTGGCGGAGCGGAACGGCGGTGTGACAGCGGCGTCCTCCGTGTGCGCGGCCGGCTGCGTGGCCGTCGGACGGCTGCGGTCCGCGCGGTCGAGCCCCGCTTCGACGATCACTTCGAGTGAGCGGGCGGCGACTCCGGCGTACCAGCGCAGGGCACGCTCGGAGACGCAGGGGTTCGCGGTCGAGCCGTCCGTCCTGTGCGGCCCGTGTGTCCTGTCACTCCTGTCCACCCTGTCCGTCTTGTGCGCGCCGCCCGCTCCGGCCCCCTCGGCCGCACCGTCGGCCGCCTCGGCCGATCCGGTCGAGGTCGATCCGGTCGAGGTCGATGCGGTCGAGGTCGATCCGGGTGCGGTCGATCCGGGTGCGGTCGCCGGCCGCGTCGCTCCTGTTGCCCCTGTCGCCTCTCTCGTTCCAGTCGCTTGAGCCGTCTCCGTCGCTTCAGCCGATTCAGCCGCTTCAGCCGATTCGGTCGTTCCCGCGATCTCCCGGGCGAAGTCGCGGACGAGGTCGTGGGGTGCGTAACGGGCGTACGCCGTCTCCTCCAGGAGGGCGACGTCGACGAGGCGGTCGAGCGCGGCCTCGGCGCGGTGTTCCGCGATGCCGGAGAGCCGGGCGAGCAGGGGCGCACCGTAGACGGGCAGGTCGAGCGCTCCGATGCTGCACAGGGCGCGCGCCGCGTCCTGGTCGGCCTCGCGGTCCGAGGCCCGCAGCGCGTCATGGGCCACGGCGAGGGACCTGCGGACGCTCAGGTCGTCGTACTCCAGATGACGCAACCGCCCTTCCGTGTCCGTCAGTTGACCGGCCAGCACGTCCGGGGTGAGCGCGCGGCGGGCCGCGAGTCGGGCCGCGACGACGCGCAGGGCGAGCGGGAGCCGCCCGGCGAGTTCGACGAGCGGGTGCCCGGCGTCGAGGCCGTCGCGGCGTCCGGAGACCGCGCGCAGCAGGGCCGCGCTGTCCTCGTCCGACAGCGGGGCGAGCGGGAAACGGTGTGCGCCGTCGAGCGCGGTGAGCGGCGACCGGCTCGTCACGATCACCGCGCACCCGGCGCCCGCCGGCAGCAGGGGCCGCACCTGAGCGGCGTGCGCGGCATCGTCCAGCACCATCAGGGTGCGCGTCGGGGCCAGCGTCGACCGGAGCAACGCTGCCGCGGCGTCCGGGAGTTCGGGGATGCGGCGCGGCTCGACCCCGAGGTCGCGCAGCAGCGCCGCGAGCGCCTGACCGGGCGTGAGCGGGGTCATCCCGGGGGTGGCCCCGTGCAGGTTGACGTACAGCTGACCGTCAGGGAAACGTTCCCGCAGCCCATGGGCCACGTGCAGTGCCAGCGCGCTCTTGCCGACCCCGGCCATGCCGCTGATGACGGCCACGGCCGGAACGGGCAGACGCAGCCGCCGGTCCGTGTCCAGGACCAGGCCCAGTTCGTCGCGTACGTCGCCGCGGCCGGTGAAGTGGGCGGGGCCAGGCGGGAGTTGGGCGGGACGGAGCGCGGGCGGCTGCGCCGGGACGGACGGTGGGTCTCCGTCCGCACTCGGGTCCTGCCCGGAGTCGCCGGTCCCGTCCGTTCCGGCCGATCCCCCTGTCCCGCCGGGTCCGGCCGCCCTGATCGATCCGCTCGTTCGTCCGGGTCCGCCCAGCCTGCCGGATCCGCCTGACACACCCACCCGGCCCGCTCCGGATGATCGGGCCGTTCCCGACGATCCGACTGATTCGGCTGATCCGGTCGATCCGAACGGTCCGCCGGGTTCCCGCTCCCGGAGGATCTCCAGGTGCGCCTCGCGTACCGCGGGGCCCGGCTCGACCCCCAGTTCCTCGACCAGGCGGGCCCGCAGATCCCTGTGGACGGCCAGGGCCTCCGCCTGGCGGCCGGTGCGGTGCAGCACGAGCATCAGCAGCCGATGGAAGGCCTCCCGCAGGGGATGTTCGGCGACGAGGGCGGCCAACTCGGGTGCGAAGGAAGCGAGTCGGGCGTACCCGGAGCCGCCCGCGCCCACAGGGCCCATGGGATCCCCGGAACCGGCCACCCCCATGAAGCCCGCGAAACCCGTGGAGTTCCCGGAGACACGTGCCCCCGCGGCGCCCTCCGCCGCCGCACTCCCCGAAACCGCCGCTGCCCCGCTCCCGGCATTCGGTCCCGCGAGCCGCAACTCGGCCTCGTAGCGCCACTCCAGGAGCAGCAGCCGCGCCTCCTCCAGGCGCTGGACGAGGGCGTGGCCGCCGAGTTCGGGCCGGACTCCGCCGAGCGGGGTGCCGCGCCACAGCGCGAGCGCCGCCAGGGTCTCGCGCAGCGCCCGTGCGCCGTCCCGTCCGGCGTGCGCGGCACGCGCGGCCGTGACGTGGGACTCGAAGACGCGGACGTCCAACTCGCCCTCGCCGACCCGCAGGAGATATCCGGGCGGCACGGCGCGCAGCCGCTCCGGATCGTCGAGGAGCCGGCGCAGCCGGGTGACGTGGTTCTGCAGCGAGGCCTGTGCGGACGCGGGCGGCGTCCCGCCCCACAGCGCGTCCTTGAGCACGTCGACCGAGACGACCCGGCCCGGCTCCAGCAGCAGCGCCACCAGCAGCGCGCGCATCTTGCCGCTGCCGATCGTCCCGACCTCGCCGTCGGCGTCGTACAGGACCGGTGGACCCAGCAGCCCGAACCGCAGCCCGTACCGCATAGCCCGCCCACTGCCTTCCCACGCGACCGTCCGGCCGTGCCCCTGGCGACTTCGCACCGACCGCATCCCGGTTCCGGCGGAACCGTTGGCCGGTTCCCGAGGGAACCGTTGGCCACATGTTAGCGATCCGTTGGCGCGACCTGATGGGATCAGTGCATCGGATCTGGCCCGACGGCGCGCGCGTACTACGCGTAACTCGGGGGAGTGTCGCCGCCGTGGCCGGATCCGGGGACAGAGAGGGCCCCGGTCGTCGGAGGTGAACGACCGGGGCCTTCGTCGTCCCCGCGCCCACCGGACCGTCAGATGACGGGCGGGCGTCCGAGCCGTGTGAGCCGCCACACCGTCCGCCACCGCATCGGCTGTCGCCGGCCGCCGGACTCGCGCAGGCCCTCCGCGAAACCGCCGAACCAGGCCCGCAGTCCACCGAGCGACCGCGTCCGCAGGAGCGTGAGCACCACCCAGATCCCCAGGTGCACGGGGATGAGCGCGAGGGGCAGCCGACGGCGGGTGAGCCAGACCCGGTTGCGGGCGGTGACCCGGTAGTAGATGGCGTGCCGGGCGGGTGAGGTCTTCGGGTGCTGGAGCAGCAGCTGCGGCTCGTACAGCACGGTCCACCCGGCGTCGATGGCACGCCAGGCCATGTCGGTCTCCTCGTGGGCGAAGAAGAACTCGGCGGGCCAGTCACCGATCTCGGCGACCATCGGCATCGACAGGGCGTGCCCACCGCCGAGGAACCCGGTGACCGGACCGCCCCGCATCGGGTCCTTCGCCCCGACCCGGGGCACGTGCCGGCGCTGGGTCTCCCCGTTCTCGTCCGCGATCCGGAAGCCGACGATGCCGAGGCGCGGGTCGGCGGCGTACAGGTCGCGGACCTTGCGCAGCACGTCGGCGTCGACCAGGAGCCCGTCGTCGTCGAGTTCGACCACGACGTCCACGTCCCCGAAGTCCGCGAGCCGGGCGAGGCCCACGTTCCGTCCGCCCGGGCAGCCGAGGTTCTCGTCGACCTCGATGGTGGTCACCTCGCCGGGCAGTCCGAGCCGCTCGGCGAAGTCAGGCAGCGGGCACCCGTTCCCCACGATCACGATGCGGGCGGGCGCGACGTCCTGCTTGGCCACCGAGGTGAGCAGCGCGTCGACCTCGACGGGCCGATTCCCCATCGTCACGACGGCAACGGCGATCCGTGGACCCTCCGGCACGACACCACTCCATCCCAGGCCGACAACAACATCGCCCGCGATGCTAACCGTTCACCGGGCGTATCCCTCAGGTACGCCGCCTTTTCTCGTTCCGTATGCGGTTCCTCACGGCGGTGGAGGCTGTCCGCGCCGTACGAACCCCGCCCATGTCCACCGCACATGCCCACCGCCCACACCAGCCGCACCACCCGCACCAGCCCTCCGGCCCCGACCGCGGGCCTCCACGGCCACCCGCACGGCCGGGGCGAACCTACTGGGCGCGGGGGCCGCGGCACGGAAGCGCGCCCGGAACTCCGTCGACTCTCACCGACTCCTCACGGACACGCACTCACGCGACCTCGGGCCGCGCACCCCCGCCCGATGCCCTCGACCCGCTCAGCCTCGCGGCCAGGGACGTCCGTCGAGGCGCTCGATGTCGCGGTTGAAGCGGCTGAGGTAGGCGGCGAACTCGGCCACGTCCTCGGCCGCCCAGTCGACCATGACCTTCTCCAGGCCTTCCAGGTTCTCGGTCCGGTGGATGTCGAGACGGCGTTCACCCTCGGCGGTGATGGCGAACTTGCGGGCCATGCCCCCCTCGGGGTCGGGCATGCGCTCGACGACCCCGGCCCGCACCATCGCCGCGGTCTGCCGGTTGAGGGTGGAGGCGTCCAGACCGAAAGCCTCGCTGAACTCGCCGATCGACATCGGGCCCTGCGCCTGGATGCGACTGAGCAGGACGTACGCACTACGGTCCAGCCGCTCCTCGCCCGCTCCTCGCGCCCGCGGGTTGAGCATGTGCATGTGCCGCCCGAGCAGCATGGTCTCGAACTCCAGCAGATCAAGTGGCTTGTCCACGCGAGGCATCCTTCGGTTCCCGGCTCGCTTCCCCTGCAGGAAAACTACCTTCTGCCAGGTATACCACCCTGGTATGCATGATGCACTCACTATGCATCATGCATACCAGCCGTTCCGGCGGCCCGCGACCCACGAGCCCGGGAGCCCACGAACCCACGAGGGACCCGGGACCCGGGAACGAAAAATTGATCTCCGATACACCTGGGGTGCATGGGGTTGCTGTTAATCTCCTGGCGTCTTGCTTGGGGGGACAGCCGGGGGGCTGGACATTCTTCGCAGCGTTCACCGACGCGCACTCGGGCGCCGCCGTCCCGCCACGCTCTTCCTCTCTCCCAGGAGACCGCGTTGGCCCCTCGTACCCCTGCCCTTGGCGTGCTCGCCGCGTTGGCGGTCCTCGCCGTGACCGCCGGTCCCGGCCCGCTCTCCCTGCCGGCCGGCACGGACACCGCCGCCGCGATCACCGCACCCACGACGGAGAAGGTCTTCCAGTCGGACCGTTTCCTCCCCCGCCAGGACCGGATCTACAGCGCCGGCCCGAGCGGCTATCTGCACGCGCAGGAAGGCCGTTCCGGCTTCTTGTGGACGTCGTACGGCACCGGTACGACCACCGAACTCGGCGACCTCGCCCGGCTCGAGATCCCCGGCTACCTCGGAGCGTCGTCCGACGTCGTGGCCGACGTCGCCCCGTCCGGCCAGAAGGTCGTCCTCAGGGACATGTCCGCCGGTACCGCCACGGACGTCGACCTCACCCACGGCGGTTACCAGGCCACGTACGGCGCCCACGTGCTGACGCAGGCACGGGACGTCGACGGCAACCGGGTGCTGTGGCTGTACGGCGAGGGCGCGCCCTCTGCCGGCACGACCGTCGACGGGTGGCCGACGGGGATCACCACCAACTTCCTCGTCCTGGGCGGCGACAGCGACACCGTGGTCATCGGCTATGCCAAGGGCGGCACGAGCCACCTCGCCCTGGTGAACCTGGACACCGCGAAGGTCACCGGCGACCTGACCGTGCCCACCGCTCCGACGGCCGCCGTACTGAGCGAGAACCGGCTGGTCTGGTACGCGTCCGGCAGCACCGCACACGTACTGGACCGTGCCGACCTCTCCGCGCCCGGCACGACGGTGACGCTGCCCGGCACCGAAGGCACCCCGCACCTGGGCATCGCCGGCCGCTGGCTGGTGGCCGCCCGCTCCGTGCCGTCGTCACCCGCCGACTCCGTGGACAAGTCCGGCGAACGGCTGACGGCCGTCCCCCTGACGGGTGGCGACGAGGTCACCCTCCTCCGGCACGCGAACACCTCGGTCACCCCGACGCCGGACGGTGGCCTCCTGGTCGCGGGCGGCGCCGACTCCGGGCATTGGGCGGTGCGCGAGGTCACCGACACGGGGGCCGGCGCACCGACGGTGAGGGAGGTCACCGCCGTCCCGGCGATGGCCGCGCGGATCGATCGGCTGTCGCTGCAGAACGGCGTCCTCGCCACCGACGAGGCCAATGCCAGCTTCATGGGCGCCTTCTACACCCGCCGGGTCTCGGTCTCCGGAACGTCCTACGCGCCGGGCACGCCGACCTGGAAGGTGTGGGCCACCCGCGGCACCGGCCCGTACGCCACCGGAGACGGCCGCGCGGTGGCGTTGACCGCCGCCTCCGCCCCCGTCGAGTCGTACGTCCAGGTCATCGGCCAGGACGAAGTGGGCAACTTCTATCTGCCCTCGGACTACGGGACGGTCCTGGACGTGACCGGCCGCTACGCGATCGTCAACGGTTCCTCCCCCACCAAGCAGTACGTCGGTGACCTCAGCGTCCACGGCAACCTGCATCCCCTCGTCACCCGGTCCGTCACGGCCGCCTCCGTGTGGGGCAGCAAGCTGTGGACGCCGGGTTCGGCCGCCGGCGTCGTCACCGCGCAGGACTTGGGGACCGGCAGGATCACCGAGACGGTGAGCACCGGTGCCCCCTGCGTCCCCAAGGAGCTACAGGTCGCCGCCGGCCGCTGGATCTACTGGTCGTGCGGTACCACCGCCCCGGCGGGCGTCTGGGACCGCACGACGAAGAAGAACATCCCCGTCCCGTCGGGCGAGGCGCTGCTCGGCGACGGCTACCTCGTCCGGCACGACACCTCGGCCGGGGCACTCCTGCTCACCGCCTTCGCCGGCGGCACCACGACCACCCGCACGATCGGCAAGCTCGCGGCGGGCACCTCCAGCCTGCGCGGGGTGACGTGGACCGTGGACAAGTTCGGCGGACCGGCGGCCTACGTCGACGCGGACCAGCAGATCCATCTGGTGCCCAGCGGTGTCCCCACCCAGGCGCTCGGCGTCCTCGATTCCGAGGCGAGCGACAACGCGTCGGAGAGCAGCGCGAACGGGAACCCGTGGTGGCAGTGGCGCGGAGTGCTCTCCAAGCCCGCCGCCTCCTGGACGGCCACGCTCACCCGCAAGGCCACCGGAACCGTGGTCCGTACCCTCACCGGCGGCGAGGTGGACGGCGCCCTGACCCAGCGGTGGAACCTCCGCGACACCGCCGGCGCACTCGTCCCGAACGGCGCGTACACCTTCAAGCTCACGGCCCGCCCGGCCGACGGCTCCGGAGCGGCGCTGTCGGTGTCGAGCACGGTGGACGTCTCCACCGGGGCCGCCGTACGCCGTGACTTCACCAGCGGCCGCAGCTGGGCGCCCGACGGGAACGGTGACCTCTTCGCCCTCGCGCCCTCCGGTGACCTCAGCTACAAGCCGGGCGACGGGTCGGGCGCGTTCGGCAAGGCCATGACGGCGTCGGGCTGGCCCTCGTCCGTGACCCTGGTCCCGTTCGGGGACCTCTACGGCGACCGCCGCAACGACGTCCTCGTACGGTTCGCGAGCGGCGAACTGCGGGTGTACCGGCCCCAGACCGGGGCGACGTTCTCCACCCGTACACCGCACACCACACTCGGCACCGGCTGGAACCAGTACAACGTGATGACCTCGCCGGGGGACATCACGGGTGACGGCCACCCCGACCTGATCGCCCGCAAGGCGTCGACGGGAGAGCTGTTCCTCTACAAGGGGGCGAGCGCGGGCAAACTGTCGGCGCGGGTCCGGATCGCCGCGGACTGGTCCGGCTACAAGAAGATCATCGGCGTCGGCGACTTCAACGGCGACGGCCGCGGTGACCTCCTGGCCCAGGACAGGTCCAACACCCTGTGGCGGTACGACGGCAACGGCTCAGGCGGCTTCAGGTCCCGGGTGAAGATCGCCACCGACTGGGGCTCGTCGTACAACGTCGTCATCGGAGTCGGCGACATCACGCGCGACGGCAAGGCGGACCTCGTGTCCCGCGACACCTCCGGCAACCTGTGGCGCAACACCGGCAACGGCAAGGGGTCGTTCGGGGCCCGCACGAGGATCGCCACGAGGTGGCAGGTGTACAAGGGCGTGTTCTGACGGGGTTCCGCACGCGACGGCGGTCCGGCACGGCGGTCAGGCGACCACCACCGGGCCGCCGCCGCGGCGGGCGCGCGGGGCTCCGCCCTGCGTCCGGCTCAACTCCGTCCCGCTCCCGCGAAAAAAGCAAAAGCCCCAGGTCACGGCGAGTGAGAATCCTGGGGCTTCCACAGAGCCGCCTTCGGGATTCGAACCCGAGACCTACGCATTACGAGCTGTCCGATCTCGGTCTATGGGCGTCCGGGGACATCCGTGAAAATGGCTTTCTCCCTGATCAGGGGAGTTTGCGGACTGCGGTGGACTCCTGTAAACGGTGGCAAACCCAGTACCAAGTGAGACTGCAACTGAGACTGGCCGTGCACGCTCACCACGAAGGACGAGCGCTCCGCCACGATCGGTGGCTAGACACTGCCGCGGTGGCCAGGCGCCCGCTCGGCGCCGCCCGGCAACCCATGCCGGGTGGGAATGGGATGGTTTTCAAGAGCGCTGCACTTTGCGAGCCCGACCCCGCCCTGACCAGTACGTTCCTCTCGCATAACCGCGACTAGGAAGGGCCGCTGACCAGTTGGATGCTTTTCGGCTTTTCTTGGCGCTCGCAGCCGGGTAGCGACAGGCCGATGGCACCCGCGCTCTGAAGCAGAAGCGCCGAGGGAGTCACCCGATGGCGCAGCGACCGTCCCGTTTGGTCTATCGCTCACTTCCTGCCGCTGCCACGCTGCGAATCTTGACGGACGTCATCATCACCATATGGGCCTCGTGAAAGCTGGCCGCGCCGGGCCCGTCAGGTCAATGAGCGACCGAAGTGCCCCCGAGCCGACATCGTTCGACTTATCCGCAGTCGGGGGGTGTCTGACGGACGCGGAGCCTCATCTCAGACATCCGGTTCACGCGCTGCTTCGGCCACGGCGCGGCGGGCATTGTCGAGGTTACTGCGGGCGATGAGGGTGTCGGGGTGATCCGGGCCCAGGACGCGTTCCCGATCGGTGAGGACCCGCTCATACAGGTCGAGGGCATCCTGGAACCGCCCGACATCTCTGTAGGAGTTGGCGAGGTTGCTGCGGGCGATGAGGGTGTCGGGGTGATCGGAGCCCAGGATGCGTTCGCGGTCGCTGAGGACCGGCTCACGCAGGTCGAGGGCATCCTGGAACCGCCCCGCATAGCGGTAGGAGATGGCGACATTAGTGCGGGCGATGAGGGTGTCGGGGTGGTCGGGGCCCAGGATGCGTTCCCGAACGGTGAGGACCCGCTCATACAGGTCGAGAGCATCCTGGAACCGCCCCGCACGATGGTAGGAGTTGGCGAGGTTGCTGCGGGCGGAGAGGGTGTCGGGGTGATCGGAGCCGAGGATGCGTTCGAGCTCGCTGAGGACCGGCTCACGCAGGTCGAAGGCCTCCTGGACCCGCCCCGCATCGTCGTAGGAGATAGCGAGGTTACTGCGGGCGGAGAGGGCATCGGGGTGATCCGGGCCCACGGTGCGTTCGAGGTCGCTGAGGACCCGCTCATGCAAGTCGAGGGCCTCCTGGAACCGCCCCGCACGACGATAGGAATTGGCAAGGTTGCTGCGGGTGCCGACGGTGTCAGGATGGTCGGGGCCCAGGACGCGTTCCCGATCGGTGAGGACCCGCTCATGCAAGTCGAGAGCATCCTGGAACCGCCCCGCATCGCCGTAGGAGATGGCGAGGTTACTGCGGGCGCCCAAGGTGTGGGGATGGTCAGGACCCCGAATGCTGCTGGCCAGACGGACGGTCGTTTCGTTGTACTCAATCGCTTGGCGGTAGAGGCCAGCTTCCTTGAGGCTGATGCTGACGTCGTAGATGCATCCGTGGGTTGTGGGCTGCCACAGGGTCGGGTGGGTGAGCTGGTCGAGGTGGAGCACGTTGGTACGTAGCAGGGCGGCCAGTTCCCGTTCCTCGTGCTCGTGGCGGGGCCACAGGCTGGTGATGGCGTCCGCGGCGGCGCGGGCGGTGGCCGGCAGTGTGCCGGGCGGGATGGTTTCCCGTACGGTGCGGGCGGTCAGGGCGTGCATGCGTAGGGGCGCGGTGGAAGTGTCTTGGGTGATCAGGGCGTAGGTACGCAAGCACTCCAGCGCACTGTGCACCTCTGTTTCCAGGACGGACTGATGGCGCTTGCGCAGCCGACGGCGGAGGGGCGGGCGTGCGGTGCGCAGGTAGTCGAGCACCTCGGGTGTGGTCCACAGGGGTGCGGGGTGGCCGAGAGGGTCCATGAGGGAGGCGAGGTGCAGCAGGGGGCGGGCCAGTTGGCTGGTGTCGGCTTCCTCGACCGCGTCGAGGGAGAGCAGCAGTGAAGCGGTGACGGGCCGTCCGTAGCCTTCAGTGTCCGCGCTCGCCGGCAGCAGATCGCCTAGGCGGCTGCCTGTGTCGCGTAGCAGGCTGACGTAGTCGGCCATGGTGGGCCGCTTGTTGATGAGATACGCGGCGGCATGGCCGAGTGCGAGGGGCAGATGACCAAGTTCGGTGGCCATCTCGCCCGCCTGGTCGGGGTCGTGCAGGTGGGCGTGACCCGCATCGGTGAGCCGACGCTTCAGATAGGCGCGGGTCTCGGCATCCGTGTAGATGCCGATCCGGACCAGAGTGCGGCGTCCTCCCGTGAGTTGGGCGTCCTCGCGTCTGCTGGTGGCCAGGACCCAGCCCCGGCCGGCCCCACTGTCGGGCCACCACTCCCGCACGGCATCCGGGTCCGTGATGTCGTCCAGCACCACCAGCCACCGATGCTCAGTGGCCGCCAGCCACCGCAGAAACAGCCGCGCTGCGCCGTCCTCGTCATCCGCGGACGCTCCGGGAAGGTGCAACTGCCCGGCCGCTTCGGCGTACGCGCTGATCACCTGATCGATGCCGTTGGCTCGCACCCACACCAGCACATCCAGCCCGGCCCCGTCGGAACGTTCCTGATCCCGCAGTTCCCGGGCCAACGACGCCGCTAGCTGGCTCTTGCCCACCCCGCCGGGACCGGACAGCACCACATCACTGCCCTGCTCACGTGTCGCCTTCACTCTCTTCCGCACCGATGTGCGGGGCTGGAACGCCGCAGCAGAATGCGGCACATCTCCCACCCACACTGGCCACTGCACCACCGGACTCTGCACCGGCGCGTGATACACATGCATGTCCCGCGCCACCTGCGTCACATCCCCGTGTGCGTCCGCGTGCTGACGCGTACGGCGCCGGCCCGAACTCCCGGCCATATCCCACGCCCCCTCGCTTCAGCCCCGGTTGCCGCCGACTTGATCGATGTCCCCCGGACCGTCGGAACGGGCCTTCTGTCGCACGTCCTCACGCACCGCAGCACCTCCCGCCCCGGCTCCCCCGCCCTGGCTTCCCCCCGTCTGCCGGATGCGGCCCCCGCCGCGTGCCGTCTGTCGCACCCGACGCGACTCGGCCACGCTGGCCTGCGACGCCCACCAGCTCAACGCGGCCAGCACCCCAGTAGCCACCACACCCGCCACCGGACCGATCACATCCCACGGATCGTCACCCCCCTTCGACAACATCGCCCACGGCACCGCAACCACAGCGAATGCCAGAGCCGACCCCACCACCGTCACCAGCCAACGCACAGCAGCCTGCACGACACATCCCCGAAAACAATCAAGAAAATGGCCTTCCGGACCGACCATGCTGACACGCAGACACCCCCCAGCGGAGCCCTTGAGGCGATCCTGTTGTCGGACCGCCCGGTCGGCGTGAAGGCAATGCGGGAGTTCCTCCAAGGCCCAGCGCTTGAGCCCGCCCAGTAACGAGAGCTCGTAACCAGCTCACTTGAGGGCTCCGCTCGTCAGCCCGTAAGTAGTGACACGTCCCGGTACGTCCTCTACACTCGTCGAGTGGAGAAGAAGATCATTTCCCCGACTGAAGCACTGACGCTTATCGATCGCGAAGAGTCGCACTTTTGGGATCATAAAAGCGTGCGCAGTAAAGGGGGTGTGATCCAGAAAATTGCTTCGGCGCTCGCAAACTCGGATGGCGGCGAGTTTATCGTGGGCATTGAGGACAGGGCACAGGACATCGGCTTGGCCCGCTGGATCGGCTACGCCACCATCGAAGATGCCAATGTAGTCCTAGAGGCGATTGCGCGAGACATCACTCCTCCCGTCCCCTATTCGGTGGATTTTCTGCAGATTGCTGGACAGGAATCTCTGGGGCTTGCATGCTTGGTCGCCGTCCGAAAAAGCGAAAGCGTCCACTTTGCCGCCGACCAAAAGGTCTACGTCAGGCGCGGAGCATCAACCTTCTCGATTTCCGGTCAGGCAATAACGGATCTCAGCCTCTCCAAGGGTGCGAGAACATATGAAGATCAACTGCTTGAAGATTACTACAAAGAAGACTTGGTAGAGGAGGAGGAACTCCTTTACTTCTTGGGGGCTTTTAGCCCTTCGACGTCTCCGGTGGACTTCCTAAGAAAGCAACGTCTCGTCGATCGCAACAGTGGTGCAGCACGCGTTTCGGCCGGAATTCTCTATGCGGAAACACCCCCGGCCGTAGTACCCAAACGGTGCTCTGTGAAGATCGCGAGATATAACACCAAAGATAGTGAACCCCTTCGTGAACACCTGGAAGGGACCCCCATTACGATTGAGGGACCTGCCCGGATAGTGATCGATGAGACATTGTCGCGGACTACCCGCATGATCGAGTCCGTCTCAGTCTTGCAGCCCAGCGGCGAAATGGCCCCGTTGCGGTACCCTCCCGAGGTCCTCAAAGAGATCGTCGTCAATGCAGTGATCCATAGAGATTACAACATTTCGGATGACATCCTCGTTTACGTATTCAATAATCGAGTCGAAGTGCGAAGCCCCGGAGTTTTGCCGGGTCACATGAACCTCGGAAACCTCCTCAAGGAGAGATTTTCTAGGAATCCGACCATTGTCCGCCTGATCAACAAATACCCGGATCCGCCCAATAAAGATATTGGCGAGGGGTTGCGGACCGTAATGGCCAAGATGGCGGAAGCGAAGCTCAAGGCGCCGAAGTTTTCAATCGACGGCAACTACTTCGTGGTGAATCTAGGACACACTCCGCTGGCGAGGCCACACGAAATAGTGATGGAGTACCTGGAAAATCATTCAGAAATACGGAATTCCATCGGACGAACTTTGACCGGCATCCAATCAGAGAACAGCATGAAGGACGTATTTTACGACCTCCGTGATGCCGGTAAGATTGAGATGGTGCCAGGTAAGCGGGGGCGCAGTTCGGCTTGGCGTAGAAGAGCTGGCGAGGAACCAGACAATGGGGCAGAAAATCCTGCCCTAAATGAAGAAATCAATTCTCGCGTCGAAGCGGTGCGGGTCACGCCCACCACCCGTCGTTCACCGTTGCCGAAGAGACTAAAGGTACGGCGCCTGGCACATACTGCTGCCAGAAATCTCCCTTGCTCCTGTGGGAGTGGCCTCAAATGGAAGAATTGTTGCGCAATGAGGCAAGGCGAATAGAGCGCCCATGTACCTTAAATGCTAAAACCGTGGAGAGGGTTCGCTTAATTTCCTAGTGTCTGGTGTGCCTGTGGCACGGCGCCGGGCTGAAACGGCGCGGAGACAGGAGCAGAGGACTAGCCAGCGGCCGGACCACACGCGATGTGTGAAGCGAGCACGTGCACGTGCACCGTGATGTCAGAAAACGGCCCCGTTAGCGGCGTACCTTCCGTAAGGTATCCGGCCGTGACGTCGTATGAGCAGTGGTCCCTGGTTGCTTCGTTCAGTTCCTTGCTCGTCAGTGTCGTTGCCTTCGGCGCGGTGGCGTGGCAGCTCCTCATGCTGTCGCGCAGTACGGATCAGGACCACGACAGACGGCGCAAGCAAGCGACCATGGAGTACCTCACCGCCAACATGGATCGTCGGAAGGCTCTGTTCGACGAGGGCATACCGCACGAGCGCGATCACGGGGCCATTACGACCCTGGTTGGTCTCTCGCTGTCCGGTGACGACCGAGCCACGAAGCTTGTTGCCTCCTACCTCACCACGTTCAACTTCCTTGCCGTCGGTGCGCAGACGGACGCCTTCGACCGACATATCATCGACGAAGCGTGGGGCGGCCTCATCATCTCCGTCTGGAACAACTACCGACCCTGGGTCGAGGAGCAGCGGCGCCGGCACAGTGAACCCCGCGTGTGGGAAAACCTGGAGTGGCTGGCCAGCAAGATGACACCGCGTCGGAACGTCGTTCCTGACGGCGACGCGGGAAATTTTCCCCCACAGGGGCAGCCGGTGCAGTAGGGAGATTCCGTATCTGGACGCTGCTTGTCCTAGACACCACCAAGACGTTCCGGCTCCGCAGTCTCGTCCACAAAGCCGTGCTCGGTCCGGTGCGTTGACCGCTGCGCCAGCCAACCCGAGACCCGTGGACCTCCGTTGACTGCTCCCCCGTCGAGGACCGTACGGACGTACTCAAAGCCCTGGCGGAGATAGTACGACTGCAGGTCCTGGTTTGTCGTCCACGCATCGAGTCGGAGCCACTTGGCCCCCGCTCGATGAGCCCGGTCTCCGGCCCAATCGAGCAGCCGGCCACCGAGGTTCTGCCCACCGTGCGTCCGTGCAACGGAGAGCTTGTTGATGAACATGGACGGCTCAGAGAGTTCTTGCTCTGTCCAGAGGCCCGCTTCCGCGTCAGGGGTCACGGTGATGGTCGCTACCGTCACCAGACCGTCCAGGACCATGAAGACAGTGCCGTCCTCGATGGTCTCCAGCAGCTTGGCCGCCGGGTAAGGCAGCTGCCACTGGTCAGTTCCAAGGCCCGAGAGCCACGCCGCGGCCTCCGATCGGAAGGCCAGCAGCTTGGGCACATCGCCCGGTTGGGCGGGGATGATTCTCACAGGGGTTCGTTCTCGCTTCGGGCGGACAGGTCGCCGATTTCGTAGTTCATCTGGTTCAAGTCGCCCCGGAACGTTGTGATGGTGCACCGGACGGGCCGATCCGGTGAGAAGCCCGTCCGTGTCCAGAGCAGCACCGGCACCCCTGCTCCTATCTCCAGCAGCCGCGCTTCCTCCGGGGTCGGCATCCGCGCGGCGAGCTCATCGAAGTACCCCACCTGTTCAATGCCTCGTTCGGCCAGGTACCGCGTGGTGCCCTCTTCAATGTCTCCTGGCTCAGCCAGTCGTGGCGACTCGTCGACCAGCCAGGCTGGATAGTAGGTCGCCTGAGTCGACCAAGGAACGTCGTCCACATAGCGATGGCAGAACCGCAATACAGCCTTCGTACCCGCTGTGACCCTCAGGCGATCAGCGATGTCCTCCGACGCCGGCAGCATCTCGACACGGAACGTCTGATGCGGCCGACGGCCCGCGTTGGTCACGTCAGTGCTGTACGCGTCACCGTTCTGCGGGAACTCCAGGTTCTCGAACTTGGACGCATTGAGCTTGAAGACCTCGTGTGACCTGACCTCATAGCCCAGCCCTTGGCTGGACGAGATCAGGCCCTCGCTGACCAGCAGGCTCAGCCCGTTCCGGACGGTGTTCCGGGACGCGTCGAAGCGCTGCTGCAGGTCACTCTCGGAGGGCAGCCGCGCTCCCGGCACAAACGTGCCGTTGGCGATCTCGCGGCGCAGGGCATCGGCGACCTGCCGGTACTTCGGCTGCTTGTTCATGCCCTCATCATGACGCACTCGCGCAACTTGTTGGTACATGCGGGCTCCAAACGCTTGACGACTCATCGCCTGGGGGTGCAGCATCACTGCAGCAGCTTGTACCAACAAGTTGAGCAGGTGGTCCAACACCATTGAGTGTGCCCGCCTGTGCTGACAGCACCCGGCGAGTCCCGTGAAGACGGGAACCCCCTCTGACCAGGGGTTGCCGCGCTCGCCGGGGAGCGGCTGCTCCTTGAGAACTGAACAGAGTGCTGAAGATCCGCCACCTGCCATTGGCGACGAGGCGGTGGCATTGCGGGCAAAGCCCGCGCATCTACGACCATTCCGCAGCCCAACTGCTGCGGCTGGTTGCCTCCCTCGCCCGTCCGGCCGTCTTGGTCGTACGGGCGAGGTAGCAGGGAGCCGGGGCCGGAACCGTCTGGCCAGGCCCGCACCCACGACACGTCAGGAGACCCGCATGTTCGGCAAGAAGTCGCAGCAGTCATCCGACCTGACCACACCCGAGAGCGTCAAGAAGAGCCAGGCCGTCTACGACCGCATCGCGTCCGGCAAGTGCAAGGACGCCACCAAGGAGCTGGACACGACGCACGGCCGCAGCAGCAAGAACAAGCGCGGCTGACCCGCACCACCACCCCGCAACGGCGCGCGGCCCCGGAGGTGCAACTCCGGGGCCGCTGTCGGGCCGTACCACCGACTAGGGAGAACACGACCCAATGAACACCATCGTCACTGTTCAGGATGCTGTTACCGCGTTCGCCGACTGGAACGAGCCGACGGATGCCGAGCTGGACGCGATCGAGTCGGAGATGCCGCTGATCCTGGCGGACGTCGACCTGATCGACGCGCAGATCATCGCCATGGACCACACCCCGAACGAGGTCGACACCCGCCGCGTCCGCCGGGCCCTGGCCCGGGTTCTCACCGAGTACCGCGTCCTTGCCAGCCGCACTACCGACGCGGTCGGCGGTGCGGCGTGAAGGCCAAGACCGCACTTCCCGCCGTCGCGATGACGGCCGTGTCCATGGTCCTCACCCTCGCCGTGGTCATGATGTGGCTCGGCACGGCGATGCCGTGGCCCGTCGCTCTGGTCGTCGGTCTGGGCATCGACGGGGGATGGCTGGCCACCCTCGCCTACGAACGCCGCCTCGCCGCGCAGGGCGACCACAGCCGCACGGTGACCGCGGTCGGCTGGTCCTTCGGCCTGGTCGCCACCGGCGTCCTGGTCGCCCACGCGCTCACTTCGGAAGCGGACACGGGCGCGTGGCTGGCCGTGGCCTGGCTGCCCGTCGCGGCGAAGGCCTTATGGCTGGTGCACGGCATGTGGGAGCGGACCGCGCTCACCCCGCGCGCACTCGACATGATCCGTGGCGTCCAGCAGGAAGCCCGGGACGAAGCGGCCGTGGCCCGTGCCCGGCTGCGGGCGGAAGCGGGCACCGAGGAGACGCGGCTGACGGCCGTGACGGAGGCCGGTGCCCGCGTGGCCCGCGTCCAGGCCAAGACCGCACAGACCCTCTCCCGCGCGTGGTCGACGCTGGAGAGCGCGCGGAACGGTGAGGACACCGGCAGGGCGCTCACCAGCGTGACGCACCGCGTCACACCCGACGTCACACCCCGCTGGGAACTGCCCGTCTGGGGTCCCATCGAGCCGCTGGCGCCCGCGCTGGAGATCGCGCCCGCCCTCAGCGACGCGGCCCTCGACACGCTCGTCGACGAGATCCGCCACAGCGAGACACCCGCCCTGTCGTACCGGGAGATGGCCGTACGGTTCCGCGCGGCCGGCCACTCCGCATCCGAGGTCCGCCTCCGGGCGGCATGGAAGCGGGTCGCCTGATGTCCGCCGCGTGGGGCAAGTGCTTCGACCCGTCCGGGGCCCGCTACGGCATACCCACCTACCCGTGGCGCCTGGCCCCGGACGGGCTCGCCACCCGCCGGCAGTTACGGGCCCGCGGTCTGCGCCCGGGCGGGCAGGACATCGCCGCGCAGGTCATGCGCGTCAACCGCCGACAGGGCGGGGTCCGCGTCTCCTACCTCTACCGCCTCGACCTGGCCAAGCCCGTGCGGCCGATGACGTCACGGAAGTGGGGCGCGCTCGCCCTGGCGATGCTCGCCCGCCGCACCTGCCCCAACTGCCGGATCACCTACAGCTACTGCCTGCCGACGTCACTCGGCATGTGCGTCCTGTGCGCCTTCCCCGAAACCTCCACCGCAAGGAGTGCCTGACATGGGCAACGCCGACACCCGCCGCCTTGACCGCGAGATCCACAAGACCACCCGGAAGCTCGAAGCGGTCCGCCGCGGCGAGACCTGGCCGCTCACCACCTCCGAGCGCCGCGCGGTCCTGACCGCGCTCGCCGGCGGCACCTACCGGATCGCCCGCGGCAAGAGCCCAGCCCGCGCGGAACAGCGGCTGGAGTCCGTCTCCGTGGCTGCGGAGACGCGGCTGAACGCGGAACTGACCGCCCTGCACGGCGAGCGTCAGCGACTCATCACGGAAGCCGCCCGCGCCAAGGCAGCGAAGAAGTCCTCCGGCTGGTGCTGACACCCGCCCGCACCACCCCGCACTGCAATGCACTTCCCCCTTCAACTCCACCCCGGCATGGGGCAGTCAGGAGTGGTCTCCCCGATGAGTGAGAACGTCGTTCCCCTGCACAAGAACACCCCGCCGGCCCCCGAGCCGGCGACCGTGACCACCTTGACCGTGGTCCCCGAATCGGCCCCCGCCGCGCCCGTTCCGCTGTGGGTGCGCTCTGGACGGGCCGTGAAGACCGCGGTCACGCACGAGACGACCAAGACGACGGCCCGCGCGATCGCCCGGCACACGCTCTACGTGGCCGGCGGGGCGAAGATCGCGGCGAAGCGCACGTGGGACGGCCGGACCGCTTCCCGGTACGAGCGGATGTTCCGCGCCGCGGAAGCCGCCGGCAACTACGAGGTGGCTGCGGAGTGGGAGGAGCGCGGGCAGCAGTTCCGCGCGGCACGTCACCGCCGCCGCATGGACCTGCTCCACTCGCCCGTGGACGCGGCCAAGGGCATAGCGGTCGGGACCGGTGTGGGCATCGGCGGGTTGGTCGCGCTCGGGGTCGTGATGGCGATCGCTACGAAGGACGTCACGCACGTCGTCACCCCTTTGATGGCCGTGATCGAGTTCATCAACCTGCTCATCTGGATCGTTCAGGTGGTGTGGGGGCCGGCCCTGACGATCGGCCCGTTCCTCGCTCTCCTCGCCCTGTGGACGATCGGCAGCAAGCAGCAGGCTGCACCGGCGTGGGCGCTGCCGGCGAACGTCCGCAACAGCGAGGGCGAGCCGATCACCCCGTCCATCGTCGTCAAGGCCCTGCGCGACCTGGGAGTGCCCGCGCTGCGCAACGCCATCAAGGAGATGGGCGATGCCGGGGCGTCGATGCTCGGGCCGATCCGGATCGCGGGATGCGGGGTGGAGGTGGACGTCACTCTGCCTTCCGGGGTGTCCACGATCGAGGTGCAGAACCGGCGCCGAAAGCTCGCCGAGAACCTGTCCCGGCACGAGCACGAGGTGTTCATCATGATCCCTACCGCCGCACGGACCGTGCGGCTGTGGATCGCGGACTCCGGGGCGCTCGATGAGCCGATCGGCCCGTCCCCGCTGGTCACCGACCAGAACATGACCGCCGACTACGCCAAGGGCCGCGCCCCCTGGGGGCAGGACCTCCGCGGCGACGCTGCCGCGCTGTCCCTGTATCAGCGCCACCTGCTGATCACGGGCCTGTCGAACCAGGGCAAGACCGTGGCCCTGCGCTCCCTCGCGTTGTGGCTCTCGCTCGACAAGTCGGTGCAGTTCCTCATGGGCGACCTCAAGGGCATCGGGGACTGGGCCATGTTCGACGGCCTGGCCCTCACGCTGATTCAGGGGCCGACCGATGAGCACGTGATCGAGGTGACCGAGATGGTCGAGGGCGCCGTGAGCGAGATGAACCGGCGCCTGATGGCCCCGCCCGGAACCCAGTTCCCCGCGCTGATCGTGCTGGTCGATGAGGCACAGGTCGCGTTCATGTGCCCGCTCAAGGACGAAGAGGGCCGCTTCTACGGCGGGTCCAAGGCCACGTCCCGGTACTTCATGGCCGTCCGCAAGATCCACAACCAGGGGCGGGCCGTCAACGTCCTGATGTGGCAGGGCACCCAGGACCCGACCGACCAGAACCTTCCCAAGCTGGTCCGCGAGGGCGCCCACACCCGAGCCTCCCTCGCCCTGGGCACCGAGTCCCAGGCCCGGATGGCGCTCGGGGACAAGGCCGTCGACGGCGGGGCCGCGCCGAACCTGCTCCGTCCCGGGCTGGATCAGGGAACGCTGGTCGTCGCGTCGTCCGGCATCGACATCCCCAAGGGCCAGTCCTCGTTGACCGTGCGCACGCACTACGTCGACGACGACGCGGCCGAAGCCATCACCGCCCGCGCCAAGGCCCTGCGCGACGGAGTCACCACCCTCACCACCATCAAGCGCGGTGAGGAGCGCGACCCGCTCGCCGACATCGCGAGCGTCCTCGGCGATGCACCGCGGGTGCGGACCAAGGATGTGCTGGCCCGCCTCGCCGCGCTGAGTGCGGACGCGTACGGCGGTTGGTCGTTCATCGACCTCAAGCGCGTCCTGGACGACGCCGGCGCGGAACCGCACAAGTCCGACGGGGTCATGGTCGTCAGCCGTGACCGCGTCCTGCGCTCGCTCGCCAACCGCGACACCGACGGTTCCGCTTCCGCCGAAGGATGACAGGGAGCCGACCCGCGACGGGTCAGGGAGACAGGGAGAACTCCCTAAACCCCTCCCTGCCCCGCCTCCCTGCCCCTGAGCTGCACAAATGATCGCTCAGGGACTCAGGGAGGACCGCAGGTCAGACCCCCGGAACCCCCCTCCACAGCCACCCCGCAAGGGGGTGGCCCCGCCTCCCTGCACCGCCCCGCGAAGGGATTCCGCATGCACCCCGAACACCCCGCCCACGGCCAGTACGAGAGCGCCGTGGACGTCCACCGGCCCACCCCGATCACACCCGTCGTCATGGCGCCCGCGCCCCTCATTCCCATGCAGCCGGGCGCCGTGCCGAGCGTGGCGAGCATCGTCCTGCCGGACGGGCAAGTCGTCACCGGCTACGCCATCAACCCCACGCAGCCCGAACCGATCGCCGCCAAGCCGGCCGTCTCCCGCGCCGCGGTGAACGTCGCCCTCGGGGGTGTGGGGTTCGCCGCGGCATGCGGCGGGCTGCTGCTCCTGACGACGTTCATCGCCGCACTCACCGCCCTCATCACCCAGCTCATCATCCTGGCCGCCGTGATCTTCGGCGGATGGATCGCCGTACAGATCTTCAGCGCGTCCGGCTCCAAGGGCGGGACCACGGTCAACATCCGCAAAGCCGTGATCAAGCGCAACCACTTCCACGGCTAACCCGGCGGCTACGGGTGATCCAGTTCCTCATCCAGGACCCGCGGCCAGTCGTCCTGCCCCAGGTTCCCCGCCATGAGCAGGTCGCGCCAGTCCGTCCGGGCCAGGCGGACCGCAGAGCGGAACCGGTCGATGTCTCCTGCGGCTATCACCAAAGCTGCGGTCAGGAGCCGTTCTGTGCTCTGCCGCGAGTCTTCGAGTTCGGCCCCCAGTATCCGCAGGGCGCCCTCAACTCCCCGCGCGGCGTCGGCATCCGGGAAGTCGCGCCGGATGCGTTCGTGCAGGCGTGCGCTGATCACGTCCTCGACCACACCGTTCCCTCGCCAATCCAGAGGGCGGCCCGCTTCTCGCCAAAGTCCCGGGCCGCCCTTGTCTCCAGTCCTCAACAGACCTGTGGAGGTCACCCAGCATGACGCAACCCACCGACATCCGGCGAGCCCCCGGCTCGCCGCCGACGATCGTCGCCCTGTGCGCCGGCTACGGCGGACTCGAAGCGGCCATCCGTGCGGGCATCGGCGGCCGGGTAGCCGCCTACGCGGAGAACGACCCGTACGCGGCGGCCGTGTTCGCCGCGCACCACCCCGGGGTGCCGAACCTCGGGGATATCACCGCCGTCGACTGGCAGCGGGTCCGCGACCTGTACCGGCCGGACGTCGTGGGCGCGGGCTTTCCGTGCCGGAACATCTCGAACGCTGGACGAAGGGACGGAATCCATGGGCAGTGGTCTCGGGTCTGGAAAAACGTCGCTGAGGCTGTGGGCGTCCTTCGACCGCGTCTCGTGTTCCTGGAAAACGTGGCGGCGCTCCGCTCGCGGGGGCTGGACGTCGTCGCCCAGGACCTGGCCGCGCACGGGTATGACGTCCGGTGGACATGTCTACGAGCTGGTGACCCCGAAATCGGCGCCCCGCACCCGCGGGACCGCTGGTTCGCAGTTGCCCATCCCGCTGCTGAAGACCCCCACCTCACAGCTTGGGGTCAACGGCGGCCCGCAGCCCCCGGCCAAGCGCAAGCAGGGCGGGCACGGGCCGACGCTGGAGGACGAAGTGGTCTTCCTGCTGCCCCTGTGGCCGCAGGCCGAGGAGTGAGCCTGCTCCCGACGCCGGCGGCCCGGGACTGGAAGTCGGGCGCCTCCAACCTGCTCGGGAGGAACGCGCGCCCGCTGAACGAGGTGGTCGTCAACCTCCTGCCCACCCCCACTGCCCGGCGTTACGGCACCAACCGGTCCGCATCCGAGGGTGCGAGCTCGCGCCCCTCGATCGAGTACCTGGTCCGCGACCTGCTCCCCACCCCGAAAGCCTCCGACGGCCCGCACGGCGGACCCAACCAGCGGGACACGAGCGGCCGTTACTACCTGCCCAGCCAGGCCGTCCGCCTCGACGCGCAATGGATCGCCAGCGACGGCACCGACTACGGCCCCGCCATCCACCGCTGGGAAGCCGTCACCGGACGCCCCGCGCCCTGCCCGACCGAACCCGGCACCCGCGGCAACCGCCGCCTGTCCCCGGTCTTCGTGGAATGGCTCATGGGCCTCCCGGCCGGCTGGGTCACCGACGTACCCGGCATCCCCCGCAAGGAACAGCTCAAGATCCTCGGCAACGGCGTCATCCCCCAACAAGCCCACCACGCTTATGGCCTGCTGCTCGGGGCCCGTGCCACCGCTCGGCTCGAATGGGAGGCCGCGGCATGAAATCCAGCCTGCGGATTGCCCTCGGTCTGGCTGCGGCCGGCGTGCCCGTGCTGCCGCTGCGAGCGGGGAAGGTGCCGTTCGGGAACTGCCCGGACTGCGCGCGGAACGGGTGCGGGGGACGGCCGAACATGAAGACCCCCGGCCCCTGCACCTGCCCGATGCCGTGTCACGGCTGGGCAGCCGCTGCCAGCACTGCCTACGTCATCAACTCGGACGTATGGGTGGCGGCGTGGCGGCGTGCGGCGGCGGTCGGTTACCACCCGGGTGGCGCCGGCGTGACCGTGGTCGACCTGGACGACCCCGCAGCCATCCAGTGGGCCCGCGAGACCCTGCCCGCTACCCGGACCGTGACCACGACCCGGGGCGAGCACTGGATCTACCAGGGCACCATGCAGTCCGCCAACGCCGTGCGCCCTGGTGTGGACGTCAAGTCTCTTATGGCGTACGCCCGTTGGCTCGGTCCCGGCGTCGGCGTCACGGCCGCTCTCCCGGACTCTGTGCGCGCGCTGGTGGTAAAGGAGCCGCCTGCGGCGCGCAGGGCGCCACAGACGCTCTCGGCGCCCTTGAGCGGCCAACGGGGCCAGTGCCCGCACCGCACGACCACCTATCTCGACCGCGGTATCGCCATGGCGGAGCAGCGCATCACCGCGGCATCCAGCGCGGTGCACGCCACCGTCTACCGCACGTTCCTCGCCGTGCTGTCCACGCACGGCCGGTGCGGCTGCCTCACCGACGCCCACACCGCGCGGCTGTTCACGGCCGCGCAGGCCAAGGGCGAATCGGCCCGGCACTGCACCGACGCGTGGACCAACGCCCTGACCACGTTGGGACTGTGACCATGTCCGACGACGAGAAGAATCCCGCCCGCAAGGTCATCGCGGACTACGCACAGGAGCATTTCCGGTACTTCCGCACCGCTGACGGGACCGTGTACGCGCAGAAGAACAGGCACCCCGTGGCCCGCCCGATCCGCTCCCAGGGCACCACCGGCAGCCACCGACAGGAACTCATGGTCGGCCTGTTCAAGGACGGGATCGGCGTCTTCAACGGGTCCGCAATCAAGGAGGCGTTGGACTTGATCGAAGCACTCGCCCTGACCGAGGACGTCCAGGCCGTGAACATCCGCGTCGCCCCAGGATTCGACGGGGCGACATGGCTGGACCTGGGCCGAAACGACGGAAAGTCCGTCCGCATCCACCCCACCGGCTGGGACATCCTCATCCCCGACCCGCGTGAGGTCTGCTGGCGGCGCACGCAGCTCACCGGGGAACTTCCCCTGCCGGCCAAGGACACCGACGGCAAGGGCATCGACCTGCTGATGCGGCTGTGCAACTTCGCCAACGCCGAGACCGAGTGCCTGGCCATCGCCTGGCTCATCGGCTGTCTCGGGCCGTCCGTTCCCGTACCGGCGCCCTTCCTCACCGGACCGCAGGGGGCGGGAAAGTCCACGGGTGGCCGGATGCTCACCCGGATCATCGAGGGGATGAGCGGTGACCTGCGGCGGGCGCCGAAGGACGAGGAGAACCTGATCGCGGCGGTGGCGGCAGGGTGGATCACCGCGCTGGACAACCTCTCGCACATGACGCCGGATCTGTCGGACGCGATGTGCTGCATCGTGACCGGTGCCGAGAGCGTCAAGCGGGCCCTGTTCACCGACGGGGACGTCTTCCGCGTCGGCTACCGCCGGCCCCTGCTCCTCACCGGCATCGACGTCGGCGTCATCCGCCCCGACCTCGCCGAACGGCTCCTGCCTCTGCGGTTGGAGCGGCCCCGTGTCCGGCGCACCGAAGCCGAACTGTGGGCGGACTACGCGGAAGTCCTGCCCGTGGTCCTCGGCTCGCTCCTCGATCTCACGGTCAAGGTCCGCGCGGTGCACGCGCAGACCCCCACCGATCTGCGGATGGCGGACTTCGCCCACCTGTGCGCGCAGTTCGACGCAGCGACCGGTCTCGGGGCTCTGCCCGCGTACCGGGCGAGTCTGGACGACCTGAACGACGACGTGATCGAAGGTGACCTCCTCGCACAGACCGTCCTGAGGTATGCCGAAACCATCGTGCCGGGCGCGGCACAGCAGATGACGTCCACAGACTGGCTGTCGTGCCTCAGCAGCCTCTACAGCGGCGAAGACGGCCGTCCCCTGCCCAAGGGGTGGCCGACCACCGGCAAAGTCCTCTCCGACCGCCTCAAGCGCCTTCAACCGACGCTGGCCGCCCGGGGCGTCCTCATCGACTCGGGCCGCACGAAGGCGGGCCGCTACCTCGAAATGACCCGCACCGTCGCCCTGACCCCGCCGCCGCACGAGCAGACACAGGCGTTCTGATCCGCGATCCGCACGCTCAAGCAACAGCAAGAGGAGCACCAGCGGCGCGCGTGCTCCTCTTGCTGTTCGGCGGAACGCCGCCCCAAGATCGCGCCGCGCAGCGGCTCCTTCTTCGCTCTGTGAGGGGCACCGAAGTACTACAGACAGCCCCTTCTTTGTCCTAAGAGGGAAGACGCTGCGTCACCTGCGTCACCCGGCCCGAAAAGCGGCTGCTGACCTGCGGCAACAGCGGTGACGCAGGCGGCCGCCTCTGCGTCATCCTGCGTCACCTGCGTCACCCGGTGACGCAGCCGATGACGCACCGGTGACGCAGAGCCGATCCGCCACGTCACCTAAAGCAGCAGGTCAGAGGCTCAAGTGACGCTGATGACGCGGTGACGCAGAAATCCGAACCTCGGACAGAAGCCAGCCCCTGAGAATCCCCACGAGCACCTGAGGAGTACGACCCGATGAGTACCCCCGTACTGGCCCATGCCCAGTTGCTCTACACCCCGGAGGAAGCCGCCAAGGTTCTCCGCTTCGGACGCTCCACCGTGTACGAGCTGATGGCGGCCGGCGACCTCAAGTACGTCAAGCGAGGACGCTCCCGCCGTATTCGCTGGGACGTGCTTGAGGCTTACGCGAACAGCCTCGAACTCCTTCCTGCCTGAAGAAGTCCGCCCCGAAGCCGCCCCGGACACACGGTCTTGGGCGGCTTCCTGCATGGAGGAACGCATTGAGCACCCGCAATCCCAACATGGAGTCGTCCATCTACCTTGGCGATGACGGCTGGTGGCACGGTCGCGTGACCATGGGCGTGCTGCCCGATGGGAGCCCGGACCGCCGCCACCGCATGGCCCGCACCGAACCCGCTGTGCGCCGTAAGGTCCGTGAACTGGAGAAGCTTCGTGACGAGGGGCGCGCGACCAAGGCCGGCCGCAAACCCACAGTCGGTCAGTGGATGGAGATCTACCTGACCGACATCGCGAGCTTGAAGCTCAAGCCCCGGTCCCTGGACGACTATTGGTCCAAAACCCGCAACGACATCGTTCCCGGCGTCGGGAAGCACCGCATCGACAAGCTGGCGCCGGAGCATCTTGAGCAGATGTACCGAGCGATGCTCGATGCCGGACGCGCGCCGTCCCACGTGATCAAAGTGCACCGCATCCTCTCGCGGGCACTGAAGATCGCCCACCGTCGCCGGATGATCAGCGAGAACGTCGCCACCCTGGTCGACCCGCCCAGCATTGACGAGACTGAGGCCAACCCGTTCACCCAGGAAGAGGCCAAAGCGTTCCTGGAGGCGGCGGCCACGCGGCCCACTTTCATGCGGTGGATCGTCGGCGTCGGCATGGGGTTCCGGCAGGGCGAGACCCTGGGACTGCGGTGGCCGTACGTCGACCTCCAGGCCGAACTGTTCCACCCCCGGTGGCAGTTACAGCGGCTCACGTGGCGACACGGCTGCGGCAACCCGCACGCGTGCGGGGCGCGCCTACACCGCTTCGAGCCCTGCCCGCCAGACTGCGCCACGCACAAGGGCTACAAGCGGGGTTGCCCGAAGCCGTGCACCGCGACCTGCGTCAAGCACGCAAGCACCTGCCCCGACCGCAAGGGCGGAGGTCTGGCCTTCACCCGTCCCAAGACCAAGAAGAGCACGAACCCCGTGCCGATCCCTCCCGCCTTCATCCCCTACCTGGTCGCCCACAAGGCACGGCAGGACGAACTGCGGGAGGCGGCCGGCGAACTCTGGCAGGACCACCAGGCCGTGTTCACCCGCTCTAATGGACGCCCCATCGACCCTCGCGACGACTGGGAGGAATTCAAAGATCTACTCGCGGAAGCGGGCATCACCGACCGCCGCCTCTACGACGGAAGCCGCGACACGGCCGGCACCATCCTGAACGAGCTGGGGGTGGACATGCCGACCATCATGGAGATCCTGCGGCACACCCAGATCAGTCAGACACGCCGCTACGTCAAGGGCCGCTCACACCTCTCGAAGGACGCCATGCGCCGCATGGGTGACGCCTTCCTGCCCGCCCCGGCGGCTGCCTCTGAGCCCGCAACTGAGACTAGGAATGAGACTGGGGACCGCCGCGCAGCTCGTGCACGGCGCCGCCGCCGTATCCAGTAAAAAGCAAAAGCCCCAGGTCACGGCGAGTGAGAATCCTGGGGCTTCCACAGAGCCGCCTTCGGGATTCGAACCCGAGACCTACGCATTACGAGTGCGTTGCTCTGGCCATCTGAGCTAAGGCGGCGCGCTGTCCGCACTATGGTGCGATCAGCAACGTCGGTAAGTCTACACAGTTTCCGAGAGTGCTCCGTACACGCCCCGGAGGGCCCGGATCCGGGGCGTGCGAGAGGGCTATGAGCAGCGCTTTCCCTTGGGTGGAGGGGTGCCGTCGAGGAGGTAGCGGTTGATCGCGGTGTCGATGCAGACGCTGCCGCGACCGTAGGCGGTGTGGCCGTCGCCGACGTAGGTCAGGAGCGTCGCGGAGGAGAGCTGCCCGGCGAGGGACTCGGCCCAGGCGTACGGGGTGGCCGGGTCCCGGGTGGTGCCGACCACCAGGATCGGGGCCGCGCCCTTCGCCTCGATGCGGTGGGGCTCGCCCGTCGGTTTCACGGGCCAGTACGCGCAGTTCAGGGACGCCCAGGCCAGACCGTCACCGAAGACGGGGGACGCCTTCTCGAAGGCGGGGAGGCTCTTCTTCAACTGGTCGGGGCCGGAGAAGGCGGACGGGAGGTCGAGGCAGTTCACGGCCGCGTTGGCGTACATCAGGTTCGTGTAGTGGCCCTTGGCGTCACGCTCGTAGTAGCTGTCGGAGAGGGCGAGCAGGCCCGCTCCGTCCTTGTCCTTCATCGCCGCGCTCAGCGCCTCGCGCAGCTGGGGCCAGGCCGCCTCGTCGTACATCGCCGCGATCACGCCCGTCGTCGCGAGCGACTCGGTGAGCTGGCGGCGGTCCGCGTCGCCCGTCGGGATCGGGTCCGAATCGAGCTTCTTGAAGAAGGCGCTGAGGTTCCTGCCCACCTGGTCCGGGCTCGTGCCCCGGCCGCCCAGCGGGCAGCCGCTGTGCCGCACGCAGTCCTTCGCGAAGGACTGGAAGGCCGTCTCGAAGCCCGCCGTCTGGTCCTCGTTTAGTTTGCGGGCGGTGATCGAGGGGTCCAGCGCGCCGTCCAGGACCATGCGGCCCACCCGCTGCGGGTACAGGCCCGCGTACGTCGCGCCCAGGAACGTCCCGTACGACGCACCGACGTAGTTCAGCTTCTGGTCGCGCAGGACCGCGCGCAGGATGTCCATGTCACGGGCCGCCTCGACCGTGGAGACATGCCGCAGCACCTTGGGCGAGTGCCGGGCGCACCCCTCGGCGAACTTCTTGTACGCGTCGACCAGTTCGCCCGTCTCCCGCGTGTTGTCGGGCGTCATGTCCGTCTTCGTGAACGCGTCCATCTCCGGGCCGCTGAGACATTCGATCGGCTCGCTGCGGGCCACTCCGCGCGGGTCGACCGCCACCATGTCGTAGCGTGCGCGGACCTTCGCCGGGTAGCCGAGACCCGCGTACGCCTGGAGGTATCCGACCGCCGAGCCGCCCGGACCGCCCGGGTTGACCAGCAGCGAGCCGATCCGCTTCCCCGGACCCGTGGCCTTCTTGCGGGCGACGGCCAGTTTGATGGCGCCCGAAGCCGGATCGTCGTAGTCGAGCGGCACCTTCATCGTGGAGCATTCGAAGCCGGGCGCACCACAGGAGCGCCAGGCCGGCTTCTGCTCGTAGTACGGCGTCAGCATCGCCGGTGTGGAGTGGGGCAGCGGGGCCAGCACCGCCTCCGACGACGTCGGCTCCGATGCCCTCGGCTCCGATGCCGCCGTAGTGAGACTCTCCGTGGAGCAGGCGGAGACGAGCAGCGTCGTGGCGGCCAGCAGCATGCCGCCCCTGCGCAGGGGCCTGAGGATGCGCCTGAAGTACATTCCGCGAGCGTAACCTCACGCGATCGATTGATCACCTTCAGTGGCGAACGCGCCTCGTACGAGTGACACCGTCAACCTCGCGAGGGGGGTGTCCGAGTGTCCGATGGGGTGTCCGCGCGACCGTGTCAGCCCGCGCGCAGCGCCATCGTCATCGCCTCCACCGCCAGCAGCGGTGCCACGTTGCGGTCGAGGGCCTCGCGGCAGGCGGCGATGGCGTCGATCCGGCGCAGGGTCGCCTCCGGCGCGCTGCCGCGGGCCAGTCTCTCCAGAACGTCCCCGGAATCCGCGTTGGCGATCGCCAGGCGGGAGCCGAGCTGGAGGGCGAGGACGTCGCGGTAGAAGCCCGTGAGGTCGATGAGCGCGAGGTCCAGGCTGTCGCGCTGGGTACGCGTCCTGCGGCGCTTCTGCCGGTCCTCCAGCTCCTTCATGACGCCCGCGGTGCCGCGCGGCATGCGGCCGCCCTCCGAGGCGCCGAGGGCGGTCTTCAGATCCGCGGTCTCCTTCACGTCGACCTCCTCGGCGAGCTGCTTCGCGTCCTCCGAGGCCGTGTCGACGAGTTCCTGGGCCGCTCGGAGACAACCACCGACGTCGTCGACCCGGAGCGGGAGTCTGAGCACGGCGGCCCGACGCTCACGAGCGCGCGGGTCCGTGGCGAGGCGCCGGGCGCGCCCGATGTGCCCCTGCGTCGCGCTCGCGGCGGCCGCGGCGACATCGGGGTCGATGCCGTCACGCCGTACGAGGATGTCGGCGACCGCTTCCACCGGCGGCGTGCGCAGGGTCAGCAGGCGGCAGCGGGAGCGGATGGTGGGCAGCACGTCCTCGATGGAGGGCGCGCACAGCAGCCAGACCGTACGCGGCGCCGGCTCCTCGACGGCCTTCAGCAGCACATTGCCCGCGCCCTCCGTCAGGCGGTCCGCGTCCTCCAGGACGATGACCTGCCAGCGGCCGACGGCGGGCGACATCTGGGCACGGCGGACCAGGTCGCGGGTCTCCTTCACACCGATGGAGAGAAGGTCGGTGCGGACGATCTGCACGTCGGCGTGGGTCCCGATCAGGCTGGTGTGGCAACCGTCACAGAAACCGCAGCCGGGGACCCCGCCCAGCGCGCGGTCGGGGCTCACGCACTGGAGCGCCGCCGCGAAGGCGCGCGCCGCGGTGGAACGGCCCGAGCCGGGCGGGCCGGTGAACAGCCAGGCGTGGGTCATCCTGGACGCCTCGGGGGGCGCGGTGGCCCCGGCGATCGCCGTGACCAGGGCGTCGGCGTCACGCGCGGCGGCGGCGAGCTGCTCGCTCACCTTGTCCTGGCCCACCAGGTCGTCCCATACGGGCACGGGGCACCGCCCTTCCGTCGCACTTCGCCTTGCCGCGTCCATTGTGCGGGTCGCCACCGACAACGGGCCCGGGCCGGGGATCTCCCGGCGGAGGCCGTGAGCGTGACCGGCGGTCCCACCCGGCCGCGCCGGCCGATCCCAGTCGATCACGAGCGCTCACGGCCGCCGGTCCCACCGGTCCCACCGGTCAGGACCGTCGCGCCCACGACCACCGCGCCCCCGGCGGATCGTCCCCGCCGGACCTCGGGCCCCGGGCCCCGGGGTCACGAGGCTCACACTCGGCGGTCACGCCACCCCGTTCCCGCGGCGGTGACCTCCCCGGGCAGCGGCCACCGTCCTGGCTTCAG
Organism: Streptomyces sp. NPDC059668; assembly: GCF_042734135.1. NCBI lineage: Bacteria > Bacillati > Actinomycetota > Actinomycetes > Kitasatosporales > Streptomycetaceae > Streptomyces > Streptomyces sp. NPDC059668. Next base: position 789 of record NZ_JBHWEL010000035.1, on the reverse strand, counting down.
CGACGGTTCCCGCCGCGTCCCCCGCGCCCGTCGCGTCCCTCGTCCGCCTCGTCGTCCTCGTCCTCCCGCGGGCCCAGCAGCTCGTCCGCGAGGGTCGGGAGGTCGTCGAGCGGTGTCTCCTCGGCCCAGTCGGGACGCGGGCGGCGCCGGGGTGTGCCCGAGGCGTCGACCTGGGGCAGCTCACGCGTGCGGTCGACCGTGTCGTCGGACCGCCGCTCCGCCGACCGCTCGTCCCGGAAGAAGCCCGGGGGCACCCGGTCCGCGGGGTCCCCGGCCGCGTTCCTCCCCCTGTCGCCGTCCGTACCCCCGTCCGGGTCCCTGTCCCGTACGGGAGGCAGCACCGCCGTCTCGTCGGCCGCGCGGGGGGTCACCGGCGGCAGGACGGCCGTCTCGTCCGCGGCTCCCCCGACCGGCGGCAGCACCGTCGTCCGCTCCGTGGCGCCCTCCGGCACGGGCGGCTTCGGCAGCTTGGCCGTCTCCTCGGAGTCGGACCGGGAACCACGGTTGTCCCTGTCCCGCACCGGCGACAGCACCGCGGTGTCGTCCACCGCACCACCTGACGCCTTCGGGGGCGAGACGACCGGCGTGGGCACGGTCGTCTCGTTGTCGGACTCGGTGCCGGTGCGAGTGCCGGTGCCGGTGTCGGCCTGAGCGGAGGTCTTCGCCGGGGCCGGGGCCGGGGGGGGGGGGGGGGGGGGGGCCCCCCCCGGGGGGGGGCGGCGCCGACCAGGGGGGGTTATCGAGTCAGGGAGGGTGTGGCAGAGCCCGCCCGGCCCCCCCCCCCCCCGC
>NZ_JBHWEL010000034.1:31162-84620 GCF_042734135.1 Streptomyces sp. NPDC059668 | reverse complement strand
CAGCCATTCAGCGCAGCCTCACACCTCGCCCTTGCGCCTCCAGCGCAGGCCCGCACCACCAGCCCGTCCGGCGATTGAGGACAAGGCCCTTAAGGCCGGACGGGGGTCTGGGGGCGGAGCCCCCAGGGGACGGACGAGACACCCCGGGTCAGAACTGAACCAGCGGCTCACGGGTGAACAGCGCACCGAGGGCCGGCGCGTTCACGCGCCGGTCCGCCAGCCGCAGGGCCTCCCAGACGGACACCTGGTTCGCCGTGAGCACCGGCTTCCCGAGCTCCTTCTCCAGCGCCGTCAGATGAGCGACCGTGTGCAGCGCGGTATCCGGCAGGAGCACCGCGTCGGCGTCGGGATGGTCCCCGCCCCGCGCGAGCGCGAACACCTCCGCCTCGCCCCATGTCCCGACCTCCGCCCCCGTCACGATCCCGGAAGCCCGCACCGAGACCACGTCCACCCCGGCCTCGCGGAGAAAGTCCCCGAACAGCTCCGCCACGTCGTCCGGATACGTCGCGGCGACGGCGACCCGCCGCGCCCCGATCTCCCGTACGGCGTGCGCGAAGGCGAAGGACGTCGAGGAGGCCGGCAGGCCCGCCGTACGGGCCAGGGAGCGCACCTGGTCGTGGGCGCCCTCCCAGCCGTACACGAAACTGCCGCTGGTGCACGCCCAGACCACCGCCTCGGCCCCGGACAGCCGCAGTTCCTCGACGCCCGGCGAGAGCCGCGCCAGGGAGCCCATCTCGCGCAGGGCGTCCACCCGGTGCGCGTCCTCACCGATGTCCGTGTGGATCAGCGCCAGCCGGACGTCGCTGCCCAGGAGCTGCTCCATACGCGGGTAGTCGTCCTCGGCCGAGCGGCCCGGGTAGAGGAATCCAAGTGCGGTCATGTCCAGCCTTCCTGTTCTTCCGGCAGTACAGGAGCCCGGTGCGCGGGCTGTCCCCCGGAACCCGGGGGGCGGGGAAGGTGTCCCCGGACCAGCCGTTGGCGCGGGCCCACTGCCCGGGTACCCAGATGACGCAGCGCCGCCCACATGGTCACCTGGTTGGCCGAGATGACCGGGATGTCCAGTTCGGCCTCCAGCTGGGCGATGACGTCGTAGGTCGGCAGGTTGGTGCAGCTGATGAAGAGCGCGTCCGCCGGGCCGCTCCGGACGGCGCGGCGCGCCATGTCGACCACGTCGCGGTAGGGCACCTTCCAAATATGCCTGGTCAGGCCCATGAAGGCACGCCCGGTGACCTCGGCGCCGGCCTCGGCGAGGTACTCCTCCAGCGACTGGGTGACCGAGACCGTGTACGGCGTCACCAGGGCGATCCGGTGCGCCCCCAGCTCGGCCAGGGCCTCCAGCAGCGCCCCGGACGTGGTCAGCGCGGCCACCTCGCCCGCCCGCCGCATGGCCTCGCACATCGCCTGCTCGCCCGCGACGCCGCCCACGAAACTGCCCGAGGTGCACGCGTACGCCACGACCTCGGGCGCGACGGCGTTCAGTGCCCGGACCGCGTCGCCGAGGGTCTCGTGCTCGGAGACCAGGCGTGCCAGGTCCAGGCTGACCTCGACCGGCACGAACGGGGTGCGGGTGACGTGCAGGGAGACCTCGTCCGGGACCCAGCGCCACAGCTCCCGGTCGAGGGCGAAGTCGAAGGGGGCGACGACGCCCACCCCACGCTGCGGGCGGGGACCGCCCAGAAACGAGATGTCCAGGGAGACGTCCATGGCAGCACCGGCCTCACGAAGGCGGAAGGTGGGACCCACGCGGAGGCACCGACGGACAACAGACCGTGCGCGCCACCGTGTTGACGAAGGTAGGTTCGGGTGCGAGCGTGGTCAATCCGCGCATCTCAGACGGCTCGGCCCCGCCCCGCTCACCCGGCTCCACCCCCCTCCTCGGCCGTGTCCCAAGTGCGCCCGTCCCCCGCACTCCCGTCCCCGTACGCCCGCCCCGCAGACTCGTCCCGCAGGTTCGTCCCCTCAGGAAAGCGGACTCGCATTGCGAAACGGTTTCCCCCGAACGCCCCGCCCCGCGTCCGCGTCCACGCCGCTGTCCGCCGACGCGTCCGGGGAGCGCACCACGCTGCTCGTCCTGGACGCCGAACCGCTCCCCCGCCTCGGCAGGCTCACCGGCCGGGTGCGGATCGAGCACGCCGACGAGACGACACTCGCCGAGCGGCTGCCGCGCGCGGACGTGCTGCTGGTCTGGGACTTCACCTCGCGCGCGGTGCGGCGCGCCTGGCCGGGCGAGGGCCGGCGGCCGCGCTGGGTGCACACGGCGAGCGCGGGCGTCGACCATCTGCTCTGTCCCGAACTCGCCTCGTCCGACACGGTGGTGACCAACGCGCGGGGCATCTTCGAACGGCCGATCGCCGAGTACGTCACCGCACTGGTGCTGGCGATGGCGAAGGATCTGCCGCGGACCTGGGAGCTCCAGGGGCGGCGGGAGTGGCGGCACCGGGAGTCGCAGCGGGTGGCGGGCACCCGCGCCTGCGTGGTCGGCTCCGGGCCGATCGGACGGGCGATCGTCAAGTCCCTCAAGGCACTCGAGGTGACGACGGCGCTGGTGGGACGCACCCCGAGGACCGGGATCCACGGGCCCGGGGAGCTCGACCGGCTGATGGCACGCGCCGACTGGGTGATCTCGGCGGCGCCGCTCACCGAGGCCACGTACGGCATGTTCGACGCCCGGCGCTTCGGGATGATGCAGCCGTCGGCCCGCTTCATCAACGTGGGGCGCGGGCCGCTCGTCGTCGAGGAGGCGCTCGCCGAGGCCCTGTCGAAGCGGTGGATCGCGGGCGCGGCCCTCGATGTCTTCCAGCACGAGCCGCTCGGTCCGGACAGCCCGCTGTGGGACGTTCCCGGGCTGATCGTGTCCCCGCACATGAGCGGGGACACGGTCGGCTGGCGGGACGAACTCGGCGCGCAGTTCGTGGAGATGTACGAGCGCTGGGAGGCGGGCCGGCCGCTGCCGAACGTGGTGGACAAGAAACGCGGGTACGTGCCCGGACACTGAGCCGCCGAACTTCCAGGAGGGGCAGGCCGATGACCGAACTCACCGAGCTGACCGCGGTCCAACTCGTCGACGGCTATCGCAAGGGCGAGTTCGGCCCGGTGGACGCGGTGCGGGCGGCGCTGCGCAGGGCCGAGGAGGTCCAGCCGGCCGTGAACGCGTTCGTCCGCCTGGACACGGACGCGGCGCTCGCGGGGGCGGCGGAGTCCGCGGACCGCTGGCGGCGGGGCGAGCCCGCGGGGCTGCTGGACGGCGTCCCGGTCTGGGTCAAGGACATCCTGCTGCTGCGCGGCGGGCCGACTCTGCGGGGCTCCAGGACCGTGTCCCCGGAGGGCGGCTGGGACGAGGACGCGCCGTCCGTCGCCCGGCTGCGCGAGCACGGCGCGGTCTTCCTCGGCAAGACGACGACACCCGAGTTCGGCTGGAAGGGCGTCACCGACTCACCGCTGTCGGGGGTCACGCGCAATCCCTACGACCTCTCGCGCACTGCGGGCGGCTCCAGCGGCGGCAGCGCGGCGGCCGTCGCGCTGGGCGCGGGACCGCTGGCGCTGGGGACGGACGGGGGCGGCAGTGTGCGCATCCCGGCCGCCTTCTGCGGGATCTTCGCGCTGAAGCCGACGTACGGCAGGGTGCCGTTGTATCCGGCGAGCCCCTTCGGGACGCTCTCGCACGTGGGACCGATGACCCGGGACGTGGCCGACGCGGCCCTGATGATGGACGTGATCAGCGGGCCCGACGCACGTGACTGGTCGGCGCTCGGGCCGGTCGGCGGTTCCTTCGTGGACGCGCTGCGGGGCGGGGTGCGCGGGCTGCGGGTGGCCTACTCGCCGTCCCTCGGCGGGCAGGTCGCGGTCCACCCGGAGGTCGCGGCGGCCGTACGGCGGGCGGTGGAGCGGCTGGCGGCGCTGGGCGCGTACGTCGTGGAGGCCGACCCCGACGTCAGGGACCCGGTGGACGCCTTCCACGCCCTGTGGTTCGGCGGAGCGGCCCGGGTGGTCCAGCAACTCGGACCGAGGCAGCGGGAGTTGATGGACCCCGGGCTCCGGGAGATATGCCGGCAGGGCGCACGGCTCAGCGGCCTGGACCATCTGGCCGCGGTGGACGTCCGGATGGACCTGGGGCGCCGCACGGGCCGCTTCCACGAGTCGTACGACGTGCTGGTGACGCCGACGCTCCCGATCACCGCGTTCGAGGCGGGCACCGAGGTCCCCAAGGGCTCCGGGCACCGGCGCTGGACGGGATGGACCCCGTTCACGTACCCCTTCAACATGACCCAGCAGCCCGCGGCGTCGGTCCCGGTGGGTACCGACGCCGCGGGGCTGCCGGTCGGCCTGCAGATCGTCGCCGCCCGTCACCGTGACGACCTGGTCCTGCGGACGGCGCACGCGCTGTACGAGGCGGGGGCTGCCGGGGTCGCTCCGCCGCCCGCCCTCGCTATGTCCGCCGGAAGCTGAGGGTCTCCCCCAGCGCGCCGGAGCGCCACAGGTCGTTGCAGGCCTCGGCCATGGTGTCGAGGCCCTCGACGATCTGGCCCCAGACGATGCCCGGAACCCAGCCCACGTCTCCGTTGAGCAGCAGGTTGTTGCGTTCGTAGAAGAGGGCGAGGTCGACGACGGTGGTGCCGGGGCGCACCTCGGTGCCGTAGCCGTACGCCTTGGTGCCCAGCTCGGCGCCCGCGAAGGCGAAGTAACAGAGGTCGCCGGGGACGGGGGTCACCGTGGGGTTCTCCAGCGGGGGTTCGCCGGCCGCCGCGAAGGGCGGGAACAGGGCGTAGATCTCGTTGCGCGCGTACTTGGCGTGATAGACGTCACCGGCCAGGGGGAGGGCGTCCCACACCGCCGCGCAGGTGAGGGGTGCCCGGTCGTCGAGCAGTCTGGCCGTGCAGTGGGCTCCCCGCTTGACCAGGGAGACTTCGATGTACCGGTCGGTCATGCGCTCGGTCATGCGTTCCATGGTCCCGCCGGGGTCAAGAGCGCCTCATCGAGGGTCGGGGTGCGCGGTGGCCGGAATGGATCGTGTGGTCCCGGGTAGCCGCGCCGCCATGGCTCCACCACTACGCAATGACGGAAGAGACGGGCCCGGTGCGCGGACACGAGGACCGAGCCGGCGGGCGCTGCTCACGGGCGTCTCGGCGCTCGGCGCGGCCGGCGCGCTGGGCGCCGCGGGCTGCAGCCGGGTGGCCACGGCCGCCGGCACCGACGGCGGAGATCTCCTCGGCCGGCTGCGGGCGCAGGGTGTCGTACGGCTGGGTATCGCGGGCGAGATCCCGTTCGGCTACATCGACAGGAACGGTGAACTGACCGGAGAGGCGCCCGAACTCGCCAAGGCGGTGTTCAAGCGCCTGGGGGTCGACCGCGTCCAGCCGGTGCCGACCGAGTTCGGCTCGCTCATCCCCGGGCTCAACTCGCAGCAGTTCGACGTCGTGTCGGCCGGGATGTACATCAACCCGGAGCGCTGTCAGCAGGTCGTCTTCTCCGACCCGGACTACCAGATGCTTGACGCCTTCGTCGTGCGCAAGGGCAATCCGAAGGACCTGCACGACTACAAGGACGTCGTGGCGAAGAAGGCCAGGTTCGCGACCGGCACCGGGTACGCCGAGATCCAGTACGCCGTCGAGGCCGGGTACAAGGAGAGCGACATCCTGATCGTGCCCGACCAGGTCGCCGGGCTGAACGCCGTCGAGGCGGGGCGTGTCGACGTCTTCGCCGGGACCGCGCTGACCGTCCGCGAGGTGGTCAGGAAGTCCCGCAGGACCGAGAGCACCAAGCCGTTCGCCCCCCTGGTCAAGGGCAAGCCGCACGTCGACGGCGGCGGCTTCGCGTTCCGTTCGGCCGAGACGCGGCTGCGGGACGCCTTCAACGTCGAGCTGCGGAAGATGAAGAAGAGCGGCGAGCTGTTCCGCATCCTGCGGCCGTTCGGCTTCACCCGGGCCGAGATGACCGATCTGACCGCGAAGGAGCTCTGCCGCGGATGACCCCGGGACTCTGGGAACTCGTACTCAAGGGGATCTGGGTCACCCTCCAGCTGCTGGTCCTCGGCTCGCTGGTGGCCGGAGCCGTCTCCTTCGCGGTGGGCGTCGCGCGCACCTCCCGGCGGTGGATCGTCCGTTTCCTCGCGGGCCTCTACACCGAGGTGTTCCGCGGGACCTCCGCGCTGATCATGATCTTCTGGGTGTACTTCGTGCTGCCGCTCGCCTTCGGCTGGCAGCTCGTCCCGCTGTGGGCGGGCACGCTGGCGCTGGGGCTGACGTACGGGGCGTACGGCAGCGAGATCGTGCGCGGCGCCCTGAACGCCGTCGACCCCGCCCAGCGCGAGGGCGGCATCGCGCTCAGCTTCACGCCCTGGCAGCGGATGCGGCTGATCCTGCTGCCGCAGGCGGTGCCCGAGATGATCCCCTCCTTCTGCAACCTGCTGGTCGAACTGCTCAAGGGCACGGCCCTGGTCTCGATCATGGGGATGGGCGATCTGGCCTTCAGCGGCAATCTGGTGCGGCTCGCGCTCCAGGAGAGCGCGGAGATCTACGCGTACATCCTGCTGATCTACTTCGTGATCGCCTTCGTGATCACCCGGCTGATGCGTGTCCTGGAGCGGCGGCTGAAGGCCGGGCTCGGCAGGGCGCCCGAGCGCCCAACCGCCGCGCGGGAGACGCGCCGTGCCGGGGCGAGCGGAGTGGGCGCGGCGAGCGGAGGTGCCTCATGACCGGGTACAGGACGGCCGACCAGGGAGGTGCCGCATGACGTGGGACTGGAGCGCGGTCGGTGACTTCATGCCGCTCTTCCGCGACGGACTGCTGGTCACCCTGAAGGCGCTGGCCCTCGGCTCGCTGATCTCCTTCGCCCTCGGGCTGGTGTGGGCGCTGCTGATGCGGGCGCCGACCCGTTGGGTGCGCTGGCCGGTGGGTGCCGTCACGGAGTTCGTGCGCAACACCCCGCTGCTGGTGCAGTTGTTCTTCCTCTTCTACGTGCTGCCCGAGTGGAACATCACGTTCTCCGCGCTGACCACCGGGGTCGTCGCGATCGGGCTGCACTACTCGACGTACACGATGCAGGTCTACCGGGCCGGTATCGAGGGCGTGCCGGCCGGTCAGTGGGAAGCGGCCACGGCACTCAACCTGCCCCTGCGGCGCACCTGGACCGCGGTGATCCTGCCGCAGGCGATCCGCCGGGTGGTGCCCGCGCTGGGCAACTACGTCATATCGATGCTCAAGGACACCCCGATGCTGATGGCGATCACGGTCCTGGAGATGCTCGGCGAGGCGCGGCTGTACTCGCAGGAGCACTTCCAGTTCACCGAGCCCCTCACCGTCATCGGCGTGGCCTTCATCCTCATTTCCTATCCGGCTTCCCTCCTCCTGCGAGCCCTGGAGCGACGTCTTGTCCGTTGACATCGACAACCAGACCCCCGACACCCTTCACCAGCAGACCCGGGAACTGATCCGGTTCGACAAGGTCACCAAGCGCTTCGGGGACAACACCGTCCTGGACGGGCTCGACTTCCGTGTCGACACCGGCAAGCACGTCACGCTGATCGGGCCCTCGGGCTCCGGCAAGACGACGATCCTGCGGCTGCTGATGACCCTGGCCAAGCCCGACGAGGGGACGATCACGGTGGCCGGGGAGCGGCTCTTCCCGGCCGAGGAGAAGCAGGTCCGTGAGGTCCGCAAGAAGATCGGGATGGTCTTCCAGCAGTTCAACCTGTTCCCGAACATGAAGGTGCTCCGCAACATCACCGAGGCGCCGGTCACCGTCCTCGGCCTGTCCAGGGACGAGGCCGAGCAGCGGGCCCGTGAACTGCTCGACCTGGTGGGCCTCGCGGACAAGTGCGACGCCTACCCGAGCCAGCTGTCCGGCGGACAGCAGCAGCGGGTCGCGATCGCGCGGGCACTGGCGATGCGGCCGCAGGTGCTGCTGCTGGACGAGGTGACGTCCGCGCTCGACCCCGAGCTGGTCGCGGGGGTCCTCGACGTCCTCCGTGACATCGCCCGCACCACCGACATCACCATGCTCTGCGTGACCCACGAGATGAATTTCGCCCGTGACATCTCGGACCAGGTTCTGATGTTCGATTCCGGTCATGTCATCGAGGCCGGCCCGCCGGAGCGGATGTTCGGCGATCCGGAGCACGAACGCACCCGGGAATTCCTCAGCGCCGTGCTGTGACTACAAGGAGTGAACGCGAGAAGGTGCGAGGTCCGGCCCGCGGGTCATGCCCCGCGGGCCATGACCTTGGCATATGCCAGGGTGTCACGTCGCTGCTGAGAGCACCGCACGGGACGAACATTCTGGTCAACAGCCCCTCATCGTCCACCGTTTGACAGTTATCGTGGAAGAGCTCAGCTGTCCGGATCGAGGGCCCAGGAAGCGCAGGGGGAAACCGTGGCGCTGATGAACGAGCCGACCGCGCCGTACCAGTCGGCCCAGGACGCCCTGCGCGTCCTGGAGGCGGTGGCCCGGCACTCAGCCGGCATCACCGACGCCGAACTCGCCCGCAGGACGCGCCTCGGCCCGGACCGTCTGACCGCGCTGGTGCGGATGCTGCGCCGGGAGGGGTACGTCGAGCAGGTCACCGACGGCGTGTTCGTCGCCGGCGCCGCCTTCGGGCGGCTGGACTCCGCCCGCGGCCGGGACCTGGCACTGCGCGAGAAGCTCCAGCAGACCATGGACCGGCTGCGCGACTCGGTCGGCGCCGCGATCTACCTCAGCCGCTACGTCGACGGCGAGGTGCAGGTCACCCAGTGCGCCGAGGGCCCGGCGACCCCCGCGGTCAACGAATGGGTCGACTTCCGCTCCTCGGCCCACGCCAGCGCCGTGGGCAAGAGCCTCCTCGGTCAACTCGATCTCGACGCCCGCCGCGACCATCTCTCCCGTCACAGGATGGCCCGCCTCACCTCGCGCACCATCACCGACGAACGACTGCTGCTCTCCCGGCTCGACGCCCAGCCGCCGACGGTGCCGGTGCTCGACCTCCAGGAGTACGCGATCGGCACGGTCTGCGCGGCCGTACCCATCACCGCGGGCTCCTCGGTCGGCTGCCTCGCCCTGTCCCTCCCGGTCGAGCACGCCCACCGGCTGCGCCGGGCCGCGGACACCCTGAACCGCGAGGCGACCCCGGTGCTGGTGTCGCTCGCGCTGTGAGGGCTGTCCCGCGATCCCCGGCGGGCGGGCTTCCGGGCGGGGAGCGGCGGGGCCGGTCCGGGGTGGTCCGGGGTGGTCCGGAGCACCCCGCCGGACCAGGTAGTATTTCTTTCGTCGCCGACCGCGGAAGCGGAACGGCGGGAGTCATGCGCCGCTAGCTCAGTTGGTTAGAGCAGCTGACTCTTAATCAGCGGGTCCGGGGTTCGAGTCCCTGGCGGCGCACAGAAGGAAGGCCCTCCACCACGGTGGGGGGCCTTCACTCATGTCCGGGCGCCGGGCGGGCTCAGCCCGCCGTGACGAACTCGGTCAGCACCCTGGCCAGCAGACCGGGGTCCTTCGCCCCGCACAGTTCACGGGCGGAGTGCATCGACAGCCCCGGTACGCCCACGTCGACGGTGGGGACACCGAGCCGGGCCGAGGTGATCGGTCCGATCGAGGTCCCGCACGGTATGGCGTTGTGCGAGACGAACGGCTGCCAGGGCACCGACGCCCGCTCGCAGGCCGCCGCGAAGACGGCCACTCCGGTGCCGTCGGTGGCGTACCGCTGGTTGACGTTGACCTTGACGACGGGGCCGCCGTTGGGCAGCGGGTGGTGGCCCGGGTCGTGGCGCTCCGCGTAGTTGGGGTGCACGGCGTGCGACATGTCGGCGGAGACGCAGAAGCCGCCGGCGAGGGCCCGGTGAAAGTCCTCGGCGCTGCCGCCGCGCGCGCCGACGGACCGGCCCAGCACCCGCTCCAGCAGCGGTCCCTGGGCCCCCGACCAGGAACCGCTGCCGACCTCCTCGTGGTCGAAGGCGGCGAGCACGGGGACGTAGGCGGGCGGCTGTGCGGCGGTGGCCGCGGCGACCAGCGCGGTGACGCCCGCGTGCACGGAGATCTGGTTGTCGAGGCGGGCGGAGACGAGGAACTCCTCGTCCGCGCCGAGGTAGCCGGGCGGCTGGATGTCGTGCAGCATCAGGTCCCAGCCCAGGATGTCGGCGACGTCGGCGTCGGCCTCGTCGGCGATCCGGCCGAGCAGGGCGCCGGGCCGGGTGCCGCCGAGTCCCCACAGGGGGGTGAGGTGCCGCTGCGGGTCCAGCGCGACCCCTTCGTTGACGCCCCCGTCGAGGTGGATGGCGAGCTGCGGCACGCGCAGCAGCGGCCGGTCGACCCGGACGAGGCGGCTGGAACCGTCCCGCATCAGCAGCCGCCCCGAGACGCCCAGGTCCCGGTCCAGCCAGGTGTTGAAGGGCACCCCGCCGTAGACCTCCACGGCGATCTGCCGCCAGCCCGCGGTGCCGGTGTCGGGTTCGGGCTTGATCCGCAGGTTCGGGGAGTCCGTGTGGGCGCCGACGATCCGGAACGGCGTACGGGCCGGAGCGCCCTCGGGGACGTACCAGGCGAGCAGCGCTCCCGCGCGGACGACGTACCGGCCGCCCTCGGCGCCGGCCGCCCAGTCGTCCGCCTCGCGCAGCTCCTGGAAACCCGCCTTCTCCAGGCGCTGGGCCGCGTTCGCGACCACGTGGTAGGGCGAGGGGCTGGAGCGGACGAAGGCCAGCAGATCGTCGCTGTGACTGCGGTCATGTGTGGGGGACATGGGCGCTCACGCCTTTCGGGAAGGACTGACGAGGGTTGAGGAGCGGGTCGGCGGGGCCGTCCGGCCGAGTGCACGGTTCGGAGGACGGAGGACGGAGGACGGAGGACGGAGGACGGGTCGGGTCGGGTCGGGTCGTCGGGGAACTCCCGGACCGTGGCGGGGCACCACGGACCGGACATCCGGGAGGGAGGACGCGGCGGCCGGGCCGGACCGCCGCGCGGGGGCGAACGGAGGCGGGGAGGGGTCACCGGGGGACACGGGCGGGGTGTGCTCCCGGTCCCGGCGTCGGCCGCCGAAGGCCCCGGCGCCGCCGCGACGACCACCGTGCACACCGCTCGCCCCCTCCCCGTCCGCACCGTGGATCACGGACGGCCCGGTCGGCGGAGTCCCGTCCCGGACAACGATGAACAGGAACATGACAAGGCTCTGACCGTCGGGCTCCGCATCCGGCGTCACACCCGCCGGCCGTCACCGGAGCCGCACCACGCGCCGTCCGCGCCGTCCGAACGGCCCGAGCGGCCCCGACCGTCCGGAGCTCCCGGCCCGCCCGTCCGCGGCTCGCGCGGACGGCCGGTCGCGCCCGCGTGGCGCGCGGGGGTGCGGCGCCGACGGGCCGCCCGACCCGGATCAGGTGACGCATGTTCCCTCTTTCCTCGACGCGGTGCCGTTCCCGGCACCGGCACCGGCGACACGGGTGTCCGGGTGCATCCTCCCCCTGTCGGACGGCCGCGATTCCTCCGTCGCCCGAGACCTCCCCACGACCTCTACGGCCTTGCGGACAGACCGGTACACACCATCGGAACGAGGTTGGACGCGAAGGGACTTCAGCCCTGCGCCGTCGGCAGCAGGGCCTCGCGGCCCCGCGCGCGGTACTCGGCCAGCAGCCCCCGCACGTCCGCCGGGACCAGCGGTCGGTAGGCCGGCTCGCCGGGCGGCCGCCACCACACCGGGTCGGCGCAGCAAAAGCCCGCGCGGCGCAGCCCCACCCGGTGGATCTTGTTGGTGGCGGTGACCGGCATCCGCTCCACGATCCGGACGAAGCGGGGTGCCATCTTGGTCCCCAGGTCGGGCTGGGCCCGGAGGAATTCCGCGAAGGCCGACGGGTCGAAGCCGGCACCCTCGCGCGGCGCGATCGCCGCCATCACCTGGTCGCCGGCCACCGGGTCCGGCACCGCGTACACCGCGACGGCCGCCGCGCCCCGGTAGCGGGCGAGGATGTTCTCGATCATCGCCGCGGCAAGGTTCTCGCTGTCGACGCGCAGCCGGTCGTCCGCCCGCCCCGCGAAGTAGAGGAAGCCGCCGGCGTCGCGGTAGAAGAGGTCGCCGGTCCAGTACCAGCCCTCCCCGCAGCGGCGACGGTCGGCGTCCGCGGCGGGGTTGCGCCAGTACCCCTCGAAGGGGTTGGGCCCGCGGTTCACCAACTCCCCTATCGCCTCCTGGCCGTTGAGGAGCCGTCCGCCCTCGGCGAAGACGGCGGGCGGGCACTCGGTCCGGGTCGCCGGGTCGACCACCGCGAGGTCGTCGCGGGGTGCCGCCCGCCCGATCGCGCCCGCCGGGGCGCCGGGCGTCCCCTGGATGGCGACGCCGCCCTCGGACGAGCCGTACCCCTCCACCAGCCGCACCCCGAAGCGTTCCTCGAAGGCGGCCGCGTCCACGGCGCCGGCCTCCGTCCCGAAACCCGTCCGCAGCGGGTTGTCGCGGTCGTCGGCGCGGGCGGGCGTGGCCAGCAGGTACTGCACCGCACGGCCCACATAGGTGAAGTACGTGGCCCCGCAGGCCCGTACGTCCGTGAGGAACCCGGACGCCGAGAAGCGGCGCCTGAGCGCGATCCCGGCGCCCGCCGCGAGCGCGGGCGCCCAGTCGGCGATCACCGCGTTGCCGTGGAACATCGGCATGCAGATGTAGTGCGTGTCGTCCGGTCGTACCCCGAACTGCTCGACGAGCGAGCCCCCGGCGGCGGCCAGCCGGCCCTGCGTGCAGATCGCGGCCTTCGGGGCGCCGGTCGAGCCGGAGGTGAAGTAGAGGAGGAGCCGGGCGTCCGGCGACACGGAGGGTGCCGCGTCGGGCCGCGCGCCCTCGTAGGGCGCGAGGAGTTCCCCGTAGTCCTCGGTGTCGGTGACCAGGACGCGTACGCCGGGCAGTTCGAGGCCGTCGAGGAGGAGCAGCCGGTTCCGCTCGGTGACCAGGACGCGGCATTCGGTGTGCAGGATGTCGCGGGCCAGTTCGGGGCCGCGCCGGGTCGGGTTGATCCCGGCGACGGCGGCACCCGCGAGGGCGGCGGCGCTCAACCACATCGGATACTCGGGGGTGTTGTCGAGCAGGACACCGAGGTGCGGTTCGGCGCCGGCGGGCAGCAGGTCGGCGAGGAGCGCGGCCCGCGCCGCCGCGCCCGCCGTCACCCGGTGATGGCTCAGGACCTGCCCCTCGAACCACAGCCCCGGCCGGTGGTCGCCCCACCGCTCCCGCACGAGTTCCGCGACGGTTCGCCTCATGGAGCTCATGGCCACAAGGTAATTGACGGAGCGTCAGAAAGGGAGCCCCGCGCCCTCGAAGTCGTCCCCTCCGCTCCAGGCCGAGTCCCACACCGAGAAGAACTCGTGGACGCCCACCATGAAGCCGACGCAGAAGAGGACGATCACCGCGCAGACGACCAGGACGAAGACCGTGCCCGCCGCCAGCAGTCCCCGGCGCGGCGCGTGGGCCGTCGCCTTCTGCGGGCGGTCGGCGACGTAGTGGACGGTGACGAGGTCGCCCTCGACGACCGTCGCCGGGCCGTTCGGCTCCTCGAAACGGATCGTGCGCCCGTCGCGCGTCACGAACTCGTACACGTGGTGCAGCGTCGTGGACACGGAGGTGTCACCACCGCCGCCGCTGACCGTCGCGTACGACCGCAGACAGCGCGCCTGCGCGGTCAGGCCGCTGTCCCACGCCCGCCTCACGTCCCGCGACCGGCGGACCACCACGACCGCCATGAGGATCGCACCGGCCATCATCAGCGCGGGCACGACGAAGAAAAGAACTTCCATGACATTCCCCCGTTTGCCAGGTTCGGCTCCACGCACGCCGTCATGGTCATGGCGACGTGCGTGGAACCTACCCGTGGGGGGTGGGCCGGCTCCTCAAGAGAGGCTCAGAACATTTCCGGTCGGGACACGCTCAGAACGTGACGTCCGCGCACGAGTAGAACGCGTTCGCGGTGTCGGCGATCGTCCACACGCCGAGGATGACGTGATGTCCGCTCAGACCACTGGGCAGGGTGCCGGAGTGGGAGAGAGTGGACGGCGGACGCTGGCCGTTGTACGGCACCGTGAGGAACGGTGTGGTGTTCAGGTCGGCCCGGGTCAGCGCGTGGTTCTGGTTCCAGCCGGGCTTGGTGACGAAGTACTTGAAGTCGGTCGTGGCGTGCACGGCCGTGAACTGCCAGCGGAAGCTGTAGCTCTGGCCGCCGGTGACCCTGGTCGTGGGCCAGGCGCCGCCCGAGGGGGTCTTGGGCTGGTCGAGCTGGCCGAAGTTGGTGTGGTTCGCGGAGCAGATCCGGCCGTCGGCGGGACCCGCGGCCGGGAAGCCCTTGGGACCCTCGACGCTCTGGGGCTCCCACTGGATGTCACCGCAGTTGGCGACGGAGCCACCACTGGCGCACATCTTCTGCCGGCTGAGGGGCTGGTCGGTGTAGCCGTGGGCGCCGGCGCTGCCGGTGGAGAGCACGAAGGTTCCCGCGGTGGCGAGGCCGACGACGGCCGCGTACCACTTGGCGTTGTTCCTGGTCGTCCGTATGCGCATGCTGCCGCTCCTGGAGGACGTGGGGGAGGTTCTCGTGAGCCGTGCGCGCGTTTTTCAGGTCTAGACCAAGTCACAGATTATTGCGGCTTCTTGAACATGTCCAGACCAATCACACACGCTCACCGAGGCCTGTCTTCCGGATCGGGTGGCGCCGGGGCCCGGTGCCCGGCCGGCCGGGTCCCGCCCCGCGCCCCGCCTCCCGCCCGCGACCCGGACGAAAGGCCCTACGGGGAGCCCTCCCTGCGCCCGGTGCAGAACGCCACCGTCAGGTCCTTCACCAGCGCCTTGCGTTCGTAGTCGTCGAGTTCGACCAGCCCGCGCAGGGTCAGCCGGCTCACCGTGTCCTCGACGGAGTCGACGACCGCGTCGAGCACGGAGTCACGGTGCCGGGCGTCCAGGGCGGCGATCCGGTGACGCTGCATCACGGCGGCGATCTCGGGCGCGTACTCGATCCGGGTCGGCTGCGCCGAGAACACCTCCAGACCGACCGGCGCCGCGTCCTCGGCCACCAGCCCGGTCAGCGCCTCGCCGACGGCGTCGGTGTTGCGCAGGGTCAGATCCTTGACCACCGACGGCGGCAGGTCCGCCGGCAGCCGGGCGAGCACCCGCGACAGCGCCGCCTCCACGCACTCGCGCAGATACGTCTCATGGTCCTCGACCCCGAGCACGGCCCGCGCGGTGTCCTTGATCCGCCACACCACGAGCACCACCACCCGCAGCGCCACGCCGTTCCCGTCGACCACCGACATCGGCTCGCTGCGCCAGTGCCGCAGCCGCACGTCGGCCCGGCGCCGTATCACCAGCGGATTGATCCACATCAGGCCGGTGCGCCGGACCGTGCCGCGGTAGTCCCCGAAGAGACCGAGCACCCAGGCCCGCCCGGTCCGGCCGCGGGCCAGCCCGCCGAAGCCGAACAGTCCGAGCGCGCCCGTTCCCGCGTAGGCGCCCCACTGCAGGGGCCCCAGCCCGGCACCCGCGTGCCCGGGCAGCCCGAACGCCTGTCCCACGGCGGACGGCAGCGTCCCGGCCCACCAGGTGGTGAGGACGCATCCGGCCACCCCGCAGGCCCCGGCCAGCACACCCGCCACCGCGGGCAGCACCCGCGCGGGCCGCTCCACCAGACCGGGATCGACCTCCGGCACCGGGCGCGCGGTCCGGACCGACGCGGCCCTGCGCGCCCGTGACGGTTCGCGCTCCGCCTTTCCCGCCCGAGCCCGCAGCGGGACGGTGGTGTCGGGCCGCCGCTCCACGACGGCGGGCGCGAGCGGAACCGGCACCTGATCGGGCTCGTCCCGGAAGAGCAGGTGGACGGGGATCTCGGTGGTCGCCTCGTTGTGGATGAGACGGGCGGACCGGACGGCGCCGCTCTCCGGACCCTCCTCGGGCTCCGGGGTGGGTGAACTGGTCGAAGTCATACCTGCCTCCATGCCTCGGCGCGGGGAAGTGCGAGTTCGGGCCGCGTCGGGACCGCGGGCCGTGCGGCCCCGTCAGGGACAGCCGTGACGACTCGGGGACCCGCGCCGCGCCCGGGTTCCGTGCCGCTTCGGGGACCCGGTCACGAGAACAACCGCCGCCAGGTCTCCGGACCCGGAGAGCCGTCCGCCGTGCCGCCCCGCCAGCCCTGGGTCCGCTGGAAGGCCTCGACGGCGCGCCGGTCCGACTCGCCCCAGTCCGGCCCGGGCCCGGTCGCGTAGAAGGCGCCGAACCCCTTCTTGACCAGCTGCTTTCCGAGCAGGGTGACGTACGCGTTGTGCGCTCCCGGCCGGAACATCCCGCGCCCGGGAAAAGCGGGAACGGCGGCGGACGGCGCCCCGGCCGCCCCCGCCGTAGCCGCGGTGCCCGCCGTACTCGCCGTACTCGCCGTACTCGCCGTGCCCGCCGTGCCCGCCGTGCCCGCCGCGGGCGGGATGTCCCTGCCCTTTTTCTCCACCAGGTACGACCAGGTCCGCGGCCCCGGCAGCCCGTCCGCGCCCGCCCCCTTCCAGCCCTGGGCGAGCTGGAACGCCTGGGTGGCCCGCCGGTCCGCGTTCGACCAGCGCGGCCCCGGCCCCGAGGTGTAGAAGCGGCGCCCGCCCCGCTCCACCAGAAGCCGGCCCAGCTGGGTGACGTACGCGTTGTTCGCTCCGGGGCCGAAGGCGGACGCGCCCGGGAAGGGGACGGGCTTGGTACCGGGTACCGAGGGCTGCGCGCCGCTCGCGCCGTCGGCCAGGCCCTTGTGACGGTAGGGCAGATAGTGGGTGGAGTTGCTCCAGTACGCGTACGGCGTGGACTGCCGGCGGGTGCTCGGGCGGGTCTGTTCGTAAGCGATGTAATACGTGTGCGTGTAGTCCGTCCAACCGCCGAAAAGCACGACGTGCGAACCGTTCTGGGGGTCCGCCGGATTGTGGAAGAGAAGAATGTCGCCGGGCTGCAGCTGATCGCGGGAAATGCGTACGCCGAACGTGTCGAGGCTGCCCGTCCATTCGTTTCCCGGCAGATTCCAGGCCATCGAGACGAATCCGGAGCAGTCCTGCCGGTATCCGTCCGTCCAGTAGGCGCTCATGCTGTACGGAACCTGCGCGGCGATCCACTTCTTGGCCCGGTTGATGATCTCCGCGCGGGTGGTGGCGGGCGCCTCCACCCCGGTCCCCGGTTTCGCCGGACCACCGGCCGGCCCGTGCAGCGGGGCCTCGCCACCCTGCGGCGTGTCGGGCTCGTCACCTGCGGGGTCGCCCGGCCGGGCGGGTCCGTGCGCGGCGGCGACGGCCGGCATCGACGGGACGGCGGCAAGGACCGCGCCCGCCGCCGCGGCGATCACGAAGACCCTGTTCGCCGCCGGACGGCCGACCGCTCCCGGGAGCACGGCAGGGGTCGGGAGACGCCGTTCGCGCACGCATCCCGGGCAGTCGCAGTCACTCGCGGGATCGAATTCCTCGAATTCCGGAGTCTCCATGCGTCGCCCCTCACACTCCAGGTAGAAATCTCCGCTTTTCTGCACAGTCGTCAGTTTCTCAACTGTCATCCGGTGGCGCATGTTGACGGTCCGAATGATGTACGGGGCCGCCCGCGGGCGGAGGGGCGCCGCATCACGGTCGGGAGCACCCGTTCGCATCGGGTAGAGTTCTCGGGTCAGCAGGCGCCGCTAGCTCAGTTGGTTAGAGCAGCTGACTCTTAATCAGCGGGTCCGGGGTTCGAGTCCCTGGCGGCGCACCGACAGAAGGGCCCCTCGCCACCGGCGAGGGGCCCTTCGTCGTACGGAGACATCCCATCTTCGCACAGACGTCCCAATTAGAGCGTATGACCGGTTAACAGCGCGTTTCGCACCTTGCGATCATGGCGGGCGCCATAGAACCCTGTGCGTCAAGGGACTGCCGGCACACGGCAGTTGGGGGATGACCGGTTGCGTCCGTGCGGGGTTGGGGGCCTCGCTCACGAACGGGTGCCGAGGGGGCGCCGGGCAACCGGGCGGCCGCGTTTCCGTGGTCTTCGCAGGTGTGGACGGAGCGGTGACGCTGCCTGCCAGCACGCGTCCGTGCCGGTCCAGGGGGACCGGGCGGGCGACAAGAACCGACGAACACGCACCCGACCGTGCGTGTGGGGGGAATGACTCATGACGTCGACGCCGACAGGCGCCCGACAGGACTTCGACGCGTCCGAGACGACCCGGCTCAGAGTGCCGGCGCAGCGGACCGGCGGCCACGGCAGGATCGGACAGACCCTGCCGAGATACGACTACGAGCACTACAGCAGGCTCGCGGGGCCCCTCACACGGCCCGATCCGAACAAGCCGTACAAGGTGCAGTACCGCTCCCTGCTGTCCCAGGAGCCGCACCGCGTACGGGCCGCCCTCATGCTGGGCGCGGCGCCACTGCTCTCGCTGGTCCTGCTCGGCTGGCTGCTCCAGCCGGAGCACTGGACCGAACGCGACTACCCGGCGCACGACTTCCTGCCGGTCCTCGACACCGTGATGCTCGTCTCGATCGGCCTGATCGAGTTCTTCCGGTGCATGAACGTGGTCTCGAACGCACACGCGACCCTGGTCGCCCGCGACCCGGTCCCGGTGGTGCCCGAGACCGGCACCAGAGTGGCCTTCCTCACCTCCTTCGTGCCCGGCAAGGAACCGCTCGCGATGGTGACCAGGACCCTGGAAGCGGCCGTCCGGCTGCGCCACCGGGGCCTTCTGCACGTCTGGCTCCTCGACGAGGGCGACGACCCCGGGGTGAAGGAGGTCTGCGAGCGCCTCGGGGTGCACCACTTCTCCCGCAAGGGCGTCGCGAAGTGGAACCAGGCCAAGGGGCCGCACCGCGCCAGGACCAAGCACGGCAACTACAACGCCTGGCTGGAGGCGCACGGCGACGCGTACGACTTCTTCGCCTCCGTCGACACCGACCACGTGCCGCTGCCCAACTACCTGGAGCGCATGCTCGGCTTCTTCCGCGATCCGGACATCGGCTTCGTGATCGGCCCGCAGGTGTACGGCAACTACGACAACCCCATCACCAAGGCCGCCGAGTCCCAGCAGTTCCTCTTCCACGCGCTGATCCAGCGGGCCGGCAACCGCTACGGCGCCCCGATGTTCGTGGGCACCTCCAACGCCGTACGCATCAGGGCACTGAAACAGATCGGCGGTCTGTACGACTCGATCACCGAGGACATGGCGACCGGCTTCGAGATGCACCGCCACCGGAATCCGGTCACGGGGCGCAAGTGGCGCTCGGTCTACACCCCGGACGTGCTCGCGGTCGGCGAGGGCCCGAACGCCTGGACGGACTTCTTCACCCAGCAGCTGCGCTGGTCACGGGGTACCTACGAGACGATCCTGAAGCAGTACTGGAAGGGCTTCTTCTCACTGCCGCCGAGCAAGCTCTTCAACTACACCATGATGATCATCTTCTACCCGATGTCGGCCCTCAACTGGATCCTCGCGGCGCTGAGTTGCGCGCTGTTCCTGGGCCTGGGCGCCTCGGGCGTGAACATCGACCCGACGGTCTGGCTGATGCTGTACGGCAACGCCTCCGCACTGCAGATCGGTCTGTACGTGTGGAACCGCCGGCACAACGTCTCCCCGCACGAGCCCGAGGGCTCCGGCGGCGTGGCGGGCATGATCATGTCGGCGCTCTCCGCGCCGGTCTACGCCCGCTCCCTGATGGACGCCGTGCTGCGCCGCAGGAGCAGGTTCGTGGTGACCCCGAAGGGGGATTCGGCGAGCCCGGACACACTGTTCGGGACCTTCCGGATCCACCTGTTCTTCATTCTGGTCTTCGCCGGCTCGATCGCCGCCGGACTCCTGCTCGGGCACTCCCACCCCGCGATGATCACCTGGGCCTGCTTCGCCCTGCTGATCACGGCCTCGCCGGTCCTCGCCTGGCAGTGGACCCTGCGCCAGGACAGGAGGAAGCCCCCGGTTCCGCCCGGGCGGACCGCTCCCCCGCCCGCGCGGATGCCTCTCGGGGGACGTGAGAAATGAACGACGGTGCCCGCCGCCGCGCCCGTCGTCTCGCGATGGGCGGGGTTCTGGTGCTCGCCCTGGCCGGGATGAACGGGCCGTGGGTCTATCGCTTCGGTACGGAGAGATACCACCAGTACACGATCAACAAGCCGGAGTACAAAGCCGAGAACGGCCACTGGGACATCGTCCGGTTCCCCCAGCGGTACCGCCTGAACACCATCCACGCCGCCCTGCTGCACACCGGCAAGGTCCTGCTGGTCGCGGGTTCGGGCAACAACCAGGACAACTTCGACGCGAAGAAGTTCGACACCCGGCTCTGGGATCCGGCCGAGGGGACCGTCAAGGCGATCCCGACACCGGCCGACCTGTTCTGCACGGGCCACACCCAGCTCGCCGACGGCAGTCTGCTGATCGCCGGCGGCACCAAGCGCTACGAGACGCTGAAGGGCGACGTCACCAAGGCCGGCGGCCTGATGGTCGTCCACAACGAGAACCCCGACAGACCGGTCACGCTGCCCGCGGGCACCCGGTTCACCGGCAAGGAGAACGGCAGGACGTTCGTCTCCAAGGACCCGGTGCTCGTCCCGCGCGCCAAGAAGGTCTTCGACCGGGCGACCGGCGCGTTCCTGCGCAACGATCCGGGCCTGGGCCGTATCTACGTCGAGGCGCAGAAGAGCGGCCGTAGGTACGAGACGGGCACCCAGGACAACTACCGCGTCCGGGGCCTGACGGGCCCGGACGCGCGCAACACGTACGGCATCGCCCAGAAACTCGCCCTGGACAAGAAGGACTTCCAGGGCATCAGGGACGCGTTCGAGTTCGATCCGGTCGCCGAGCGG
This sequence comes from Streptomyces sp. NPDC059668, assembly GCF_042734135.1. Lineage (NCBI taxonomy): Bacteria > Bacillati > Actinomycetota > Actinomycetes > Kitasatosporales > Streptomycetaceae > Streptomyces > Streptomyces sp. NPDC059668. The sequence continues at coordinate 63,871 of NZ_JBHWEL010000034.1, read as the reverse complement.
TACGTCAAGGTCGACCCGATGAACGAGGCCCGCTGGTACCCGACCCTGACCACCATGAGCGACGGCAAGGTCCTCAGCCTCTCCGGCCTGGACGAGATCGGCCAGCTGGTCCCCGGCAAGAACGAGGTCTTCGACCCGAAGACCAGGAAGTGGATGTACACCAAGGGCATCCGTCAGTTCCCGACCTATCCGGCGATCAGCCTGATGCAGAACGGCAAGATGTTCTACTCGGGCTCGAACGCGGGCTACGGGCCGGACGACGTGGGCCGCGCCCCCGGTGTCTGGGACGTGGCGACCAACAGGTTCACCGAACTGCCCGGCCTGAGCGATCCCACCCTGATGGAGACCTCCGGCACGGTACTGCTGCCGCCCGCGCAGGACGAGAAGTACCTGGTGATCGGCGGCGGCGGAGTCGGCGAGTCCAGGCTCTCCAGCAGGAGGACCCGGCTCATCGACCTCAAGGACAGGAACCCGAGGTTCGTGGACGGCCCCGACCTGGAGAAGGGCACCCGCTATCCGCAGTCCTCGATCCTGCCCGACGACACCGTCCTGGTGTCCGGCGGCTCCGAGGACTACCGCGGGCGCGGCGCCTCCGACATCCTCCAGGCGCGGATCTACGACCCCCGCGACAACACCTTCGACCGGGTCGCCGACCCCCTGGTGGGCCGCAACTACCACTCGGGGTCGATCCTGCTGCCCGACGGCCGGGTGATGTTCTTCGGCTCCAACCCGCTCTACGCGGACAAGGCCGACACCAAGCCCGCCACGTTCGAGCAGCGCATCGAGATCTACACGCCGCCGTACCTCTACCGCGGCTCCCGGCCCGCTCTGGCCGGCGGCCCCGAGACCGTCGCGCGCGGCGGCTCGGCGACCTTCGCCACGGCGCACGCCTCGTCCATCAGGACGGCCCGCCTGATCCGGCCGAGCGCGTCCACCCATGTCACCGACGTCGACCAGCGCTCCATCGCGCTGGACCTCAGGAAGACGGCGAAAGGGATCACGGTGACCGTGCCGAAGAACCGGAACCTCGTGGAGTCCGGCTGGTACATGCTGTTCGTGACGGACGACCAGGGAACGCCGTCCAAGGCCCGGTGGATCAGGGTTCCCTGATCCACCGGTTCCCGCCCCCGGTCACGTACCGGCCGCTACTCGGAGGCCTTCACCCGGAGGCCTTCGCCAGGTCGAGCGCGTACGCGGGCCACCAGTCGCCCGCCTTCGGGCCCCCCTTGCAGGTGCCGTCCGACTCGCCGGGCCGCTTCACCCACAGATAGGCGTCGACCAGCGGATCGGCGGTCTTCGTCGTCGGGCTCTCGCCCAGCGCGCGTCCCGGTGGATTGCACCAGTTCTCGTCGGCCCTGCCCGCCGTGTACGGCCCGTTGCCGTTGCGGCTGGTGTCGACGACGAAGTGCTTGCCGCCGACCTTCGCGGACAGCCGCCTGCCGTACGCGACGGAGTCCCGGGTCGAGTAGAAGTTGGAGACGTTCACCGCGAAGCCGTCGGCCAGCTCGACGCCCGCCCGTTCGAGCGGCTGGAAGATCTGGTCGGGGTGGCCCCAGCCCGCGTTGCCCGCGTCCAGGTACACCTTCGTGTTCTTCAGGGACTTGAGCCTGGTGACGGCCTCCTTCAGAAGGAAGTAGCGCTCCTCCCGCAGCCCGGCCGGAGTGCACCGGTCGACCAGGTGCAGGATCGCGTCCGGCTCCAGGACCACCGTGGCGGGACGGTCACCGATCCCCCGGGCCACGCCGTCGATCCAGCTCCGGTAGGTGTCGCCGTCGGCGGCACCACCCCGCGAGAACTGACCGCAGTCGCGGTGCGGGATGTTGTAGAGGACCAGTACGGCGGTCCGGCCCGCCCGCTGGGCGGCCTGGGTGAAGCCGCGCGCCTCCCGCTCCGGGTTCTCCGGCCCGATCCACTCGCCGGTCGGCCGCTCGGCTATCTTGCGGATCTGCTCGGCGTCGTCCTTCCTGCCCGCCTTGACGTACGCGGTGACCTGCGCGGCCGCGCTGCCCGCCGGGTTGACCCAGAACGGGCCGGGATTCCCGGGCTGTCGGATGCTCCTGGGTCCCGTGCCGTCGCTCCCGTCCCCGCCGCCCCCCGCGGAGGAACACCCCGCCAGCAGCAGAACCGCCCCCATCACCGCCACGGACGCCCGAGCCCCGGCCCCCTTGCCGCCGTACATGCAACTCCCCCTCGGGTGCAGTGCGTTGAGGGTCAATCGTGACATAGGTGTCTCCTCGCCCACGAGGTCGTCCGAGCCCTGTCGGAGACCTGTTACAGGCCCGGACGCGGTGGGTAGGCGCCGCTGAACGGGACCCGGCACGGCGGGACCGCACCGACCGGGACGACAGGGGAACGGGGGCCGACGACGACGGGATCGGGGTACGGGAGATGCATCAGAGCACCCGGGAGGAACGGCTCGCGGCGGCGCTGCTGGAAGCCGCGGACACCCTCTCCGACAGCTTCGACACCGGGCACTATCTACAGCGTCTGTCCGACCACTGCGTGGAGATCGTCGGCGCGCACTCCGCCGGCATCATGCTGGTCGCGGGCGGCGAGAAGGTCTCGTTCGCGGGCAGCAGCCGCCGCCAGGACATCGCGCTGGACCTGATGGCCGTCCAGGCGGCCCCGGAACACGGCGGCCCCTGCCGGGACAGTTACGGCACGGGCAGGCCCGTCCCGCACGTCCCGATCGGCGCCGCCCGGACCGCCGCCCGCTGGCCGGACTTCACCCGGCGGGCGCTGCGCCACGGCATCGCCGCGACCTTCGCGGTCCCGCTGCGCCGCCGCGAGACCCTGCTCGGCGCGCTCAACGTGTTCGTACCCCCGCCGCCCGGCCGTGCGCGGCCGCCCCGTCCGAAGGAGCCGCCCGGCGACGAGGAGAGCGTACGGCTCGCGCTGCTCCTCGCCGAGGCGGCGGCCGCCGGGCTGCACAACCAGCGGCTGCACGCGGAGTACCGCACGCTGGCCGGGCGGTTGCAGTCGGCGCTCTCCCGCCGCGTCCGCGTCGAGCAAGCCACGGGCATGCTCGCCGAGCGCTGGGACACCGGTGTGGACCAGGCCTTCCCGGCGCTGCGCCGGTACGCGCTCCGGCACCGGTTGCCGCTCGGCGAGGCCGCGGCGCGGGTCCTGGACGGCTCGCTGGACCGGGACGGCCTGGACGGTGAACGGCCCCGGCCCGCGGCGGCGTTCACCGGGCGGCCCGGAAGCCGCCGTCACCTGGGCGGATCACACAGTGCCACCGGCCGTCGACCGGCGTCCGACAGCCCCTAGGCCGGAACGCCCATCGGCTCTAGAGTTGCCTCGAACGCCACCGGCCCCGGCCGGTCGCGCCATGCCGGCCGTCCCGATCACCGAGCTTCTCCCCCGTGGTTCGCGATGTCCGGAATGGACTCAGAACCTCCCGCGCCGTCGCCGGGTTACTCCCGCAGCCCGTGCGTGCGCGGTCGAGGACCAGTCCGGTCGGTGGCCCCGGGGGGAGCGGGCCGCCGGCCGGGCCAGGTGTGCCCGGCCCCCGGGTCTTCGCGTACGGGGGCCGGCCCCGGACTCAGAAGCCCTTTCCGGTGAGGTACGCGGACACGACCACGTTCGCGGTGTACGTGCGGCGGGTCCGGTCGAAAGTGCCGCCGCAGGTGACGAGCCTCAGCTCGGCCCGCCCCGACTGTCTCGGTCCGTAGGCCTGTTGGGCGTCGAAGTGGTCGCGCGGGAAGACCGCGACGTCGTCCACGGTGAACTCCGCGACGGTCCCGTCGTCGCGCATCACCCGGATCGTCTGGCCCGGCCGCATCGCGCTGAGCTTGTAGAAGACCGCGGGCCGGGTCTCGGTGTCGACGTGTCCCACGAACAGCGCGGTCCCGGCCGACCCCGGCTGCACTCCGGCGGCGTACCAGCCGACCACGCCCGGCTGTTCGTAGGGCGGCGGATCGATGGCGCCCTGCGTGTCGAGCCCGCGGGCCACGACCGGCGCCCGCACCCCCATCGACGGGATGTCGACGCGCTGCGGCCGCGCCCCGCCGAGCGGCTTCAGCGCGGAGGGCATCCGGACCTCCGGCGGCCGTCCCACCGCCGCGATGTCTCCCGTGGTCGGCGCCGACATCCCCAGCCGTACGTCGGTCACCTCCCGGCCCCACAGCCACAGTCCGATCAGCAACAGCACCCAGGCGACGCCCGTGAGCAGCCGCCCCGTACCCGAGAAACGCTCCCTGTCCGGCATGTCACTCGGAGGTGTCTCGGCCCCGGCGGGCGCTGCGCAGTGCCACGGCCACCGCGGCGACGCCCGCGAGGACGAGGCCGATCACCGCCTGCCGGGTCCCCGGGCCGGTCGCCCGCGCGTCCACGGCCACCGTGTGCGTGCCCTTTCCGTCGGCGCGCGCGGTGCCGCCACCGCCCGCGTGCACCGGGGCGACGGGCGAGGCGGGGACCGGGAGCGACGCGGGGGCGGAGAGCGTGGAGAGCGGTTCCGCCTGCCCACCGACGGTCACGCTGCCCTTGACCTGCCGCCGGCTCTGCCCGCCCTCGCAGGCGACCGTGACGTCGTAGGTGCCGGGCGACAGCGAGGTGCGGACCCGGGTCTCGCCGGTGAGCACGCCGTCCGAGCCCGTGAGCCGCGCGTCCGACACGAACGCGTCGGACGCGGCCGTTCCCGTGCTTCCCGTGCAGCCCTGCGCCCGCAGCCGGATGTCACTGCCGGCCGCGGGGGCCGCGGGCGTCACCGAGACGGCCGCCGCCGCGTCACTTCGGGGAACGGTCGCGTACGCGGCGGGGGTCAGAGCGGTCGCGTACGCGGTGGGAGTCAGTGCGGCGGCCAGGGTCGCACCGGCGCAGAGAGTGAGTTTCCATGAACCCATCGTGAACCTCCAGATATCTGGAGACTCCCCCGACGGGTCCCACGACGCATCCGCTGACGTCCGCGACTACTCCGGACGGGTCACGAATGGTTTAGATCCGGTCGACGAGGTCCGCGATCGAGTCGACGATCCTGGAGGGGCGGAAGGGGTACTTCTCGATCTCGTCCCGCGTGGTGAGACCGGTCAGCACCAGGTAGGTCTCCATCCCCGCCTCCAGTCCGGCCAGCACGTCGGTGTCCATGCGGTCGCCGATCATCGCGCTGGTCTCGGAGTGCGCCCCGATGGCGTTCAGGCCCGTCCGCATCATCAGCGGGTTCGGCTTGCCCGCGAAGTACGGCTGCTTCCCGGTCGCCTTGGTGATCAGCGCGGCGACGGCGCCGGTGGCGGGCAGCGGGCCCTCGGTGGACGGGCCGGTCTCGTCGGGGTTGGTCGCGATGAACCGGGCGCCGCCCCTGATCAGCCGGACCGCCTGCGTCATGGCCTCGAAGGAGTAGGTGCGGGTCTCGCCGAGAACCACGTAGTCCGGCTCGTGGTCGGTCAGGACGTAGCCGATGTCGTGCAGCGCGGTGGTCAGTCCCGCCTCGCCGATGACGTAGGCGGTGCCGCCGGGGCGCTGGGCGTCCAGGAACTTGGCGGTGGCGAGGGCGGAGGTCCAGATGTTCTCCACCGGGACGTCCAGGCCCATGCGGCGCAGCCGGGCGTGCAGGTCACGGGCGGTGTAGATGGAGTTGTTGGTGAGCACCAGGAACGGCTTCCCGGACTCCCGCAGCCTCTTGATGAAGGCGTCGGCGCCGGGGATCGGCACACCCTCGTGGATGAGCACACCGTCCATGTCGGTGAGCCACGACTCGATGGGCTTGCGCTCTGACATCTGCTGGGTCTCCTGCCGTCCTGGCGTTCGTACGCACTGGATCCGGGGGCGCCGGAACGACGCTGTGCCGACGCCCCCCAGCCTAGTCAGGGCCGTACTGTCCCGACCTGGTCAGGCCTGTGCGATCCGCACTCCGTCGATCACCCAGTACCAGTTGTTGCCGCCGGTGTAGCGGAACCGGACGCGGGCCGTGCGCGCACCGGCCGGGACCTGGAGGGTGAGGGTCTCGGTGCGGGAGGGCGCGTCGGCGGTGTACGTCTTCACCGCGACCGGCGCCGCGCCGTCGTAGGAGACGAGCACCTCGCCCTTCTGCGGGGCCTCCTGACGGTAGTACGTGGTGTAGGTGAGCGTGGCCGTGATGCCGCCGGTGACCGGGTAGGCGGGGCTGACCAGGGTCGAGTCGAAGGTGCCCGTCACGCTCTTGTCGTTCCACTCGTCGCCGTCGGCCACCGCGAAGACGTCGCGGGCCCGGACGTTGGACTCGCGCTGCTGGTCGACCTGGGCCGCGGTCCAGAACTCGTCCGTGGTGAAGGACCAGCCGCGCCACTCCGTGACGCCGCCCGTGCCCATCGCGGAGTTGTCGACCGACCAGCCCGCCGGCGGGGTGTGGGTGAAGCCCAGGATGCCCGCGCCGATGCCGGTCTCGTCGACGCGCGTCCCCAACTGGGGTCGCAGCGCGTCGAAGTCGTCGGCCACCGGCTGCTGGAGAGGCCGTCCGTCCAGACCCCAGGCGGGGTCGATCGCGATGCCCAGGTGGGCGAGCGCGGAGGCCGCGACGTCGGGCATCTTGATGTCGTGGCGCACCGATCCGGGCGCCGTCCCGGCCCCGGTCGCGATCATGAAGGTCTGCCGCTCGGGCCGGCTGGAGCCGCCGTGGCCGCCCGCGTCGGTGTGTCCGTGGTCGGCGGTGACCATGATGAGCCAGTCCTCGTTCGGGTACGAGGCACGGCCCTCGACCGCGGCGACCAGTTGTCCGACCTGGGTGTCGACGCCGTGGATGGCGTCCAGGTACTGCTGGCTGGCGGCGCCGTAGCTGTGGCCGGCGTGGTCGACGTTGTCGAGCTGGACGAAGACCGCGTCCGGGTTGCCGCCGCGCAGTGTCGCCACCGCGCGCGAGGTGGTGCCGGTGTCGTACTCGGCGCCGGGGGTGGACACCCGGGTGTCCACCTTCGACGAGAAGACGGTGTCCGTGATCGGCGCCCAGGACGAGACGGCGTACGTGCTCAGGGACGGCTTCGCGGTCTCGATCCGGGTGAGGAAGTCCGGGTACTGGGCGAACTTCTGCCCGGTGAAGTTGTTGTCCTTGACGTTGTGCTTGTCGGGCCAGACGCCGGTGATGATCGTGGACCAGCCGGGGCCGGACAGGGTCGGCGCGAAGGGGTTGGCGTAGATGCTGCTGGGCGCGGTGAGGCCCGCGGCCATCAGGGCGTCGAGGTTCGGGGCGTCGGCGTCCTTGATCCGGTTCAGCAGGGTGCCGTCCAGACCGATGACCAGGACCTTGGGTGTCCTGGCGGCGGCGCGGGCGACGGCGGAGAGCGGCCCGGCGGAGGCCGCGAGGGCGGCCACCGAGACGAGCAGCGAGCGACGGGACATGCGTGACGACACGTGGTCCTCCGGTGAGGGCTGTGGGGCACGGATGAGGGGGTGAAGGAGATGGGGGGTGGGGGCGAAGGCGAACGGCCGGCCGGGCGGACGCGTTCGTACAGCGCTTCGGACGGCGCTTCGAGCAGCGCTTCGGGCATGGCAGCGCCCCCGGTGGTTCCAGGGGCGTTGCGGGGTGGGGCGTGGAGCGTGGGGCCCGGGGTGTCAGCTGCCCGTGGCCGACTTCCAGTCGTCGACGTACGACGTGAGGTTCTTGTCGATGTCGGCCCAGTCCGGCGCGAAGACCTCGACCCCGTCCATGAGCTTGGTCAGGGCGATGGCGTTGGCGTCGGTGGCCTTGACGTCCCCCCGCGCCGAGAAGCCGCCGCCGATCTCGCTGACCTGCTGCTGCGCCTTGGCGGAGAGCATGAAGTCGAGGAGCTTCTTGCCGTTCTCGCCGTGCGGCGCCTTGGTGACGAGGGCCCCGGCGTAGGGGAGCGCGAAGGTGGTGGGCTTGCCGGCGGCGTCGGCGGCCTTGTCGGTGGCCTGCGGGAACCAGATGCCGAGGTTCGGCATGTCCTTGGACTGCGCGTAGTTCATCTGGACGTCGCCGTTGGCGACCAGCAGTTCGCCCTTGTCGACCTTGGGGGCGAGCTTGCCGGTGGAGGCGGACGGGCCGACGTTGTTGGCCTGGAGCTTCTTCAGGTAGGCGAGCGCCGCGTCCTTGCCGCCGAAGTCGTGGATCGCCTTGATGAGCACGGCGGTTCCGTCACCGGCGACACCCGGGGTGGAGTACTGGAGCTTGTTCTTGTACGCCGCGTCGAGCAGCTGGTCCCAGCTGGTGGGCGCCTGCTTCAGCTCCTTCTTGTTGTAGACGAAGCCGAAGTAGTTGTTGACGACGGAGGTCCAGGTGCCGTCGGTGGCCTTGTCGGCGCCGTCGACCTGGTCGGAGCCCTTCGGGGCGTACTTCTGGAGCAGTCCCTTGCCGTCGGCCTGCTGGATGAACGGCGGGAGGGTGACGAGGACGTCGGCCTGCGGGTTGGTCTTCTCGCGCACGGCGCGCTGGACCACCTCGCCCGAGCCGCCCTCCACGTACTTGACCTTGATCCCGGTCTGCTTCTCGAAGTCCTTGAAGACCTGGTCGTACCAGCCGTCGCCGTTCTCGCCCTTGAGGCCGTCGGCGCTGTAGACGGTGACGACCTTGGCGTCCGAGGCGGCGGAGTCGCCACCGCAGGCGGTGAGGGTGGAGGCGAGGGCGAGGCTGCCGACGACGGCGGCGACCGACTTGAGGTGCGTGTTTCTGGGCATGGCGAGATGAACTCCTTGCGTGGCGGGGCGGATCGGTGACGAACTGGATCGGTGGATCGGCCGGTCAGCGGTAGGTCGCCCTGGTCCGGATCCGGGAGACGGCGAACAGGACGAGCACGGTGGCGGTCATGAGGACCACGGCGAGCGCGGAACCGGTGAAGAGGGCACCGCGGTCCGTGGCGGCGTAGATCTGGACGGGAAGCGGCGTCCAGTCCGGCGGGTAGAGCATCATGGTGGCGCTCAACTCGCCCATGGACAGGGCGAAGCAGAGGCCGGCCGCGGCGGTCAGCGAGGGCAGCAGCAGCGGCAGCCGCACCCGCCACAGCACGTACGAGGGCCGGGCGCCGAGCGAGGCGGCCGCCTGTTCGTACGCCGGGTCGAGACGCACGATCGCGGCCGACACCGACTGGTAGGCGAACGCCGTGACAAGAACGGCGTGCGCGAGGATGACGATCCACCGGGTGCCGTTGAGCAGCACCGGCGGCTTGGAGAAGGCGACGAGGACCGCCAGGCCGACGACGACCGAGGGCACGGCGACCGGCAGCATGAACAGCGCGTCGAGGACGCGGGCGCCCCGTCTCCTGAGGGCGTGCGCGGCGAGCGCCGCCCAGGTGCCGACGACCAGCGCGAGGACGCTCGCGGTGAGCGCCGTGACCAGGCTGGTGGTCAGGGCCTGGAGCGACTCGCCGCGGGTGGCGGCCGTGTAGTGCCCGGTCGTGAAGCCGGACGGGAGGGCGCTCGACCAGTTGGTGGCGAAGGAGGCGGCCAGGACGACGAGGAGCGGCAGGGCGAACAGGGGCACGAAGAGCAGGAAGAACACGGTCCAGGTGGCCCACTTCCCCTTGCGGCTATGCACCAGCACGACGGCTCACCACCCGGTACAGGCCGTAGAGGCCCACGGAGATCAGGACGTTGATGACGGCGACGACACAGGCGCCCGGGTAGTCGGACTCCAGGATCGCCTTGCTGTAGACGAGCATCGGCAGGGTCGTGACCCCCTTCGCGCCGGTGAACAGCACGATCCCGAACTCGTTGAGGCACAGCACCAGGACGAGGCTGCCGCCGGCCGCGAGCGCGGGCAGTGCCTCGGGCAGGATCACCTGCCGCACGACCCGCGCGGGCCGCGCCCCGAGCGAGGACGCCACCTCCAGCTGGGCGGTCTCGATGTTCGAGAACGCGGCGAGCAGGGGCCGCATCACGAACGGGGTGAAGTAGGTGATCTCGGCGAGCAGCACGCCCCACGGTGTGGTGAGGAACTGGAACGGCCCCTCGGCGGCCCCGGTCGCGTCCGTCCACAGCCCGTTGGCGATGCCCACGCTGCCGTAGAGGAACAGCAGGGCGAGCGTGATGAGGAAGGACGGGAAGGACAGGAAGACGTCGATGAACCGGGCGACGGCCTTCCCGCCGGGGAACGGCACGAACGCGATGACCAGCGCGAGCGCGAAGCCGAGGACGAGACACCCGGCCGTCGAGCCGACCGCCAGCCACACGGTGGTGCCGAGCGCCTCACGGAAGGCGGTGGACGCGAACACGTCGCCGTACGCCTGCGCCGAGGTGCCTCCCGTGTCCGGCCGGAAGGACTGCTGGACGACGAGGGCGAGGGGGTAGAGGAAGACGAGGCCGAGGACGGCGACGGGCGGCAGGGCCCAGGCCCACGGCGGTATCCGCCGGCGGGACCCGGTGGGCGCCGTCGCGGGAGCGGCCGCCACGGCGCTAGCCATCCGAGGTCACCCCCGCCGACAGCAGTACGGCGTCGTCGGGCGCGAAGTGCAGCGTCACCGGGTCACCGTGGACGGGGGGTTCGCGCAGCTCGCGGAGGTCCGCCATCACCCGGTGGCCCGCCACGTCGACGTACAGCCGGTGGGTGGAGCCGCGCCACTGCACCTCGCTGACGGTCCCGGCCACCTGGTTGGGTCCGGGGCCGAGGCCCACGAGGTGGGGCCGTACGCACAGGGTCGCCGAGGCGCCGGGCGCTGCGTCCGCGGTGTCGACCTTCAGCTCGGTCCCGGCGAGGGAGACGGTCCCGGACCCGACGGTCACGGGCAGCAGGTTGGCGTTGCCCACGAAGGACGCCGTGAACTCGGTCCGCGGCGACCGGTACAGCTCCCGCGGTGTCCCGCAGTCCCGCAGCCGCGCCCGGTCCATGACCGCGATCCGGTCGGCCAGGGTGAGCGCCTCGACCTGGTCGTGGGTGACGTACAGGATCGACACGTCCGGCAGGTCACGGTGGAGCCGGGCGAGTTCGGCGAGCATTCCGGAGCGCAGCTGCGCGTCGAGGGCGGACAGCGGCTCGTCGAGGAGGAGCACGCCGGGCCGGATGGCGAGCGCCCGCGCGATGGCGACGCGCTGCTGCTGTCCGCCGGACAGTTCACGGGGATGGCGCCGGGCGTAGGCCGCCATCCCGGTCATCTCCAGCGCCTCGGCGACCCGTCCGCGGATCTCGCTCCTGGCGACCTTCTGCGCCTTGAGCCCGAAGGCGACGTTGTCCTCGACGCGCAGGTGCGGGAAGAGCGCGTACTGCTGCACCACCATGCCGATGCCACGCCGGTAGGGCGGCAGGTCGGTCACGTCCCGGTCGCCGATGAACACCCGCCCGGAGGCGGGCCGCACGAACCCGGCGACGGCCCGCAGCGCGGTGGTCTTCCCGGATCCGGAGGGGCCGAGCAGGGCCATGACCTCGCCGGGCTCGACGGTCAGGTCGAGGGCGTCGAGGACCGTGGTGCCGTCGTAGGCGACGGACACCCGGTCGAAGCGGATTCCGCTGGTCATCGCCGGTCCCCGCCGGGCCGGTCGGATCCGAGGAGCAGGGCGGGCAGTTCGGCCACGGAGCCGAGCACGTGCCCGGCTCCGGCGGCGCGCAGCGCCGCGTCGTCGTGCGCGCCGGTCAGCACGCCGGCGACCAGGCCGGCGCCGGCGCGTACCCCGCTGAGCATGTCGTACGAGGTGTCGCCCACGACCGCGATCTGCTGGACGCCGTCGGCGGCCCCGGTCCGCAGGAAGGCCTCCAGGACCATGTCGGGGTACGGGCGTCCCCGGCCTCCCGCGTCCGCCGGGCACAGCGTGAGCGGTACCAGGTCCTGCCAGCCCAGGGCGTCGAGGATCGCGTCCTGGGTGACACGGGCGAACCCGGTGCTCAGCACGACGGTCCGCCCGGACCCGGTGAGCGCCTCGATCGCCTCGCGCGCTCCGGCGACCGGCGCGATGTGCCCGCCGTCGACGAGTTCCCCGTACGCCTTCTCGAAGGCGGAGTTGGCCCGCTGGGCGAGGGGTTCCTCGCCGAACAGGTGCCGGAAGACGGAGATCTTGGACTCGCCCATGGTGGCCCGGACGTAGTCCAGCTTCTCGGCGTGGTCCGCGGATCCGGGCTCGACGCCCAGCTCCCCGGCGGCCACCGCGAAGGCCCGCTCCACCAGGCCGCCGTCGGCGACGGTGGTGCCGGCCATGTCGAGGACGACGAGCCGTGTGTCCGTGATCATTTTCCTCATCCTCTCTTTCACCATCCCAGTTCGTCGGCAGTGGTCTCGGCGATCGCCGGTGAACAGGTCATTCCGCGCCCGCCGGGCCCGGTGACCAGCCACACCCCGTCCCGCACCCGCTGCCGGTGCACGACCCGGCTGGTGTCCGTGCACTGCGCGTACACCCCGGCCCAGCGGCGCCGGATCTTCGGCAGCGGGCGTCCGAGGAAGGACTCGACGACCTCGGTGAGGTGGTCGTAGGGGTCTTCGAGGGTGTCGAAGGCGAAGGGGTGTTCGTACTCGTGGGTGTCGCCGATGGTCAGTCCGCCGTCCGCGCGCTGCACCATGAGCAGCTGCATCCGGTGCTCGGCGGCGGTCGGGACCTGGGGCTGGAGCGTGTTGAGCTCGTCCAGGGCGGGGCTGCGGTAGGCGGGGTAGTACCGGAAGCTGTCGGCGTCCGCGACCGAGGTCGTGAGCGGCTCGCCGAGCGGGTCTGTCTGCATCATCTGCAGCCGTACGCGCCGCACGGGCAGCTCGGGACCGGCCAGTTCCCGTACGAGACCGCCGAGCCAGGCGCCCGTGCACAGCACGACGACGTCACCGGTGTGCACGTCCCCGTGGTCGTCGCGCACGGCGTGCTCTCCGATCACGTCCCGGACCTCGCGCCCCGGCAGGAAGGTGTAGCCGGGGGACCGCGACAGCTGTTCGCGCAGGGCGAGCTGGGCGGTGCGGGGCTCGACGGCGGCGTCGCGCTCGCAGTACAGGGCGGCGTCGAACGTCCCCCGCAGGGCCGGGTTCACCGCGCGCGCCTCGTCGGGCGTGAACAGCTTGTAGCCACGGGCGGCGGCGTCGTCACGGGCCAGGGCGGCCTCGGCGACGGCGAGCTCGCGCTCCCCGCGCAGGGGGGTCAGCGACCCGTTGGCCCGGAAGCCGAGACCGGGCACGCGCGCCCCGATCGACTCCCACAGCTCCCGCGCCCGCAGTGCGGTCTCGAGTTCCTCTCCTCCGGCGCGACCGCTCACCCAGATCTGCCCGAAATTGCGCAGCGAGGCCCCACGGGCCTCCGCCTCGCGCTCGATCTGGACGACCTCGTGGCCGCGCTCCACTGCGTGCCAGGCATGCAGGGTGCCCACCACTCCGGCTCCGACAACTATCACTCTCACGACGGCAACGCTCCTCGGTACGGGGGAATCGGAAGGGTCCGGACTGCAACCAGATGGTGAACTGCCCATCACGTTTGGGCTAGACCCGTTATTCGGTCGTTATAAAAAGAGGCGGGCCGGAGCCCGCCCGAACATGGCTCGAATCATCCCCCCAGGTGGGCCGTGAAGGAGAAGCGGTCCCCCCGGTACAGCGTCCGCACCCGCTCCAGCGGCCGCCGCTCCGTGTCCCGCGAGACACGGTGGATCAGGATCATCGGCAGGGCCGGCGGCGTACCGATGAGCAGCGCCTCGCGCGGGGTGGCCAGCACGGTCTCGATGCGTTCGTCCGCGTCGCCGAACGCGATCCCGAGCCGGTCGTGGAGGTACGCGTAGAAGGACGAGTCCGGGACGAAGTCGCGGTCGAGGTGCGGTACGCGCGCCACGGCGACGTAGGTGCTCTCCAGTCCGACCCGCTCGTCGTCCGCGAGCAGCACCCGCTCCATGTGCCAGACGGGCTCGCCACGGGTCAGCCCGGCCTCCGCGGCGAGGATCTCGGAGCAGGGGAAACGATCGAGGCTGATCAGCGTACGGCCGGGGGTGCGCCCCTGCCGCCGGACGCCCTCGGTGTAGCTCGCGAGGGAGAGCGGCTGCTCCAGTTTCGGCCCCGCGACGACCGTCCCGCGCCCCTGCCGCCGCAGCTTCCCTTCGAGCAGCAGCTCGCGCAGGGCCTGGCGTACGGTCTCGCGGGCGACCTCGTACTGTTCGGCGAGGTCCCGCTCGGTCGGCAGGAGGCCGCCCTCGCCCAACTCCTCGATCAGCAGGGCGATGTGCGCCTTCACCGCGTAGTACTTGGGGATGCGGCCGTGCTCCGGGATGCCGGAGCGGACGGGGGCGCCGGGGGCCTGGTCGTTCGGGTAGTCCACGGGTGGGATCGTCGCAGACGGGACGCGCGGCCGTGCCCGCGGGAGGGGGCGGCGGCGACCGGACCGGGAGCCGGCGAACGGCTCGGCGCGGGTCGGACCGGGCGCGGACGGACGGCTCAGCGCCGGTCGGACCGGGCGCGGACGGACGGCTACGGACCGGGCGCTCGCGGCCGGGCGCGCGGGCGGGGGGGGCGGGGCCCGGCCCGGGCCCCGGCCCACGGCTCGGCGCGGGTCGGACCGGGCGCGGACGGACGGCTCAGCGCCGGTCGGACCGGGCGCGGACGGACGGCTCAGCGCCGGTCGGACCGGGCGCGGACGGACGGCTCAGCGCCGGTCGGACCGGGCGCGGCGGGCCACGACGAACAGGGCGACGCCGGTCGCGAACACGCCGATCACGCCCGCCACACCGAACCCGTGCGGCGCGCCGGGACCGGTCTCGGCGAGCTCGTCCGCGGCGGAGACACCACCCGTGCCTCCGTCGCCGTCCGTGCCCCCGCCCGTTCCCCCGTCGCCGCCCCCGCCGCTTCCGCCACCGTCGACACCCCCGGCGCCGGCCCCGGACCCGCCTCCGCCGGTACCCGAGTCGGTACCGGTACCGGAATCGCCGGTCCCGCCGCTGCCGCCACTGCCGCCTTGGGCGGTACCGCCCCCGCCGTCACCACCGCTCCCCCCTCCGTTGCCGCCCCCGCCGGTGCCCCCGCCGTTCCCCCCGCCGGTGCCGCCGCCGTCGGTGTGACCGTGGGTCTCCGCGTTCCCCGGGACGTCGGTGCCGCCGCCGTCGATCCGGAACCGGTAGTCGTTCGACTGCCCCACCCAGTCCCCGTCGTCGCCGTGCCGCTGGACGGCCGCCGCGTTGGCGACGACGTCGTTCGGCACGGCGTCGGAGGTCACGGAGAGCCGGACCTTCACGGTGACCGTCCGGCC
This sequence comes from Streptomyces sp. NPDC059668, assembly GCF_042734135.1. Classification (NCBI taxonomy): domain Bacteria; kingdom Bacillati; phylum Actinomycetota; class Actinomycetes; order Kitasatosporales; family Streptomycetaceae; genus Streptomyces; species Streptomyces sp. NPDC059668. The sequence continues at coordinate 48,823 of NZ_JBHWEL010000034.1, read as the reverse complement.
GGGCCCGACGGTGAATCCCGGGAACCCGTCGTCGAACGCCCCCACGTTCTCGTCCTCGTCGCTCCTCTCGAACACGACCGGGTGCGGCTTCTCGCCCTCGTAGAACTCCATCCGCGCCTGTTTCGGCTTCAGCGCCCGCTTGCCGTCCACCAGCACGACGACCGGGTGGATGTCTCCGCAGGTGTGCGCCGTGGTGTTGGTCAGGTCGATGTACCAGGTCCCGAAGCCGCCACCGGCCTCGAAGGTGCCGGGCCCCCCGTGGATCCTGGTCTTGACGGGGAAGGTCCGGGTGTCCGGGGCGGCACAGGTGGGGCCGGGGTCCGTGGAGGCGGCGAGCGCGTGCGCGGGGGCGGGCGCGAGGGCGAGGGCGAGGGCGAGACCCAGGGCGGGCGCGGCGGCGGTCGGGGCGAACTGGAGCCGGTTCAGGAGCGGCGGGAGGGACGGGCGCGGTCGCATGAAAGGCCTTTGCCGATCGAGGACGGTGGGGACCAGGAACGTCAGGCGGTAACGGGCAACGGCACGCGAGACCCTGCCACCACCACCCGGCGCCCCCGCGCCACCACGCCCGCCCATGGCCCCGATCGGCGGCGGAAGTCCCCTCGAACAGCGGATCGCGGAAGAGGGGAGGGGGGCACGGAGGAGGCCGGAGGAGCGGCGGAGGAAGTCAGGAAGAACAGCGGAGGAGGTCCGGAGGAGCAGCGGCGAGGGAATCCGTGCCTCCCGATCGGAGCTCCGCTCCTCCCGCGGTTCTCGCCGCCCCCTCCCGCGCGGCCCCGCCGCCCCGCGCCTCAGCCTTCTCCGCGCCGCTCCCCGCGCCCCTCTCCCCGACCGAACAGCGGGGCCAGCAACAACTGCGCCGCCCCCTCCGCCACCCCGCGCGCCCCGCCGGGAGCGATCCGCACCGGAACCGTGTCCGTGCCCTCACGCCGGGCCCGCTCCCCCAGTACGGCTCCGACACCCCGTACGAAGGCCTCCTGATGAGCCGCGACCGTACGGCCGCCGAGCAGCACCAGGTCGATGTCGAGCAATCCGACCAGGTTCGCGGCCCCCGCGCCCAGTACGCGGGCCGCCTCGTCCACGGCCCCTCGTCCCACCGCGGCGAGGCACAGCGCCTCGACACAGCCACGGTTGCCGCAGTCGCACAGGGGGCCGTCCAGCTGAATGACCTGGTGTCCGAACTCGCCCGCCCCGGTACGGGCGCCCCGGTGCACGGCCCCACCGAACACGAGCCCGGCCCCGAGCCCGGTACCGAGATGCAGATAGGCGAAGGCCTCCCCGCCCGCGCCGTCGCCACCCGAGCCATCGCCACCCGCGCCGTCGCCGCCACCGTGGTCGCCGCCCCCGTCCTGGCCGCCGTCACCGGGCGTTCCGTCGAGCCCGCCGTCGCGTCCGAGCACGGGGCCGCGCCCCGGCGCACACCCACTCACGGCCAGCCCCAGCGCCGCCGCGTTGGTGTCCTTGTCCACCACCACCGGCACCCCGAGCCGCCCCGCGAGCACGTTCCGCAGCGGGTATCCGTCCCACTCGGGGAACCCCGTGACCCGGTGCAGCACCCCTCGCGCGTGGTCGAGCGGCCCGGGCAGCGCGACGCCGACCCCGAGGACGGAGACCCCGGCCCCCTCGATCAGCGCCTCGACCTCCCGCGCCGCCCCCGCGACGACGGCCTCCGCCCCGGCCCCCAGACCGAGCGGCACCCTCCGCTCGGCGACCACCGCGCCCGCGAGATCGCAGAGCACCGCCGTCAGCTCGTCCCGGTCGAGGTGGAGCCCGACCGCGTGCCCGGCCTCGGGGACGAGCCGCAGTACGGTACGCGGCTTGCCGCCCGTCGAGGCCAGCTGTCCCGCCTCCGCCGCCAGCCCGTCCGCCCGCAGCCGGGCGGTGATCTTGCTGACGGCCTGCGGGGTCAGCCCGGTGCGCTCGGCGAGTTCGAGGCGGCTGATGCCCGTCGTTCCCGCCGTGCGCAGCAGGTCGAGCACGAGCGCCCCGTTGTGACTGCGCAGGGCGAGCAGATTCGCCCCCGCCCCCTCGAGCCGCCCCGGCAGGCTCGCTCCCGACTCCGCGCTGGTCCTGTTCACGTACGCCATTGTCCCCCGCGCTTGCACTTTGGCAACAGCGTTGCCAAAGTGGAGCCATGACAGGAAGCACGATTGACACAGGTCCTGAAGCAGGTTCCGCCCCCGGCGCCCCCCTCCGCGTGGCCCTCATCGGCTACGGGCTCGCGGGCTCCGTCTTCCACGCCCCGCTGATCGCCGCGACCGAGGGCCTGGCCCTGGACACGATCGTCACCTCGAACCCGGAGCGGCAGGAGCAGGCCCGCGCCGAGTTCCCCCAGGTGCGCTTCGCCGCCACCCCGGACGACCTCTGGGCACGCGCCGACGAGCTGGACCTGGTCGTCATCGCCTCTCCGAACAAGACCCACGTCCCGCTCGCGACCGCCGCCCTCAAGGCGGACCTCCCGGTCGTCGTCGACAAGCCGATCGCCGGCACGGCGGCCGAGGCCCGGGAGCTCGCCGCCCTGGCCGACGAGCGCGGCCTCCTCCTCTCGGTCTTCCAGAACCGCCGCTGGGACAACGACTTCCTGACCCTCCGCAAGCTGCTCGACGAGGGCGAGCTCGGCGACGTATGGCGCTTCGAGTCCCGTTTCGAGCGCTGGCGTCCGCAGCTCAAGGGCGGCTGGCGCGAGTCCGGCGACCCGGCAGAGATCGGAGGTCTCCTCTACGACCTCGGCAGCCACGTCGTCGACCAGGCGCTCGTCCTCTTCGGCCCCGCGGCCTCGGTGTACGCCGAGGCGGTCGTCCGTCGTGACGGCGCCGTGACGGACGACGACACCTTCATCGCGATCACGCACACGAGCGGCGTCCGCTCCCACCTCTACGTCTCCGCGACCACCGCGCAGCTCGGCCCGCGCTTCCGCGTCCTCGGCTCGCGGGCCGGTTACGTGAAGCACGGCCTCGACCCGCAGGAGGCGCAGCTGCGCGAGGGCGGCCGGCCCGGCACGACGGCCGAGTGGGGTGTCGAGCCCGAGTCCCTGTGGGGCCGCGTGGGTTCCGGCGAGTCACCGCTCACCGGAGGCGGCCTGCCCGAGCCCACGCTCCCGGGCGCGTACCCGGCGTACTACGCGGCGGTGGCGGCCGCCCTGCGCGACGGCGGGCCGAACCCGGTCACCGCGCACGAGGCGGCGGCAGCGCTCGACGTGCTGGAGGCGGCGCACCGCTCCGCCCGCGAGAACACGGTGGTGGCCCTGTGAGCGCCCCGGACATCGCGGAACTGGAGGAGCAGGAGCGCCGGTTGGTGCTTCCCCGGTTCACCCACGACGACGCGTGGACGCTGGGCACGCTGCTCGTCGAGCTCGCCCGTGAACGCCGCGCCCCCGTCGCCGTCGACATCCGGCGGGGCGGCCAGCAGCTCTTCCACGCGGCACTGCCCGGCTCGACCCCGGACAACGACGCCTGGATCGACCGCAAGCGCCGGGTCGTCGAGCGCTACGGCTGCTCCTCGCTCCTGGTCGGCACCCGCTTCCGCGCCAAGGGCACGACGTTCGAGGAGTCCTCACGCCTCGACCCCGACACGTACGCGGCCCACGGCGGCGCGTTCCCGGTCACGGTCGAGGGCGCGGGCGTGATCGGCACCGTGGTGGTCTCGGGCCTGCCCCAACTGGACGACCACGCGATGGTCGTAGAGGCACTGACCCACTTCCTGACCCCGTAAGCCGAGGGACCCCCGCGCCCCACCAGGGGCGCGGGGAACTGCGCGCCCAGCCCCCAACACGCCGACCGCAGAGGGGCTGGGGCGCAGCCCCGCCCCTCCAAGGGGCGCGGGGAACTGCGCGCTCAACCCCCACAGCCCCACACAGAACCACCGACCGCAAAAGGCCGGGGGCGCAGCCCCCATGCCTCCCAGGGGCGCGGGGAACTGCGCGCCCAACCCCCACCGCCCCGCACCCGCACCCGCACCCGCACCCGCACCCGGCAAAGCCCTACGCCGCCCCGAACACCTGCCGCTGCCTCCCCAACCCCTCGATCTCCAGCTCCACGACATCCCCGGCCCGCAGATACGGCTTCGGCTCCGGCCGCCCCATCGCCACCCCCGCCGGCGTACCGGTGTTGATGACGTCACCCGGGTAGAGGGTCATGAACTGGCTCACGTAGCGGACCACTTCGGCGACCGGAAAGATCTGCTCGGCCGTCGTGCCGTCCTGCTTGAGCTCACCGTTGACCCACAGCCGCAGCGCCAGGTCCTGCGGGTCCGGGACCTCGTCCGCGGTCACCAGCCACGGCCCCAGCGGATTGAACGTCTCGCAGTTCTTGCCCTTGTCCCAGGTCCCCCCGCGCTCGATCTGGAACTCGCGCTCGGAGACGTCGTGCGCGACCGCGTACCCGGCGACGTGCGCGAGCGCCTCCTCGTGGGACGGCAGATAGCGCGCGGTGCGTCCGATCACCACCGCCAGCTCCACCTCCCAGTCGGTCTTGACCGACCCGCGCGGCACGAGCACGGTGTCGTGCGGCCCGACCACCGTGTCCGCCGCCTTGAAGAAGATCACCGGCTCGGCGGGCGCCTCGGCCCCGGTCTCCCGTGCGTGGTCGTGGTAGTTCAGGCCGATGCAGACGACCTTGCCGATACGGGCGAGCGGCGGCCCGACCCGAAGCCCCGCCGTGTCCAGCACGGGCAGTTCCCCGGACTCGGCGGCCGCACGGATCCGGCCGAGCGCGGCGCCGTCGGCGAGCAGCGGCCCGTCGATGTCCGGGACGACGCCCGACAGGTCCCGGAGGATTCCCTCGGTGTCGAGCAGCGCGGGCCGCTCCGATCCCGCCGTACCGACTCGCAGCAGCTTCATGATCACAATCTCCCTCGATCGCGGCAGCCCCGACGGGTGCAGCCATCGGAGGACTGGTCGATCCTCCAAGCTGCACGTCCAGTCCGCAATACCCCGTTCACGGACTGGACCGCCCACGACCGCTCACCAGCACCCACCGCCACCCACCACGGCCACCCGGCCCGAGCGGCTCAGGTGGCTCACACGGCGCCCCCGCACCCTCAGGGATACAACACCGCCCGCTCCACCGCGCTCCACGTCGTACTGGTCACCACGTACAGCGCGGCGGCCAGCGGCACCAGCGCCACGGTGAGGAGCGTGAAGTAGGAGAGGAACGGCATGACCGCGCCGACCGCGCCGAGCCCGGGAATCTGCTGCTCGCCACCGGCCTCCGACGCCGCGCCGGCCGTCGTCCGCTTCGTACGCCGGTAGTTGAAGGTCGCGACCAGGGCGACCACCACGAACAGGCCCAGATAGACGAGCCCTTGGGCCCCGAACACCCCGTCGCCCCCGAGGGCGTCCGCGTACCGGTGGCCGAGCGGCGCGCCGAACAGCCGGTGGTCCAGCAGGCCGTTGGGGCCACCGCCGATCGTCGTGCTGGAGAACAGGTGGTAGAGGAGGACGAAGGCAGGTATCTGGAGGAGACCGGGCAGGCAGCCGGCCAGGGGCGACACCTTCTCCCGCGCGTGCAGTTCCAGCAGCGCCCGCTGGTACTTCTCCTGGTCGCGGCCGTGCTTCTCGCGCAACTCGGCGACCTGCGGGCGCAGCGCGGCACGTGCCCGTTGCCCCCGCGCCGACGCGCGTGACAGGGGGTGCACGAGCAGCCGTACGAGCATGGTGATCAGAACGATCGCGGCGGCGGCCGCGGAGGCGTGGAACAACGGCTGCAGCAGGTCGGCGACCTGCTCGACCAGTGTGGCGAAAGTGGCCATGAGCGTGGACATGGATGAGCCCTCCGAGGGTCTCGTCGTGCCGGAGTCGGAGCAGATGTCGGCATGACGACCCGCGAGAGCCACGTCGGTCGGTCGTACGGACCGTGCGGGGTCGCACGGAAGGCACGGGGTCGTACGGACCGTGCGGCGCGTACGAGAGGAGGAGGCGTGGCCTACGCGGTGGTCGCCGGGAGGGCGGGCCCCGGTGCCCGGGGTCGCCGGCGCCCCGCGGCGTCGGGATCACGCTGCGGCAGGAAGGCCGTACGGTGCTCGCGGTCCCGCAGGGCCGTCCGGACCCTCGTGCGCGGGACGACGGGGGCGCAGCGCGCGGCGAGGACGGCGCAGACCGCGAGGGCGGTGCCGGCCGCCGTGGTGGCGGCGAGGGCGACGGCGACGGCGGCCGAGATGCCACCGGCGTCGAGCAGGACGACCTCGGCGAGGAAGAGGAGGACGAGGGGCAGGGCGAGGCGGAACGGCGCGGCGGGCCGGCGCACGGTCACCCGGCGACGGATCATCGGCCACTCCCCCTCTCGCACACCCACAGGTCCCGCCGGGTCGGGATCGAGTCCGGGCCCGGCACCCTTTCGACGTCCGGGAGGGGCCCGATGGTTCCGCGAGCGGCGCATTCACGGCTCCTGGCAGCGGCGCCTCTCCAGCGACCCCGGTCTCATGGGGACTTGACGGGGCTCACCGAGACTCACCGGGGCTTCATGGACCGCAGCTTCCCCCACACCACCAGGCGGTACGTGGAGGTGTACTCGGGGGTGCAGGTGGTGAGGGTGATGTAGTACCCCGGCTCGCTGTAGCCGTAGGACGGCCGGACGGTACTGCGCGGCACCCGGCCGATCACACCGCCGTCCCGCGCGGAGGTCCGCGGCAGCGTCCTGTCGACGGCGTACGTGAAGACGGCGGACGCCGTCTCGACGCGGACGGTGTCCCCGGGACGCAGCCGGTTGATGTACCGGAACGGCTCCCCGTGGGTGTTCCGGTGCCCGGCGACCGCGAAGTTCCCGGCCTGGCCCGGCTGTTGGGACCCCTTGTAGTGGCCGACGTATCCCTTGTTGAGGACGTCCCGTTTGCCGACGCCCTCGGCAACGGGGACGCGAAGGCCGAGGCGGGGAACGGTGAGGACGGCGTACGCCTGGGACCAGCGAGGCGCGCCGGTGGTGTCGCTGGACCCCGCCCCCCGTTCACGCTCCCGGGACCGGGCGCTCCCGTCCCCGCCCCCGGCCTCCGTGGCCGCCCGCTCGGCTCCCGCCGCCCCCGTGGCTTCCGCGGAGAGACCGGCCGGCCCCGGCGTCCCGGGTGCGCCCCACTCCCGCTCCAACGCCCGCACCTCGCGCTCGGCGTCGTGCCGGGCCTGCCGGTTGGTCCACCACAACTGGTGGGCGACGAGGAGCAGGAGGACGACACCGACGGTGACGAGGAGTTCCCCGCCGGTCCACAGGACGCGCCTGCGGAGGGCCCGCCGACGCAGGGTGCTGTGCCGCACCACCCGAACCCGCACGCGCGCCCCTCCTCTCCCCCGGCCCGTACCGCTCGGCCGGCAACCCCGAAACCCCGTGATCCTGTCGCCCCGTCACCCCGTCGCGCCCCGCCCCGCCGCGCCTCGCGCTCACCGGGGCCGCACGATAAGCCGTACCCCCGCAAGTCACCAGCCCCGTACGCCTCCACCCGTCCGGTCCGCTTCCTCCAGTGGTTTGAGAAAGGGATGTCACAACCCTCGACAACCCCACACGCCACACCGGATGCTTCCTGAGGGCTTCGGCGGGGCCGGAGACATCAACCCGGCGAACCAACGCGCGTCCCCAGAACGTCAGTCGAGAGTTCCGGAGAGGTGGAGAGCCGTGATCCGACGCAGAACACTGCTGGCCGCAGCGGGCGGTACGTTCCTCGGTGGCGCCCTGGCGACAGGAACCGCGCACGCCGACGCGGCCATCGCCGTCAACCCCCGCTGCACGTATGGAACATGGGACGGCTGGGGCACCTCGCTCGCCTGGTGGGCCAACGTGTTCGGGGCCCGGGACGACTTCGCGGACCTCTTCTTCACCACCAGGTCGGTCACCTACGGCGGCGTCACCCTGCCCGGCCTCGGTCTGAACATCGCCCGCTACAACCTCGGCGCCTGCAGCACGAACAGCGTCGGCGGCGAGAGCATGACCGCGTCGCCCAACATCCCCGCGTACAAGCGGATCGAGGGCTACTGGCAGGACTGGAACGACGAGGACCCCGCCTCGTCGGCCTGGAAGTGGACGGCGGACGCCACCCAGCGCGCCGCCCTCACGAAGGCGACCGCTCGCGGCGCGGTGAGCGAACTGTTCGCGAACTCCCCGATGTGGTGGATGTGTCTGAACCACAACCCGTCGGGCGCGTCCGGCGGCGGCAACAACCTCCAGTCCTGGAACTACCGCCAGCACGCCTCGCACCTGGCCGCGGTGGCCCTGTACGCCAGGGACAACTGGGGCGTGAACTTCTCGACGGTGGAGGCCTTCAACGAGCCGTCCTCCAACTGGTGGACGGCCACCGGCACTCAGGAGGGCTGCCACGTCGACGCCTCCGTCCAGTCCGCCGTCCTGTCCCACCTGCGCGGCGAACTCGACCGGCGTGGCCTCACGGGCACCAGGATCTCGGCGTCCGACGAGACGAGCTACGACCTGGCGCGCACGACCTGGAACTCCTTCGGCACGACGACGAGGGCCCTGGTCGACCGGGTCAACGTGCACGGCTACCAGGGGTCGGGCGGCCGCCGTGACCTCCTCTACACGGACGCCGTGACCACCGGCGGCAAGACCCTGTGGAACTCCGAGTACGGCGACGGCGACGGCACCGGCCTCAGCCTGGCGAGCAACCTCCTCCTGGACTTCCGCTGGCTGCACCCGACCGCCTGGGTCTACTGGCAGGTCATGGACCCCACGGCCGGCTGGGGCCTGATCAAGTACGACGAGAGCACCCTGACGGCCGGCCCGGTCGAGACGAAGCTCTACGTCATGGCCCAGTTCAGCCGCCACATCCGCCCCGGGATGACGATCGTGGACACGGGCGTGGACCACGCGGTGGCGGCGTACGACGCGACGGCGAGGCGCCTGGTGATCGTCGCGGCGAACAAGTCCACGTCCGCCCAGACCCTGACCTTCGACCTCTCCCGCTTCACCACGGTGACCGGCTCCACCGGCGGCCTGGTCCCCCGCTGGAACACGGTCACCGGCGGTGGCGGTGACCTCTACACCGCACACTCGGACACACATCTGAACGGGAAGTCACTGAGCGTGCCGTTCGCGGCGGGGGCGGTACAGACACTGCAGGTCGACGGGGCGGTGACCTGAGCCCGGTGCGCGACCGCGCGCACGCCCCGGAGGGGCACCCGCCGCCGGCGCCCACCGGCACCTCCGCCCTCCCCGTCCCCCGTGACGGGTATCGGCCGCCCCCGCTCACCCTCTGGCCAGCGGATCTCTCCATTTCGTAAGGCGACGGCAGTACGGTGTCCCCCATGCGCCCCGACACGCCTGCCGACAACGTCGACCACACCGCCGAAGCCGCACGCCTGGAGCGGACCGCCGGCCTCTATCCCGAGGACGCCGAACACCTGCTCCTGCAGGCCGCGGCCCACCTCGAACTGGCCGGCGACCGCCCCGGCGCCAGCGCACTCTACGACCGCCTCCTGGCGTCCCCGACACCCCTGGAGCGCCCCCACCTGGTCCGCGCCCTGAAGGCGTCGAACCTGTGGGAGTACGGCCACGAGGCGGAGGCACGCGCGATCATCGACGGAGTGCGCGCCGCGTCCCCCCGCGACCCCGCCCCCTGGGTGATCGTGGCGGAGGCGCTGGAGTCGCACGACGAGCTGGAGGCGGCGCAGGAGACGTTCACGGAGGGCGCGACGCTGCTCCTGACCGACGTGACGGACCCGCCGTACGCCACCCGCCCCATCCTCTTCGGCCGCCACCGCGTCCGCCGCATGCTGGGCGTCGCCCACGACGACTGGGACGCCCTCGCGGACACCCTCCACTCGTCGCCCGTCTCCCTCGACGAGCTCCACGACCCCAAGCGCGTGTGGTCACTCGGCTCGGAGAACCCGGCGGAGCTCCAGGCGGAGATCAGCCGCCTGCGCGCCGAACTGGGCGCCCACCGCGAGGCCCTCTCCCGCCCGTTCCCGGTCGCGGTCCTGCACTGGCCCGCCGACGAACTGGCGGAACTCCTCGCCGCGTACCCCTCGCTCGCCACGGAGTACCCGTCCCACGAGGAACACCTGGCGACGATAGAGGCGTCCCTGCGCGAACTGTCCGCCTCCGGCACCCCCAACCTGGGCATCGTCACCGGCACGGTCCCGTCCTACGAGGCCTTCTCCGCCTCGGAGGCCTCGTCCCCGTCCGACACGACGCTCCTCCCCCAGTACGCGACAACCCTGGCAGCCCGAGGCCGCGCAACGGCCTGGCCGCCTCAGCGGGGGGTTGTGTGCTGGTGTGGGTCCGGGCGGGGGTATGGGGAGTGTCACGGGATCCAGAACGCTTGACACCGGCGACGTCACACCCCTTGAGGTTCGCCCCTGGAACACGTCCAGGGGCGTCAGGCGCATTTCTTACGATCCCACTGTTCCTTCACAACTCACGCGCGCTAACGTCACATGTGACCAGCTGAACTGGCCTGCCCGCGCGCATCCCGGGCACGGCTCTGCCCGCGAGGAACACGTATGCCGCCCTACCAGCCGTCTTCGGACTGGCAGTTCGACGTACCCACCAGCGGAAGCAAGCGGCTCCCCCCGGCAGCCAGGTCCTTCGAATCGCTCGCGCACCAGGGCTACGGCTTCGAGGCGGCCGTCGCCGACCTGATCGACAACTCGATCGACGCAGGAGCCCACAACGTCGTCGTGAGCTTCCTGCGCGACACGGGCGAACGCGGTGGCCGCGACCGCCTCGTCGGTCTGCTCGTCATCGACGACGGCCACGGCATGGACGAGGCAAGCCTGGACACGGCGATGACCGTCGGCGGGCGCGAGAAGTACGCCGCCGGGGCCCTCGGGCATTTCGGCGCCGGGCTGAAGGCGGCCTCCCTCTCGCACGCCGACGCACTCACCGTCATCAGCCGGACCAAGCGCAGCCCGTCGACCGGCCGTCGCTGGCTCACCGCCCGTGCGCAGGCCGACTTCACCTGCGACATCGTCGACGCGACGTACTGCCAGGACCTGGTCGACCGCTATGACGGGATCATCGGCTGGCACGGCACGATCGTGCGCTGGGATCAGGTCCGCCCGTTCGAGACCATCACCGCGGGTCAGACCGACCGCTACCTCAATGACGCGATCGAACGGCTCGAGACCCACCTCGGCCTCTACCTCCATCGCTTCCTCGCCCGCGAGGGTTTCCACGTGGACATCGTCGTCGAGGACGTCCACACCCGGGAGGAGCTGGACCACCGGGGAGTCGAGCCCATCGACCCGTTCGGGTACCGGGTCCCCGGCCGCCCCGGCTATCCCCGCACGTACACCGCCCCTGTGGAGGGCCTCGGAGACGTCTCGTTCACGGCGCACATATGGCCGCCCAAGTCTCCGCTGGTCGCGTACCGCGGGATCGGCCCGCTCGCCGAACGCCAGGGCTTCTACCTCTACCGCAACAACCGCCTCGTCCAGGCAGGCGGCTGGAACGACACCCGCAGTCCGGAGGGCCACCTCGCTCTCGCCAGGATCGCCCTGGACCTGCCGTCCGAGCCCAACGACGTGTTCTCCCTGACCGTCAAGAAGGACGGTGTCCAGGTCACCCCGGCGTTCGCTCGCGGTCTGGAGAAGGCGGCGAACGCCGACACCGGCCACGCCTTCACCGACTACGTCCGGGACGCGGAGACGGCCTACCGCGAAGCCGCCAAGCGGCGTACCGAGGTCAAGCGCACCGCCGTCATTCCGCCCGGCAAGGGAATCGATCCCAAGCTGAAGCGGACGCTGCGCGACGAACTGCCCCAGCTGGAGGGCGACGACCCCATCACGTTCGTCTGGGCCCAACTCGACGTACCGGCCGGCGTCGACTCCGCCGACCTCCTCTTCACGATCGACCACAAGGAGCGCCTCGTCGTCCTCAACAGGGACTACCGGCACGCCTTCAACGGCGGCCGGCGAGGAGGCTCCAACGACGCTCCGGTCCTCAAGAGCCTTCTCTACCTGATGCTCAACGAGATCTTCCAGAAGGAGCGGGTCTGGGCCAACCAGACCGACAAGGTCGCCCTGTGGAACAGCGTGCTCGTCACCGCCGTACGAGCCGAACTCGCCCGCGTCGACGACTAGTCCACCGCTCACCCCGCGACTTCCCGCACACCAGAGAGGCCATCCGACCACCGTGACCGCCGAGAACGCGCCCGCTCCCGACCGCCTCACCGACCTTCACGGCGAGGTGCTCGACGCGATGAGCCGGCGCGGCCCCAAGCACTTCGCCAAGCTCGCCTTCGCGCTCGCCGACGACGAAGAGCCGGCGGACACGGACGTGGCCGGATTTCACGAGCGCATCCTGGCCGCGACCCCCGGGGACGACCTGCTCGCCGTCTGGCGCCGCAAGCTCACCGCCTGGGATTTCGAGCAGTCCCCCTCGTGGTCGGCCACGACGGCACGCACCCTCGAGCGGCGCGCCGAGGTCTACGACAAGCTCGCGCTGGACGCGGATCTCCGCAAGGCCTTCGACACCGCGGTCCCCGTCCACACCGAACCCGGACCCGTCACCATCAGCCGGGAGTTCCAGCCCTGGTACACCCGGCAGCAGGCGGCGAACCGCTCCTTCTACTGGACGTCGTACGAGCGACTGCTGCGCCGCAAGGGCTGGGGCGACGCGGCCGTCTCCGGCCTGGACGAGGCCGCCCACGCGGTCGTGGAGCGGCTGGCCGATCCCACCCGTGACGACCCGTACGGCGCGCGCGGACTGGTCGTCGGCTACGTGCAGTCCGGCAAGACCGCCAACTTCACCGGAGTCACGGCCAAGGCCATCGACGCCGGCTACCGGCTGGTCATCGTGCTCGGCGGCACACTGAACCTGCTGCGCGGCCAGACCCAGCGCCGGCTCGACATGGAACTGATCGGCCAGGAGAACATCCTCGGCGCCGCCGACCCGAACGACTTGGACGCTCTTGTCGGCATCGACTACCAGGACGACGAGGACTGGCCCGCCAAGTTCGTCTCCTTCGGCGCCCGCCCCTCCGACCTCGGCGCCTTCGACATCGAGCGGCTCACCTCCCGCGACCGTGACTACATGTCCCTGGAACGCGGCATCAGTGCGCTGGAGTTCGAGAAGCCCGACCGCACCCGCCCCCTGCACGACCCGGCGAACCTGCACGCGGCCCGCGCACGGATCATGGTGGTGAAGAAGAACAAGTCGGTGCTGGAGAAGCTGGTCAAGGACCTCAAGAAGATGGGTCCGATCCTCGGCGAGATCCCGGCCCTCATCATCGACGACGAGTCGGACCAGGCCTCCGTGAACACCACGGACCCCAAGAAGTGGGAGGACGGCAAGGTCATCCGCACCGCGATCAACGGCCAGATCAGCAAGCTCCTGAAGCTGCTGCCCCGCGCCCAGTACGTCGGCTACACCGCGACCCCGTTCGCCAACGTGTTCGTCGACCCGGGCGACGAGGAAGACCTCTTCCCGCGCGACTTCCTGATCTCGCTGCCCCGGCCCACCGACTACATGGGCGTCCAGGACTTCTATGACCTGGACACGATCGACGACGAGGGCGAGGCCGAGAAGAAGCACGTCCGGGGCATCTACGACTACACCGGCGACCGCCTCCAGGAGGCCCTGGACGCCTTCGTCCTCACGGGCGCACTGAAGATCTACCGCGCGGAGCACGGTGTTTCCTCCGACCCGTTCCGGCACCACACGATGCTGGTGCACGAGTCGGTCCGCATGGCGGAGCACGCGGTGCTCGCCGAGCGCATCAAGACGATGTGGCGCAACGCTGCGTACAAGGGGCAGGGCCACGCACGCCTGGCGGCTCTCTTCGAGAGAGACTTCCGCACCTACGCGGACAGTTCCCTGCCCACTCCCGAGACGTATGCGGAACTCAAGCCGTTCGTCTCCGGATCATGCCAGCTGATCGAGCGGGGCGGCAGCCCCGTCATCGTCGTCAATGGCGAGAGCGAGCGCGACTACGCCCAGCCGGACCTGGACTTCGACCGCACCCCGAAGGTCTGGAAGATCCTGGTCGGTGGCACCAAGCTGTCCCGCGGGTTCACGGTCGAGGGCCTGACGGTCACGTACTACCGCCGTACGACCCAGCAGGCCGACACCCTGATGCAGATGGGCCGCTGGTTCGGCTTCCGCGCCGGCTACCGGGACCTGGTTCGGCTGTACATCGGCCGCGAGGAACAGCTCGGCAAGGGCCGCAACGCCAAGACCGTCGACCTGTACGAGGCCTTCGAGGCGATCTGCCGGGACGAGGAGCTCTTCCGCGCCGAACTGGCCCGCTACGCCCCGCTGGTGGACGGCCGCCCCCAGGTCACCCCCGCCCAGATCCCGCCCCTGGTGAGCCAGCACCTCCCGTGGGTAAAGCCGTCGGCCCGGAACAAGATGTTCAACGCGGAGCTGGTGGAGGTGCGGTCGCCGGGCAAGCCGATCGAGCCGGCCGCTTACCCGCAGGACGCTGTACTGACCTCGCGCAACACCGAGCGCTGGAAGTTCGCCCTCGCGGCACTCAGCGGTACCTCAGCGACCTGCGTTCTGCGGCCCGACGAGACTTCGCCCCTGCCCCGCAGCTTCCAGGCGGCAACCACGGTCATCCCGCACGCTCAGCTCCTTTCCGTTCTGAGCTCGCTGGAGTGGGAGGACGGCAACGTTCTCGCCCCGCACCTGACCTACTTGTCCCAGCTTGACGGCCGCCTGGCCAAGGTCGACGACTGGCTGGTCATCGCTCCGCAGCGAACACAACGGAACCGGATCGAGGCGACCGTGCTGGGCCAGGGACCGTTTTCCTTGTTCCGCCGAAGCCGCCAGTCTGGGAAGCAGTCCTTCGGCCGCATTTCAGGCCTGGAACACCGTCTGTTCGCCCAGCAGTTGATCGAACTGCCTGACTCTGCTTCCACGGGAGACGGTTTCCCCGCGCTCGGAGCGACTCGGGGCGTAGTGCTCCTGTATCCCGTCGTAGAAGCCACCCAGGACGATGAGGTCAAAGCCGTCGCCACGACGGGTGCTGCGGCAACTGACCGCGTCATCATGGCGTTCACCGTGATTCCACCGAAGGCCGCCATCGACACGAAGAAGCAGCTCGTGCGCTTCCGGACCAAGGACTCCACTCGCCCGGACGCGGTTATCGTCAACGCAGACTAAGGCGCGAAGGCTCTGCGCGTAGCGGATCACTCACCAACGGGGAGAACATGCTTCCTTTCGAAGAGGCCGACATCAGAGCCGCCGTTTCGGTCGCGCTACCGAACTTGGCGGCCGGAGTGGACCCTGAACTGGACCGGGTCTACGACCGCATCAAGGCGCAGGACCCTACGGGCCGACGGTTTGCCAGGGTCCTCCGCGACACCATCGACCAGTTGCTTAACGGCGAGGTGACCGGGCGCTACGACTGGAAGACACTCTTCAAGACCGAGAAGACCCATGCGGGAACTCTCGTGGAGATCAATCTCCAGCGTGAGTTCAGGTTCGCGGACGGCGACGCAATGGACTATCAGATCGCCGGCGTCGACGTGGACTGCAAGTACTCCCAGCAGTTCGGAGGCTGGATGATCCCGCCAGAGGCGATGGATCATCTCTGCCTGCTGGCCTGGGCGGACGACTACAAGTCCCTCTGGAGTGTCGGCCTCGTCCGGATACGCAACGAGTGGCTGAACACGGGGAACAACCGCGACCTCAAGCTCACGATCAAGGCTGAACACCGGAACAAGATACGGTGGTTGTGGCGGAATGAAGCCCTTCCCGAGAACGTACTCCTCCACATGGACACCGCGGATCGGGCCGCGGTGTTCGCCTCGGACTCAGGCCAACGCCGCTTGAACGAACTCTTCCGGCGCGCCCAGAGGCGACACATCGGCCGCAACGTGGTGCGCACCGTGGCCCAGCAGAAGGACTACATGAAGCGAGTCCGCGGCAACGGCGGCAGCCGGTCGGCGCTCAGCACAGAGGGAATCCTCATCATGGGGGACTACGCCAGCCATCGCGAGATCGCCGCCCAGTTGGGGCTCCCCCTCCCGGAGGAAGGCGAGTTCGTCAGCGCCCGAGTGGTCAGCGCACGGGCCCATCACCAGGACACCCCCGTGGCCGTCCTGGACGGAAAGCAATGGGTCCTCGCCCAGCCAGACGACCCCATTGAATCCGCACCACCTTTGCCTTCACACACCAGACAGGATTGACGATGCACGCGCCTTTCGCCACCCGTCTCCTCGGCTGGAAAAAGCTGGAGAAGACCGGAAAACTCGTCCCGAACACCGCTGACTCCGACAGCAATACATCGAAGCTGCTCGCAGGACACATGCTTGAGGCGTTGGGGGTGGAGCCCGGTGCGGTACTTCCCAATACTCCTGAGAGTCTTGGCCCCGCACTGGAGCACGCCGTTTGCGATCACCTGAAAACGGCGCTGCCCCTCCTGGCCCCGGAGCGCTCATGGCACGTGGATCACAAGAAGACAGTGGCCGACTTCGCACAGTATGAGCATTTGGACAGAGTCGCCGAAGCGGTCCGCAAGAACGTCACTCTCCGTGTCGACCTGGGCCGCGACTACCTCATCAAGCCTGATGTGACCGTAGGCGTTACGAGCCCCGCGGCCGATGTCGCGCCCTGCCACCATCTGCATGCCGCAGTATCCTGCAAATGGACAATTAGGTCAGATCGAGTGCAAAACGTACGTCATGAGTTCCTTCAAATGATCAGGCACCGGCGCGGACGACTGCCGCACCTAGTGGTCGTGACCGCGGAGCCAATGCCAAGCCGGATCGCCTCGATCGCGCGGGGGACCGGAGAAGCCGATGCCATTTACCACGTAGCTCTCGACGCCCTGAAGGCCGCAGTTGCCGCTGTCGGCAGCAGCCAGCAAAGGGACGACCTTGACGAGATCATCGAACAAGGCCGCCTCCTCCCTTACGGAACGCTGCCACCCACTCTGTCCACCTGGTAAATCACCACAGATGACAACCCCCAAGTCAGAACCAGATCCGTCAGGGACCACCTGGGTACCGCCTGAGGGGTCCTGGGCTTCGTCTGCCGCGCGTCGCCGCAACATGCAGGCGATCCGAAGCCGGGACACCACTCCGGAGCGGCTTATCCGCCGGCTGGTGCACGCCCAAGGTCTGCGCTACCGAGTCGCGGCTCGCCCCCTGTCCGACCTCCGCCGCACCGCCGACATGGTCTTCCGGCCCGCGAAAGTAGCCGTTTTCGTCGACGGGTGCTACTGGCACGGCTGTCCTGAGCATTACGTTTCCCCAAAGACCAATCCCGGCTACTGGTCCGACAAAGTGGCCCGGAACATGGCCCGTGACCGCGATACAAACGAGCGCCTGCGGGCAGCCGGCTGGCTTGTCCTGCGCTTCTGGGAACACGAGCCGGCGGAAGAATGCAGTGAAGCGATCCGCCAAGCGGTGCTATCCAGGCGTCCGGCCTCCCCCGCCAGCGAGGCGGACGCTCCTACCTAGCCAGGAACATCCCGAGTGCGCGCTGGGCCATGGCGTTGTCTTCGATCCTCATGAACTCATAGGCGATCTCTGCAAGCTGGCGCGCATCACGCCCGGTCTGCGCGTACCGGAGAATCACGTCCGCCTCAGAACCCAGCCCACATGCCCTGCACGCGGCCACCGCGTGAGCCACCTCCGTCGGCTTGCCCGTCACACCAACGTGCCGCAGGATGCCGGCAACATCCTCGGCCCTTCTGTTCTGCTTCATGTCCAACAGAGTCAGCGCGGTAGGCCATTGTTCTTTCGCGTGTTGCCGGGCCCCCGGCACCAGGGGGCCCGGGAAC
>NZ_JBHWEL010000034.1:0-31154 GCF_042734135.1 Streptomyces sp. NPDC059668 | reverse complement strand
CCCGGCCTTTGTCGTTCTCCTCCTCGACCACCCTACCCCGCGCGTCTCCCCTTTTTCCTTGCGGGTGGGCCCGCCCCCCGCCCCCCGGGCCCCCCCCCAACACAGTGCGCTGGCAGCTCGCGCACAAAGCCGCCGGCGGTTCGCATGCCTTCACCCAAAGACCCTCAAGCTCTTCCCAGGTGACAGGCATGGAGGCGCCGCTCGTCCGCCCGGCCGTCTCCGCCAGTTCGTAGAGCGCGCGGATCACCTCACGCCTTGGCTTGTGGACGCGCGCGTTGAGCAGGTCGGAGAGCGCGCTCGCCGACGTATCGCAGCCAAAGTCGCGTCTTTCCAGCTCGGCATGTGTATGCCTCAGCGACAGGCCAACCACCCTCATCAAGCTGCGCAAGGCCCTGGCGAGGGCTCTTCTCTCCTCCGGTATTCCGGCATCCAGTTCCCTGAAGCGACCCGATCGCGGCACGCCAGCTCCTTCTGTCCCACCCCACCGAAGCTTTTGACGACAGTGTGCCTCCGTCCATCCTCAACTGGCCCATCGACTGTGTCCGGATGCTCATCTGGACACTCAGCCACTTCTCTTTCAGGCGGACTTGATGTTCCGTTGTGGGCAGCGGGCCACTGTCAGGCGCCAACTGCCCTGACACGCGGTCGGGCTGGCCCGCTCAAGCTCTGTGAGGTGGAGATGAGCACGGCCTTTCCTTCATGGCGGGACAGCAAACTGGGCACGATGAAGCGCGCCGCACTCTGGCTCGTCCAGGTGGTCGGCGAGGGAAACGTCTTCACCAAGACGGAACTCCGTGACGCGTTTCCGGACGTGGCGCAGATCGACCGCCGCATGCGGGATCTTCGTGTCTTCGGGTGGAAGATCGACACCAAGCGTGAGGACTTCGACCTCGACGCCAACGAACAGCGTTATGTCCAGCGCGGCGAGGCCGTATGGGAGCCGGGCCGCGGTACTCGGCCCAAGAGTGCGATCACGGTAAACCAGCGCCGGGAGCTGCTGGCCACCTACAACCACAAGTGCAGTTCGTGTGGTGCCACCCCCGGAGACAAGTACGCCGACTCGGAGGTCACAGCTCAGCTGGACGTGGCCAAGCGTGAAGTCCGGCTGCCGAACGGCACGATGGCTCAGCAGTACGTCGTCGAATGCAACCGCTGCCGAGTTGGCGGCATCGGTTCCACGTACGACGTGCCGGCGCTGCTCTCGGAGGCCGCCTCGCTCCCGTCGTTCGAACTCGACATCCTGAAGTCCTGGATCAAGCAGGACGCCCGGACCTTCAGTTCCGCCGAGGACATCTGGGCGAAGTACCGGGCACTGCCGGCCGAGGCACGCGAAGCCTTCCGCGAAGGCCTGCGTTAGGCGCCCTCGCACCAACGCTTGATTCCGCCGTTCCCACAGCTCGCTCCAGCTACGAGAGGTACACATGCCGACAGACTTCGGCGTCCCCCCAATCGCGGATGAGAACCGCGCCAAGATCGAAGAGCGACTCAAGGATTTGCGTGCCGGTGGCGCAGTTCCTGAAACGCTCCGCGTGGAGTTCCGGGGCGGCCCCATCCACGTCGAAGTTATCGACATGCCCGTGGACCAGCTCTACTACAATCCCGCCACTCACAGGATCAATGCACAGCGCGCCTATGACCCGGCGCAGGAAGAGGCGCTGACGAAAGACCACTGGTCGGATGCCGGCCAGAATTATCTGCACCATCTGCTGACCGCCATGCCGTCCGATCCCCACCAGCGTGATCCGGACTTCGACAAGCTGAAGGAGAGCCTGCGCGACCATCGGCAGAACGAGCCAGGTCTCATCTCTCGTGAAGGCGTTCTCGTCAACGGCAACACCCGTCGGGCCGCTCTCAAGGAGCTGGGTGTCCAGTACATCCGCGTGGGCGTCCTTCCGGCCAGCTGCACCTGGGACGACATCCGATCCGTCGAGCTGTCACTGCAGCTCCGGCCGGACCGGAGGCGTGAATATTCTTATGTCAATCAGCTGATGGCTATTGAGGAACAGATCACCCGGGGGCTGCCCCTCGCCGCCATCGCCAAGCTGTTCCACACTTCAACCCCGGCGCTGGAACGGGACACATGGGTTCTGGGACAGCTGCGTGACCTGGTCAAGCGCAGCGAGCACGGCCAGGCAAGACTGCGCCTCATGGACTTCGAGGACGCCAAGGAGAGCTTCGCCGAGCTCTACCGGACTTACGTGAAGGAGAAGGACAGAAACAAAGAGGCAGCCGACACTCTTCTTGAATACCGCCTGGCGGCGATTGTCCTCGATTTCGCCAAGACTGACATTCGCAAAATCCGCACCGACTTCCGGGAAAAGTATCTGGAACGCTACTTGCCGGAAGGGTCCACCATGGTGGCCCAAGAGGCCCCCAAGACGGTCTCTATCCCCGGTCTCAATCGTTCCGTGCCGGCACCGAGTTCCGAAACGGCCGGGGCCCGTGCGCTCACTGACGCGCTCCTCAGGGCAAAGGCCACACAGAAGTCTGTCTCCGCAACGACCGCCGAAGAACTCACTGCAGCCAACAACTCCGTGTCTTCGCTCCGAGACGTCTTCGAGGATTCGATCCAGGACGCTCATAAGGTGGACCGTGAGCGAAAGAAGCGGCTTGCGGCCCCTGACCGTGTCAGTGCGGCAGTTAAGGAACTTCAGCAGTGCGTCACGGACCTGGCGCTGGCGCGGGGCAACAACAGCCTGGACGAAGGCGCCTTCGATGACGCTCTGCTCACGCTCAGGCAAGCGCTGACGAAAGTGTCGGTCGAAGCGTCGAAAAGCATCCAGCTCCCAGGAGAGGGCCTGTCATGGCTGCGTGAGACTGTGGCAGACGAGCGATGACGCACTCCAGCCTCCCGTCTCTCCGGATCGCCTTCGACATCACTAGGACGCGTGCGGTAATCCGCGCCCGGCCGGGACTGGAAGGGGACTTCGGGATGCTGGCCACCCGGCTGACTCCGGGTGGCCAGCGCGGCCCACTGACCTCGGATGCCGGCCTGGACAGCTTTCTGTTCTCCATCGGTGAGCTGGCCAACTGGCCCCACGCTGACGTCGAGTGGGAGCCTGAGCTGGCCAGCCTGGTCACCGGCGTCCTAGATGACTCCGAGACCGTACGGGCCAGGCTCAGCTCCTCGCCCACCAGCTCTGAGCAGGTGCGGCTAGTACCGGATGACGTGCCCGCCCTGCTGGGCGCGGGCTGGCAGGCAGACCTCACTTCGTTCCAGCTGCGGGACATCGGGGAGCTGCTGTCCTTGGGGCATGGCGCGAACTTCAGCGTCCCCGGTGCCGGCAAGACGCGCACGGCACTGGCGGTATTCAGTGCCCTGCGGGAGCAGGGAGAAGTCCGACGCCTTCTCGTCGTATGCCCCAAGCCGGCCTACGAAGCGTGGCAGTTCGAAGGTGAGGCCTGCTTCAAGAAACCGCTGCTGACCTCGGTCATGGACACGGGATTCCCTGATCCAGAAGCCGATGTCGTTCTGGTCAACTACGAACGTCTGGCTGGTTCCGTCGGCCATCTGTCAGAGTGGCTGCGTACGGCCCCGGCGATGTTCGTGCTCGATGAAGCGCACCGTATGAAACTCGGAGCCCGCGGCACTTACGGCTCCGCCTGTCTGTCGCTCGGGCCTCTGGCTCGGCGACGCCTCATCCTCACTGGGACACCAGCTCCAAACGGTGCCCGGGATCTGGAGAGCCTGCTCTCGTTCGTCTGGCCAGGACGCGGCAAGCAACTCGTCGTCGAAGCTGTACGTGGCGGGGATCTCGCTTACGCCAGCCAGGCCCTGCGTCCGCTGTTCACTCGGACGACGAAGAAGGAGCTGGGGCTCCCTCCCTATGAACCCGTAGTCCGCTATGTCGATCTTCCCCCACTGCACCGCGAGTTGTACGACGCGCTCAAGGGGGATCCGTCCGCACGCCGAGGTGACCTGGCCTCACTCGGCAAGGCGGCTATGCGCACGCTCATGGCCGCAATCAGCCCGGCCCTACTGGCCCCGAGCGACACCCCCTATGAAGCACTCGCCTTTCAGCTGCCGGCGCTTGACGTCTCCGATGACGACTCGCTTCACGCACTGCTGCAGCGGCTCCCTCGGCATGAACTGTCACCCAAATACGAGGAGACCGTTCGTATCGTCGCGAAGAACGCGCGGGCTGGCCGCAAGACTCTGATCTGGACTGGGTTCATCCGAAGCCAGAAAACCCTGGAGGAGCTACTGGCGCCGCATGCCCCGGCTTCCGTCCACGGCACCACCCAGGACCGGGAAGCCGAGCTCAGCCGCTTCCGCGAGGACCCGTCGTGCATGGTCCTGATCTCCAACCCCGCGACCCTGGGCGAGGGGATCAGCCTTCACCAGGTCTGCCATGACGCCGTGTACGTGGACCGCGACTTCATGGCCGGCCGATTCCTCCAGAGCCTCGACCGCATTCACCGGCTAGGGCTGCCCCCGGGCACCGAGACTCGCGTGACCGTGCTGGCGGTCCGGGGAACGATCGACGAAATCGTGGCCGTACGCCTCGAGAAGAAGCTGAACTTCCTGGGCAGCGTGCTCGATGACCCGGCAGTGCGCCAGCTAGGCGATCTCCAAGAGGAGGAGACCACGGGCCTGGGCATGGACGCCGATGACATCCATGCCCTGCTCGCCCACCTGAACAGCCGACCGTCCTGACGGACGGCTGAGCTGCGACACCGCTGATGCGCGCCGCAGCTCAGCCGCCCTCAGTCACTGGCTGGCGGCGCGATTGCGGTCCGCCTTGAGTACTTCCATGATCGATTCGCCAATGGCCTGTGCGACGGGCGGCGGAAACGCGTTCCCGACCTGTCGGTACTGAGCCGTCTTGCCTCCCGTGAACTCCCAGTACGTCGGGAACCCCTGGATGACCGCCGCCTGGCGAACCGTGAGCATGGGCCCCCCCGCACGGAACAGATCACGATCCTCGGTGCCGGTCGGCTTGCCGTCCACTGGCGCATTGGCCACGCCCAGGCCCGAGACGCCTAGCTTTTCCCATGCCTTCTTGGCGCGGCTGGGACCGAGGTCAGCGCCGCCGTGCTTCTTGGAGCCGCCCACGAGTGTGGGGGCTACGCCCCTCTTGGCGTCATCTGCCCACTTATCGAAGACATCCTGTGCCTCGACAGC
This sequence comes from Streptomyces sp. NPDC059668, assembly GCF_042734135.1. Classification (NCBI taxonomy): domain Bacteria; kingdom Bacillati; phylum Actinomycetota; class Actinomycetes; order Kitasatosporales; family Streptomycetaceae; genus Streptomyces; species Streptomyces sp. NPDC059668. The sequence continues at coordinate 26,029 of NZ_JBHWEL010000034.1, read as the reverse complement.
TTTAGCGCCCTTCAAGAACGGTGCAATGCGTTCCTGCATCGTGTCCTTAAGCGCCTTATAGACCGTTACCGTCTCTGCGCTGGGCGCGGGAGCTTCGTACTTCAGGTCCTTCAGGACGTCTTTGCGGAAAGCGACAAGGATGGAGCGCGGCCGAAGCTGCGGAACGCCGAACTTCTCCGCCTCATAGACCTTCCACGCCACCACTTCGTAGCCAGGCAGCCCGTCGTCGTCAGTCTCCATCTCCTCAAGGCTGGCCTTGATCCGTGACCTGTACTCATCGAACTTGGGGTCCATGAGGCCGCGGACGTTCTCGATCATGACTGCGCGAGGGCGGATGAGCTCGGCCAGCTCCAGGATGCAGGGAAAGAGATCACGTTCGTCGTCCTCACCGAGCTGCTTGCCAGCGTGAGAGAAAGGCGGGCACGGCACGCCCCCGGCAAGCAGGTCAACCTCACCCCGCTTGTAGAGACCGGCACTCTTCACCAAGTCGCGTGCGGGGTCGAACTCCGTCACGTCCTGGCAGAGGACATCACAGTTGGCACGCTCCCAGTCCCACTTTGGGTGCACCTCGATGTTCTCGCGCAGGGTCGCCGCTGCGTACTTGTCGATCTCGATGAGGGCAAGATGCCTGAAACCGGCCGTGTGCAGGCCGATCGCCTGTCCGCCAGCGCCGGCGCAGATCTCGATCGACGTATAGCCCAGGTCAGTCCCGGTCATGACCCCTCCTCTTGCACGAATACCAGTGACGCCTCATACGGCAGCCATCACAGAGGGTGACACGACCCACTGACATTGCGACTCGACACGGCGGCACACACCAGTGTGCGGCATCCTCTGCCCCGCCTCGGTCACCAGCAGCGTGGGCAATTTCGAATGCTCGTACGATACCGCTGTGGCGAGAATTGACTGGACGCGGGACGAGCTGGTGCTGGCCTGCGCGCTCGTTGCCGAAAACGAATGGCAGGAGCTCCGGACAACCGACCAGCAGGTGCAGGACCTGTCCCACCTTCTCAGGCAGCTGCCGCTGCACGATGGCGCGGCGGCGGATCCGAAGTTCCGCTCCCCGGGCAGCGTCAGCCTGAAGACGGGCAACATCATGACAGCCAGGGCCGAATACCGCGGGGCCCCCATGAAGGGCGGCCGACTGACTAGCGAGGTGGTGGCCGACTTCGCAGACCGTCCCGATGAGATGCTTGCCACCGCCAAGGCCCTGCGTGCGGGTATGGCATCGGCCGAGACCATCGGCATACCCGCCCAGGAAGGCGAAACGGACGCGGCCCGCGAGGGGCGGCTCCTCACTCGCTGGGCCCTCCACCGCGAGCGGAGCAGGCCTCTGCGCGACCGGAAGATCCGGGCGGTCCTGAAGGAGGGCGGCGCTCTGCACTGTGAAGTGTGCTCGTTCGACTTCACCACCGCTTACGGCGAGCTGGGAGCCGGGTACATCGAGGTCCACCACAGGCTGCCTCTTCACATATCGGGTGTGACGGAGACCCGGATCGCAGATCTTGCCCTGCTGTGCGCGAACTGTCATCGCATGTGCCACAGGAGCTTCCTTGGAGAATCCTGGCGCACCCCTGCCGACCTTGGATGGCAGATGCGGAAGTCTGATTGAACGAGTAGATGCACTCGCCGTCGGGGTTCAGGATCGCCTCGGCCATGGCCATCGACCGGCAGAGGTCCTTCCGGGTGTCGATGTCGGACAGGGCGGCGGCGATGTCTCCGGCTGTCATACGGCCATCCAACCGGATGCCACCGACAACCGGTCCGGAGCGGTCCCGGGCCCACGGTCCGATGTCACCCCGCCCGTGGTCACCCACGCGCCCGACCCGCCCGGGCAGGGCGTTAGCCTCGGGGGACGAACAAGGAGGCAGCGATGGCGAAGATCCCGGCCGCGGTGGTGGCCGCCGGTGGGCTTGTCGGTGGGTACGGCGTCGCTCGGTGGACGAAGAAGCGGCAGCTCGGCGGGGTCGTGCTGGCCGCCGCGGGGGCCACCGCCGCGCAGCAGTGGCGGCGGCAGGCCGGCGGGAGGGCCGCCGGGGCGCTGACCGTCGCGTACGTCGCCGCCTTCGCCGGGTCGCACCCGCTGGCGAAGAAGGTGGGCGCCTGGCCCGCGGTGTTCGGGGTCGCCGGGGCCGTCGCCCTCGCCTCCTGGGCCGTGGCCGACCGGCGCGCCTGAGCGCGGCACGGACCATCGAGCACCGCGTGCGGTAGCGGCGCGCGACCGCACCTCCGGTGCGCGAGCCGACCTCCTCCGCGCCCGGCGCGCAGCGCGACCGCGTCTCCGCCTCAGGAGACCCGTTCCTCCGCCCCCCGAAACGCCCGCCGGTACGCGTACGGGCTCGTCCCCACCACCCGCTTGAAGCGTTCGCGGAACGCCGTCGGGGAGCCGAAGCCCGCCTGGGTCGCGATGCGTTCGACCGGGTACGTGGTCGTCTCCAGGAGGTACTGGGCGCGGCGGACCCGGGCGCGGTGCAGCCACTGGAGTGGTGTGGTGCCGGTCTGTTCGCGGAACCGGCGGTTGAGGGTGCGGGTGCTCGTGCCGGCCCGGACCGCGATGTCCTCCAGGGTCAGGTCCCGGTCCGCGTTCTCCTCCAGCCAGCCGAGCAGCGGCTCCATGGTCGTGCCGGCCGGTGCGGGCGGCTGGGCGTGGACGATGAACTGGGCCTGGCCGCCCTCCCGTTCGAGCGGCATCACCGACAGCCGGGCCGCGTGCGCGGCGACGGCCGAACCGTGGTCCCGGCGGATCATGTGCAGGCACATGTCGAGGGCCGCGGCCGCGCCCGCCGAGGTGAGGAACTGGCCGTTGTCGACGTAGAGGACGTTCGGGTCGACGGTCACGGCGGGGTGCAGGGCCGCCAGGTCGCCGGCCGCGATCCAGTGGGTGGTCGCGCGCAGTCCGTCCAGCAGGCCGGTGGCGGCGAAGACGAAGGCGCCGACGCAGACCGAGGCGATCCGGGTGCCGTTCGCGGCCGCCGCCCGCAGCGCGTCGGCGACTCCCGGGGGGAGCGGCGCGGTGGGGTTCTCGGTCCCGGCGAGGATGATCGTGTCCGCCTCGGCCAGCGCCTCCAGACCGTGCGGGGCGCGCAGCGTGAACAGGCCCGCGCCGACCTCCTGGCCCGCCTCGACCGAACAGACCCGGATGCGGTAGGCCGCGCGGCCGTCCGGCAGGCGTGCCCGGCCGAAGGCGTCGATCGGGGCGGAGAGGTCGAACGGGATGACCTGGTCGAGCGCCAGTACGGCAACGGTGTGCATGGCCAGAGCGTAGGCATACGGCGGATTGTGGCCAACAGCGGCCAGGGGCAACCCGCCTCTGCCGCAGTGGGCCGCGGATCTCGCGGAACCTCCGTCCACCACCTCGTACGGCCCGAACCGACGCCAGGTGACAGCGGCTGGCGGGAATCCGTCGACCCCTGGCAAAAGTGCCACTTCTCCAAGATCCGGGCCGCCCATAGCGTCACCGCGTGACCAAGTTCCTTCTCGCCGTGCACGTCCTCGCCGCGATCGTCGCGGTCGGGCCCGTCACCGTCGCCGCCAGCATGTTCCCGCCCGCCGCCCGCAAGGCGCTCGCCGAGCCGCGGGACGAGCAGGCCCGTTCCACCCTCCGGCTGCTGTACCGCATCTGCCGGGTGTACGCGACGGTCGGCGTCGTCGTCCCCGTGTTCGGGTTCGCCACCGCCAGCGCCATGGGTGTCCTCGGTGACACCTGGCTGATCGTCTCGATCGCGCTGACGGCGCTGGCCGCGGTCGTGCTCGCGGCGCTGGTGCTGCCCCGGCAGACCGTGGTCGTGGAGGGCATCTGGCACGACACCCCTGTGGTGGGCCCCCGGGCGACGGTCCGGCTCGCCATGTTCACCGGCGTCTTCAACCTGCTCTGGGCCGCCGTGACGATACTGATGATCATCCGACCGGGGTCCACCACGGGTGCCTAGCCGCAGGATCCCGCCCGCCGGCCGGTGAGGAACGGTGAGTCGGTCCGTTCCTCCAGGTCCGCCCTGAACTGCCGGGCCACCGCCGTCGCGACCAGTACCCCCGCCGCGACGACCAGCGTGAAGGACGCCCACGCCAGGGGCCAGACCGCGGCGTCCGGGGGCTGCGGGTGGGAGTGGAAGGCGACGTACATCAGGACCGTCGGCGGGGCCGCCACCAGCAGCAACGGCCAGGCCAGCGCGTCCCGGCGGCCGAAGTAGACCGCCAGGAGCAGCAGGGCCGCGCCGAGGAGCACGACGCCGGGCACGGTCACCGGGGTCGTCTCGGTGAGCGACCCGGGCGAGTCGGGGCGGTTGCGCAAATCCCAGGGCAGGCAGAGGAGGTACGCCGCGCCGGAGAGGGCGGCGCCGAGCACGCGCGTCAGCCAGCGTTCCGGCCAGGGGCGCGTGCGCAGAGGGCCTAACAGCTTCTCGGTCATGCGTACGAGGGTTACCGTCCGGGCCACGGCCCGACAGAGTATGCGTACTCAGATCGTCAGGTCCTCAGATCCTCGGATCCCCGAGAACGCCGGGCCGGGAGTGGGTGGCGAACGGCCCACCGGTGTGGCCGGTCGTCCGCAAGCCAGGTCAGGCCGTCTTCCCGGACGCGCCGGACGCGCCGGACGTGCCGGACGACGACACCGACAGCGGTGTGGCGATGTCCTCCAGGGAGCGCCCCTCGGCCTTCACCGCGAGGAACGCCGCCACCAGGCCCGCCGCGCACATCAGGCCCGCCCCGATCTGGAAGGCGAGCACCGTGTCGCCGACGACGCCGGACGACGTGAGGTCGGCGAAGACCAGCGGTCCGCTGATACCGCCGGCGGCCGTTCCGAGGGCGTAGAAGAAGGCGATGGCCATCGCGCGGGTCTCCATCGGGAAGATCTCCGAGACCGTCAGGTACGCGCTGGAGGCGCCCGCCGAAGCGAAGAACAGTACGACGCACCAGCACGCGGTGAGCGTCGCGGCGTTCAGCGAGCCCTGGCCGAAGAGCCAGGCCGTGCCGAAGAGCAGCACACCCGACAGCAGGTAGGTGGAGGAGATCATCACCTTGCGGCCGACCGTGTCGAAGAGTTTGCCGAGCAGCAGCGGGCCGATGAAGTTGCCGGCCGCGATGACGGCGAAGTAGTAGCCGGTGCCGCCGGAGGGGACGTCGTAGAACTTGGTGAGGATGGCGCCGAAGCCGAAGGTGATCGCGTTGTAGAGGAAGGCCTGGCCGATGAAGAGGGAGAGGCCGAGCACGGCGCGCTTCGGATAGTTGCGGAAGACGGTCCGCGCGATGAGCCCGAAGCCGATGCTCTTGCGCTGCTCGATGGTGATCTCGCCCTCCGCGCGCGGCAGCGGCCTGCCCTTCTCCCGCTCGATGTCCCGCTCGACGGACGTGACCAGCGCGTCCGCCTCCTCGCCGCGGCCGTGGATGAACTGCCACCGCGGGCTCTCCGGCACATGCCGCCTGACCAGCAGGACCACAAGACCGAGGACCACTCCGAGGGCGAAGGTGAGCCGCCAGCCGACGTCCTTGGGGAAGATGTCCGTGTTCAGCATGACGATGGACAGCAGCGCGCCGCCGACCGCGCCGAGCCAGTAGCTGCCGTTGATGATCAGGTCGACGCGGCCCCGGAACTTCGCGGGGATGAGCTCGTCGATCGCGGAGTTGATGGCCGCGTACTCGCCGCCGATGCCGAAGCCGGTGAGGAAGCGGAAGGTGAAGAACCACCAGGCGTCGAAGGAGAGCGCGGTCATCGCGGTCGCCCCCAGGTAGACGACGAGCGTCACCATGAAGAGCTTCTTGCGGCCGTAACGGTCGGTCAGCCAGCCGAAGAAGAGGGCTCCGGCGCAGGCTCCCGCGACATAGAGCGCCGCGGCGACACCGGTGACCTGGGCCGAGGAGATGGACAGGCCGCTGCCGTCCTCGGAGAGCCGGCTCGCGATGTTGCCGACCGTGGTGACTTCCAGGCCGTCCAGGATCCAGACGGTTCCCAGCCCGATCACGATCATCCAGTGCCACCGGGACCAGGGGAGCCGGTCGAGGCGGGAGGGGACACTCGTGGTGACGGTTCCCGTGGAAGCGGGCACCGGGGCTGGTGGGGTCATGGCTCCCTCTCCGTTCGACGAACCCTGACCGGATTCCCCGCCGCGGGGTGGTTACGCCCCCACCGCTCGCGACACCACGTAGATCAGCAGTCCGGCCAGTGATCCCACCACCGTGCCATTGATCCGGATGAACTGCAGGTCACGGCCGATGTGCGCCTCGATCTTCCGGGTCGTGTGCTCGGCGTCCCAGCCGGCGACGGTGTCGGTGATCAGGGAGGTGATCTCCTTGCGGTAGGTCGTCACCACGTACACCGCCGCGCCCTCGACCCATCGGTCCACCTTGGCCTGGAGCTTGGGTTCGGTGGCCATACGGGTGCCCAGCGAGAGCAGCGAGGCCCGCACCCGCAGACGCAGCTCGCTGCGCTCGTCCTCGGCAGCGGAAACGATCATGGATCGTACGGCCGTCCAGGCGGAGGCGATCAGGTCCTGGACCTCACCGCGGCCGAGCACCTCGCCCTTGAGGCGCTCGACCCGGGCACGGGTGTCGGTGTCGGACTGGAGGTCGGCTGCGAAGTCGCCGAGGAAGCGGTCGAGGGCTCCGCGCGCCGGGTGGGACGGGGCGTCGCGCATCTCGGTGACGAAGCGCAGCAGCTCCTTGTAGACCCGCTCGCCCACCTTCTTGTCGACGAACCGGGGGGTCCAGCCGGGCGCGCCGCCCTGCACGGCGTCCATGACCTGCTCGTCGTGGAGCACCAGCCAGTCGTGGGCGCGGGCGCAGATCAGGTCCACGACCCTCTTGTGACCGCCGTCCGCGACGACCCTCTCCAGCATCTTCCCTATGCCGGGCGCGATCTCCTGGGCGTCGGCGCGGCGCGTGATGGCCTCGCCGACCACCGCCTGCACGTCGGAGTCGCGCAGGACGGTCAGCGCTCCCCTGAGAGCGGTGGCCAGCTCCGCCGTGACCCGGTCCGCGTGCTCCGGTTCGGCGAGCCAGGTCCCCAGCCTGCCGCCGATGCCCACGGCGCGCAGCCGCTGGCGGACGACCTCCTCGGAGAGGAAGTTCTCGCCGACGAACTCGCCGAGCGACACACCGAGCTGGTCCTTCTTGGTGGGGATGATCGCGGTGTGCGGGATGGGCAGGCCGAGCGGATGGCGGAAGAGGGCCGTGACCGCGAACCAGTCCGCGAGCGCGCCGACCATGCCGGCCTCGGCGGCCGCGGCGACATAACCGGCCCAGGGGCCCGCGCCCTCGTGCGACGCCCACGTGGCGAGGACATAGACCAGTGCGACCAGGAGCAGGAGGCCCGTCGCCGTCACCTTCATCCGGCGGACGCCGCGCTGCTTCTCCTCGTCGGCGGGACTGAACGAGGACATCGTGCGGTTCGCCGGGCCGGGTGCCGTCGCCGTGCGGTCCGTCACGCCGCCCGGCCGGGCCCGCCGCCCCTCCGTGTCCGCCGCTTCCGGTTCTGTGCGTTCCATGCGCTCCACCCGTTCGCCGACCCCGTCCGAGATCACGTACCCATTGTCCCTTCCTGACCGACTCCTGGAACGGAACAGGAGTTCCCGGCGTCTGTTCGGACGGGGGGAAATCAGGGAGATCTCCGGGACGCCTCAGGGTCGCCCCGGAAGGGGTCCTGTCCATCTCCCTCTACCCCATGACGCATCATGGGTTCATCAGATCGGAGCCTCGGGCTCCCCTCGCCCGAGGAGACACGCACCGCATGACCAAGCGTCACGGTTATGCCCTGCTGGCCGCGATCGTCGCCGTGATCGTGGTCATATCCGCAGCCATATACATAGGGGCCGCGGCCGACGACGGAAACAGCACCCGCAGCGCCCTCGCCGGCGCCCCCGGCCCGCACAACCCCGCGGCCCCCGCCTCCGTCGGCACCTGGGTCGGCGCCTGGTCGGCCTCACCCGGCGGAGCCGAACCCGGCACCGAGGACACCGGCATGGCGGGCCGCTCCGTGCGCAACGTCGTGCACGTGGGCGTCGGCGGCACCGACGCCCGTATCACCCTCTCCAACCTCTACGGAGAGCAGCCGCTGCGCATCACGCACGCCTCGATCGCGGTCGCCGCGGCCGAGAACGACGCGGCAGCCGCGGCCGGGACCATGAGCCGCCTCACCTTCGCCGGCAGCACCGCCGTGGTCGTCCCGGCGGGCCGGCAGGTGATGAGCGACGGCGTACGGATCCGGATCCCCCGCGACACCGACGTCCTCGTCACCACGTACTCCCCCACCCCGTCCGGCCCGGTCACCTACCACCAGCACGCCCGGCAGATCTCGTACGTGGCCGAGGGCGACCGCACCGAGGACCCGACCGGCACCGCGTACACCCAACAGACCCCGTACTGGCGCTATCTGACCGCCCTCGACGTGCTCAGCAACGAGTCGGCGGGCACCGTAGTCGCCCTGGGCGACTCGCTCACCGACGGCATCACCTCCACGACGGGCGCCAACCACCGCTGGACGGACGTCCTTTCGGAGCGGCTGCGCGCCGCGGCCGGTTCCGGGGACGTGCCGCGCTACAGCGTCGTCAACCAGGGCATCAGCGGCAACCGCGTCCTGGCCGACGGCCTCGGCCGGCCCGCCGACAACCCCAGCGGCCTCAACCGCTTCCGCCGCGACGTGCTCGACCGCACGAACGTCAGGGCCGTCGTCATCGACCTCGGTGTCAACGACATCCTGCGCAACCCGTACCAGGCCGATCCGCGCGCGATCACCGACGGACTGCGCCGGTTGGTCCAGCAGGCGCACGCCCGGGGACTGCGCGTCGTCGGCGCGACCCTGATGCCCTTCGGCGGCCACCGCGGCTACCGCAGCGACCGCGACGCGGTGCGCCGGGCCGTCAACGAGGAGATCCGCGCGGGCCTCGTGTACGACGCCGTCGTCGACTTCGACAAGGCGCTGCGCGACCCGTACGACCCGCGCAGGCTCCGCTCCGACTACGACTCGGGCGACCATCTCCACCCGAGCGACAAGGGGTACGAGCGGATGGCGGAGGTCTTCGACCTCGACGACCTGAAGGGATCGGCCCCGGCGGAGCTGTAGCGGGGGCCGACCGGGTTCAGAAATCCCGGTGGCGGCGGCGGTTGCGCTCGTCGCGACGGGCCTCGTGACGTTCGCGCCGCTCGGCGTGCCTCTCCCGGCGCTCCTCGTGACGCTCGCGGATCAGGTCACGGGCCTCTTCGAGCGCCTCCAGGTGGGCGTCGTACACGTCGTCGAGGCGGCCCCGTGAGCCGGCCCCCAGCTCCCCGCGGCCGGCCTTGCGGTCCAGCTTCTGCCGGCGGCGCTCCTCCCTCAGGCGCAGCCGCTCGGCGCGGGTGATCTTCCGCTCGACGCCGACCCCGCCCCAGAACGCGAAGCCCGTGACGATCACACGCGGGGCGCCGGGGTCGCCCGGTCGCCCCTCCTCCCGGTGGTCGAAGCCGCCCATGATGCCGATACCGCGGACGACGACCTCCACACCGGGCGGCACCACGACGTTCACACCGCCCATGACCGCCACGCAGTTGATGACGACCTCACGGTCGGCGAAGTTCGCCTCGCGCAGGTCGATCTCACCGCCGCCCATGAACGCGAAGGAGCTGAAGCGCCGCGGCACGGTCCAGCGGCCCTTGCGTTCGAACCCGGACAGGATCGCGACCCCCCATGCGGACGATCCCTCCCCGCCGACGATCCGCGCGGCCCAACTCCCGCTCTCAGCAGGCTCTTTGACCATGTTCACGGGAGTCGCGCCGGCCGGGCCCGGGAGATCGCGGGTGAGCGGCGCCAGATCCCGGTACGTACGGGCCTTGAACGTCGCCTCCAGCCGCTCCTCGAACTCCTCCATGTCGAGACGCCCCTCCGCGAGGGCGTCCCTGAGCTGTTCGGCGACCCGTTCACGATCGGCGTCGGAGGCTCGCAGCTCCGGGCCCGCGGGTTCGGGAGCCCGCGGCACCGGACGCTGGTCGTCGCTTCCCCGGGAAGGCACATCCTCGGTCATGGGGCCAGCCTACGAGAGAGCCTTCTCCTCGTACATGCGGCTGATGACCGCCTCGATGTCCGGCTCCCGCACCGAGAGGTCCACCAGGGGGTACTCGGCCGCGATCCGCGCCACCAGCTCCGCCGCCGACGCCGACGCCGGGAAGGCCAGCCACTGCCGCGGCCCCTCCACCTTCACGACCCGCGCCGACTCCACCTCCACGGGCGGAAGTTCCCGCTCCAGGTCGACCACCAGGGTCCGCTCGCTCTCCCCCACCTCGTGCAGCCCGGTCAGCGGACCGTCGTACATCAGCCGCCCGTGGTCGATGACCATCACCCGCCGGCACAGCTGCTCGATGTCGGTGAGATCGTGCGTGGTGAGCAGCACCGTCGTACCGCGCTCGGCGTTCAGGTCGCGCAGGAACGAACGGACCCTGGCCTTGCTGATCACGTCCAGGCCGATCGTCGGCTCGTCGAGATAGAGGACCTCGGGGTCGTGCAGCAGCGCCGCCGCGATGTCCCCGCGCATCCGCTGGCCGAGGGACAGCTGCCGCACCGGCACGTCCAACAGCTCCCCCAGTTCGAGGAGCTCGACACAACGGTCGAGGTTCTCCCGGTAACGGGCGTCCGGGATGCGGTACATGCGGTGCATCAGCCGGTAGGAGTCGATCAGCGGAAGGTCCCACCACAGCGTCGTACGCTGCCCGAAGACGACCCCGATCCGCCGCGCGAGCCGGGTCCGCTCCCGGGACGGGTCGATGCCCGCGACCCGCAGCCGGCCGCCGCTCGGCGTGAGGATCCCGGTCAGCATCTTGATGGTGGTGGACTTCCCGGCGCCGTTCGGCCCGATGTAACCGACCATCTCACCGCGCGGCACGGTGAAGGAGAGGGAGTCCACCGCCCGCACCTGACGGCGCTCGCTGCGCAGGAAGCCGGTCTTCTTGCGCACGTCGAAGACCTTCTCGACGCGGTCGAGCTCGATGAAGGCGTCAACCGGGTCCGCGACCAGGTCCGTTGTCATGTCGGTTCAGCTCCCCGTGCTGCGATAGGAACGAAGTCCCGCCCGCCAGGCGGCTCCTGCCAGCACGCAGCAGCCCGCCGCGACCAGCGGTGGTGCGAAGGCGACCCAGACCGGCAGGTCGAGCGGATAGGGCCGCCCCAGGACGTAGAGAGCGGGCAGCCAGTTCACGAAGGCGAGCGGAAGCACGAAGGTGACCCCGCGCACCAGGTCCTTGGCGAAGACGGTCGGCGGGTACTGCAGGAGCGTACTGCCGCCGTACGTGAAGGAGTTCTGCACCTCGGAGGCGTCCTGCGCGACGAACTGGAAGGCCGCGCCGGCCACGAACACGGCCGAGAAGATCGCGGCGCCGCTCAGCACCATCAGCGGGACCAGCAGCACCTTCAGCGGCGTCCACGTGAGGTCGAGCGCGGTCACCGCGTACCCGAACACCAGCAGTCCCTGGGTGATCCGGCCCAGCCGGCGCAGCGCGAAGCGGTCCGCGGCGACCTGCGCGAGCACCGGCACGGGCCGCACGAGCAGTGTGTCGAGCGTGCCGTCGCGCACCCGGCGCCCGAGCCGGTCCATCGAACCGAGGGCGAGGTCCGTGAGCCCGAACGCGGTGGCCGAGACGCCGTACAGGAAGGCGACCTCGGGCAGGCTGTAACCGCCGAGCCGGTCGATCTGCGAGTACATCAGCAGGATCGCGACGAAGTCCAGGCCGGTCGCCGCGAAGTTGCCGAAGGTGGTCATCGCGAAGGAGGCACGGTAGGCCATCGTGGAGCGGATCCACATGGCGGCGATCATGCGGTACGCGCTCAGCCCGTCGCGCGTCCGGGCGTACACCCCCTGCCGGGCCCACGGGTCCTCGGCCGTCCGGGACCGCCCGCCGACCGGACCGTCCACCGCACTGTCCACCGGGCTAACCACCCTGCACCACCACCCTTCGCGTCGCCACCGACTGGAGGAGCCGTCCGAGCGCCAGCAGCCCGACGGCCCAGGCCCCCTGGAACGCGTACGTGCCGAGCGGGTCCGCCGTACCGAGCAGCACGTCGACGGGCGCCTGGATCAGGGACGACCACGGCAGGGCGCGCACCACCTCGCCCAGGACACCCGGGAAGACGTTCAGCGGCAGCAGCATCCCCGAGCAGAAGACGCCCGCGATCATGGACATCTGGGCCGTGCCCGCCCCGTCCAGGAGCCAGAAGGCGGACAGGGCGACGAGATAGCGGATCGAGAAACTGACGAGCACCCCGAGCGCGACCGCGACGAGGAACGCCAGCCAGGTCAGCGGGTCCGTGGGCAGCGCCAGCTCGAAACAGAGCGCGCCGAACACGAGCGGGACCACCCCGCGCCCCAGCAGATGGAACAGCGCCCGGCCCAGGTCCTGGGCCAGCCACCACAGCTGGAGGTCCGCGGGACGGTAGAGGTCGATCGCGATGTCACCCGTACGGATGCGCTCCAGGAGCTCGTCCTCGAAGCCGCCGCCCATGGTCGCGACCACCATGAGCAGCGCCTGGGACAGCCACACGTAGGAGAGCGCCTGTGCCTGGTCGTAGCCGCCGAGGTGCGGTTTCTCGTCCCACAGCGCGCTCATGATGTACGCCAGGATGAGCCCGAAGACGGTGTTCGTGAACACACCGGCGGCCGTCGCCGTCCGGTAGGTGGCGTAGCGCCGGAACCCGCCCAGGGCGACGGCCGTGTACAACCGCCCTGTCCCCACGAGGAAGTCCTCCTTGCACCGGGAAAGCCGTTTTCGGCCGAAGCGCAGGAGCCTAGTACCACGGCGGCGCTCGCTGCCAGGCATTTTCCGGCACGACGCGTGCCGGAATCCGGGAACGGAACGCTCGGTGCGACAGTCTTCAAGAGGGGGCGCACAAGGCGTATGGGGTCGTACGGGTGCGTACGACGTGAATCAGGAGTCCGGCAAACAGATGAGCGACAAGCCGCAGCCGCAGCAGCACAACGAGGGCTGGGCACCCAGGGGGCCCGAGCCGGCTGCCCAGGCTGCACCGGGCGGACCCGGTGAGCCGGGGAAGCCGCCCGGAAATCCGGGGGACCCGGCGAAGCCGGGAGGGCCGGCGAAGCCGGAGGGAACCGGACGGCCGGAGGAGACCCGGAAGCCGGAGGAGACCGGACCGCCGGACGAGACCCGGAAGCCGGAAGGGCCGGAGAAGCCGGAAGAACACGCGCAGCCCGCACGACCTGAGAAGCCGCAGGGACCCACGCAGCCCACGAGGCCCGAGGAAGCCGGGAACCCGCAGGGACCCGCGCGGCCCGCACGCCCCGAGAAGCCGCAGGAACCCGCGCAGCCCACGCGGCCGGCGAGATCCGGGGAAGCCGGGAACTCGCAAGGACCCGCGCAACCCGCACGCCCCGGGATTCCACAGGGACCCGCGCAGCCCACTCAGCCCGCGTGGCCCGGGCAAGCCGGGAACCCGCAGGAAGCCGCGCCGCCCGCACGCCCCGGGAATCCGCAGGCACACCCGCAGTCGGCACGCCCCGCGAGGCCCGGGCAGCCGGGAACGCCACGGGAACCCGGGAAGACGCCGGAACCAGCGCGACTGGAGGAACCGGGGCAGCCGGAGGGACCGGGACAGCCGGGGAAGCCGGGAAAGAAGGCGCGGCGCAAGCGCACCGGCTGGGGGCGCCTCATCCCCACCTGGCGCATGGTCCTCGGCACCTTCCTCGGCCTGGTCCTGCTCGTGATCGGTCTCTTCGCGCTCGGCTACTACCTGGTCAAGATCCCGTCCGCGAACGCCGCCGCGACCAAGCAGAGCAACGTCTACCTCTACGCGGACGGCAGCCAGCTCGCCCGCGACGGCGAGGTCAACCGCGAGAACGTGTCGCTCGCGCAGATCTCGAAGGACGCCCAGCACGCGGCGCTCGCCGCCGAGGACCGGGACTTCTACACCGAGTCCGCCATCGACCCCAAGGCGATGATCCGCGCCGGCTGGAACACCGCCACCGGCAAGGGCAAGCAGTCCGGCTCGACGATCACCCAGCAGTACGTGAAGAACTACTACCTGGCCCAGGAGCAGACCGCCACCCGGAAGGTGAAGGAGTTCTTCATCTCCATCAAGCTCGACCGCCAGAAGAGCAAGTCCGACATCCTCGAGGGCTACCTCAACACCAGCTACTACGGCCGCAACGCGTACGGCATCCAGGCCGCCGCCCAGGCCTACTACGGCGTCGACGCCCAGGACCTGACGGTCGGTCAGGGCGCCTACCTCGCCGCGCTCCTGAACGCGCCGAGCGAGTACGACGTCATCGCGCACCCCGAGAACAAGGCCGCGGCCCTCGCCCGCTGGAACTACGTCCTCGACGGCATGGTCAAGAAGCAGTGGCTGACCCCGGCGGCACGCGCCCAGGTCACCTTCCCCGAGCCCAAGCAGTCGGTGATCGCCACCGGCATGTCCGGGCAGCGCGGCTACGTCGTCAAGGCCGTCAACGACTACCTCGTCGAACACAAGATCATCGACGAGGACACCCTGCAGACCGGCGGCTACCGCATCACGACCACCCTGCAGAAGCCCAAGCAGGACGCCTTCGTGAAGGCCGTCGACGACCAGGTGATGAGCCACCTCGACAAGAAGAACCGCAAGGTCGACCGCTACGTCCGCGCCGGCGGCGTCTCCATCGACCCGGCCAACGGCAAGGTCGTCGCCATGTACGGCGGCATCGACTACACCAAGCAGTACGTGAACAACGCCACGCGCCGCGACTACCAGGTCGGCTCGACCTTCAAGCCGTTCGTGTTCACCTCGGCCGTACAGAACGACTCACGCACCGAGGACGGCCGCCGGATCACCCCGAACACCTACTACGACGGCACGAACAAGCGTCCCGTGGAGGGCTGGAACGGCGGCCCGTACGCACCCGAGAACGAGGACAACGTCTCGTACGGACCCATCACCGTAGGCACCGCCACCGACAAGTCCGTCAACGCCGTGTACGCGCAGATGGCCGTGGACGTCGGCCCGTCCAAGGTCAAGGAGACCGCCGTCGACCTCGGCGTCCCCGCCGACACCCCGGACCTCACCGCCACCCCCTCGATCGCGCTCGGCCCGTCCACCGCGAGCGTCCTCGACATGGCGCAGGCCTACGCGACCCTCGCCAACCACGGCGAACACGGCACGTACACGCTCGTCGACAAGATCACCAAGGAGGGCGCCGCGGACGTGCACCTGCCCAAGCAGGACACGAAGCAGGCGGTGACCCGGCAGGCCGCCGACACCACCACCTCCGTACTGCGGAGCGTCGTCGAGGGCGGCACCGGCACGGCCGCGCAGGCCGCCGGCCGGCCCGCCGCGGGCAAGACCGGCACCGCGGAGGAGGACCAGGCGGCCTGGTTCGCGGGCTACACCCCGAACCTCGCCACCGTCGTCGCCGTCATGGGCCAGGACCCCGACACCGGCGTCCACAAGTCCCTGTACGGCGCGCTCGGCCAGGCCCGGATCAACGGCGGCGGCTACCCGGCGCAGATCTGGGCGCAGTACACGAAGTCCGCGCTCAAGGGCACCAGCCCGAGCGACTTCGACCTCCGGCTCCAGCCGGGCGCCGAGGAGCAGCAGCAGCCCCCGAGCACCGGACCCACCGGCCAGTCCCCCGGCACCGGCGGCCAGGACAACGGCGGCGCCGCGACCGGCGGCCAGGACACCCAGAGCCCGCCGCCCGGGGACAACGGCGGCCAGACCCAGGGCCAGACGGACGGCGGCACCACCGACGGCGGCACCACCACGGACGGGACGACCACCGGCACCACCACCGACGGCGGCACCACCGACGGGACGACCACCGGCGGCGCGACCGACGGGGGCACCACCACCGACGGGGGCACCACCGACGGGGGCACCCCGGGCAGCGGCGGCGCCACCGACGGCGGGACGACGGGCACCACCACCGGGGCGGGACCGCTGACCGGGCTCACGGGAAGAAGGCAGTAGCCGCCGGGCGGCGGCCGTGACAGGTCAGTGGCCGGAGGTGACCTTCAGACCGACCACGGCCACCAGCAGCAGACAGACGAAGAAGATCCGGGCGGCGGTCGCCGGCTCACCGAGCACGACCATGCCGAGCACCGCCGCACCGGCCGCGCCGATTCCCACCCACACGCCGTACGCCGTGCCGATGGGCAGCGACTTCGCCGCGTACGACAGCAGCACCATGCTCGCGACGACGCCCGCGCCCGTGAGCACGCTCGGCACCAGCCTCGTGAAACCGTCCGTGTACTTCATCCCGATCGACCAGCCGACCTCCAGCAGGCCGGCGACGAGCAGCAGGATCCAGGCCATGACAGGCACCTCCGTCCATGGGGCAACAGGGGTGCGTCGTCTTTGCGGGGTCCCGGTACGGCGCGTCTCGTCGGGTACCTCCAAGGTAGCAAAGCACAGGCAAAAGGGACTGGTGACCATGGTCACCAGCCCCTTTCGGACCGCTCACTACAGATAGAGGCCGGTCGAGTCCTCGGAACCCTCGAACCGGTCGGCGGCCACGGCGTGCAGATCCCGCTCGCGCATCAGCACGTACGCGATCCCGCGCACCTCGACCTCGGCCCGGTCCTCCGGGTCGTAGAGCACACGGTCGCCCGGCTCCACCGTCCGCACGTTCTGCCCGACCGCGACGACCTCGGCCCAGGCGAGCCGCCGGCCGACGGCCGCCGTCGCGGGGATCAGGATGCCGCCGCCGGAACGCCGCTCGCCCTCGGCGGCGTCCTGCCGCACCAGCACACGGTCGTGCAGCATGCGGATGGGCAACTTGTCCTGGTGGGTGTTCTGCTTGTCCTGATTGGCGCTCACGCCCCGAACCTACCTGCCTTTGAGCCGTCGGTACGCAGCCGGGTCAGCGCTTGCGGCGCCGCGAGCGCACGGTGAGCAGCCCCACCACGCCCACCACCACGAGGGCGACCGGCACGATCCGCTCCAGCCTCGGCGCGCCGTCCTCGGTGACCAGCCGGCCCTTCACATCACCGACGACGCGGTGGACACCCACGTACGCCCGCCCGACGGTGTGATCGATGTTCGCGGCGACCTTGGCCTTCGCGTCCCCGACGATCGTCTTCGGGTGCACCCGCACACCGATCTCGTCCAGCGTCTCCGCCAGGGTTTCACGGCGGCGCTTGATGTCCGCCTCGATCTGCGCCGGAGTCCTGGTATCCGACGTTCTCGACGTATCCGACACCGCGCTGCCTCCGTGGTCGATTCTCGAACTCTGTGCAGTCGACAGTCTGTCAGCTCACGCTGCGACGCACCCCTCGGCACCCCCCATTACGCTCACTCCGTAGTTCCGTAACCATCCCCCGGCCACGTGAGGTACCGATGAGCGAGCGACTCCAGCCCGGCGACACCGCCCCCGCCTTCACCCTGCCCGACGCCGACGGCAACGAGGTCTCCCTCGCCGACCACAAGGGCCGCAAGGTCATCGTCTACTTCTACCCGGCCGCCCTGACCCCCGGCTGCACGAAGCAGGCCTGCGACTTCACGGACAACCTCGACCTCCTGGCGGGCGCGGGCTACGACGTCATCGGCGTCTCCCCCGACAAGCCCGAGAAGCTCGCCAAGTTCCGCGAGAAGGAGTCCCTGAAGGTCACCCTGGTCGGCGACCCCGACAAGACCGTCCTGGAGGCGTACGGCGCCTTCGGCGAGAAGAAGCTGTACGGCAAGACGGTCGTCGGCGTCATCCGCTCCACGGTCGTGGTGGACGAGGAGGGCAAGGTCGAGCGCGCGCTGTACAACGTGAAGGCGACGGGGCACGTGGCGAAGATCATCAAGGATCTGGGGGTCTGAGACCGCCCGGCCCTCCGGAAGGGGATCCGCACGCCGGGAGGCAGGTCCGGCCGCTCCGGCGCCGGCCTGCCTCCACCCCTGGCACCTCGCACCATGCCTCCTCCGCGGGCCGGCCTTCAGCAGCCCCGAACATCGAGCGTGACTGTCCGATAAGCGGTTCGTTACTCCGTACGAGGTCGCGAACAGGCGATCGGATCGGAGAGAAGAAGAGCATGGGGAACGCACCGGGACCCGAAGGCGGGACGGCACGCGGAGGTGAGACCCCGCCGTCGGATCCCTACGCGAGGGAACGGCTCGCACAGGTCGTCGCGGAGGCCCGCGATTGGACGGACCTGATGCGGCGGCTCGGTCTCGAGCCGAGCGGCGGCCGGCGCCGCGTGCTCCAGGAGAAGGCGGTCGCGTACGGGCTGGACACCGGCCACTTCGCCCGGCGCACCCCGTGGCGGAAGTATCCCGACACCGCCATCGCCGAGGCTGCCGCCTCTTCCTCGTCGCTGCGCGAAGTGGCACTCAAACTGGGCGCGACCCCGGCGACGGGAACTCTGTCCCACCTCCGGCGCCGTATCGCCGCGGCGGGCATCGATGTCGATCATTTCCTCGGGATCAAGCGCTCCGACTCCGAACTCTCCTTCACTACTGAGGAGTTGAGAGAAGCGGCTGCCGCAGCGAACAGTGTCCGCGGCGTGGCCCGCGCACTCGGTGTGGCGGATGACAGCCGCTCACGCGCCGCGTTGGCACACATGCTGCGCACGAGGGGCGTCGACATCGAGCACTTCTCCCACCGGCGCCTGGCGATCCCCGAGGACCGGCTTCGCGACCTCGTAGAACACTGCACCAGCTACGCCGACGTCATGCGCGGTCTCGGGCTGGAGGTCAACGACACCAACCACAGACGAATCCGACGCGCGGTCACCCGCATCGGTCTCGGGACGAGCCACTTCAAGCGTCGGAGCTGGGGACGGCCCGCGGACCCCGCACCTGCGGAGAGAGCGAGCAAGGTGCTGGCCGTCCTGCCGGAGGCCGCCGGCCGGACCAACAGGACTCAGCTCCATCGAGCCCTGACCGAGATCGGGGTGCCGTACCTGTGTGTGACATGTGGCAACACCGGTGAGTGGCTGGGCCGGCCCATCACCTTGCAGATCGACCACGTGGACGGGAACTGGCGGGACAACCGCAGGGAGAATCTGCGCTACCTGTGCCCGAACTGCCACGCGCTCACGGCCACCTGGTGCAGGAGAAGCGTCCGGGGCCGGGAATCGGCGTGACACAAAACCGCCGCTCACCGACAAGCTCGCGGCCGGTACGATGGCAGGCGGTTGGCGGCGGTGGCGCAATGGCGACGCAGCAGACTTAGGATCTGTGGCCCGTGAAACGGCTTGAGGGTTCGAATCCCTTCCGCCGCACGACAAACGGCCTGCGAATCGAAAGATACGCAGGCCGTTTTCATGTGGGCGCTCAGCCCAACAACTCCCGAACCACCGGCACCAGCCCCCGGAACGCCTTCCCCCGGTGGCTGATCGCGTTCTTCTCGTCGGGGGAGAGTTCCGCGCAGGTGCGCGTCTCCCCGTCCGGCTGGAGGACCGGGTCGTAGCCGAAGCCGTTCGTGCCCGCGGGGGTGTGCCGGAGGGTGCCCCTCAGCTGGCCCTCCACCACCCGTTCCGTGCCGTCGGGCAGGGCGAGGGCCGCGGCGCAGGCGAAGTGGGCGCCCCGGTGCGGCTCGTCGATGTCGGAGAGCTGGGCCAGCAGGAGGTCCAGGTTGGCCTGGTCGTCGCCGTGCCGGCCGGCCCAGCGGGCGGAGAAGATGCCGGGCGCGCCGTTCAGGACGTCGACGCAGAGGCCGGAGTCGTCGGCGACGGCTGGCAGGCCGGTGGCGCGGGCCAGGGCGTGGGCCTTGAGGAGGGCGTTCTCGGCGAAGGTGACGCCGGTCTCCTTGACGTCGGGGATCTCCGGGAAGGCCTCCGCGCCGACGAGGTCGTGGCTGAGACCGGCGTCGGCGAGGATCGCCTTGAGCTCGGTGATCTTTCCGGCGTTGCGGGTGGCGAGGATCAGGCGGGTCATGGCCCTCAGTATCCCCAACGGCCGGGGATGGTTCCTACGGGGTGCAGACCTTGGTCAGTTCCCCGGCGGCGTCGGTGACGGGGCTGATGTCGGGGGTGTCGTCCCCGTTCCTGACGGCGGTGCGGACGTTGTCGACGGCCTTGCGGAGGTCGTCGACGGCCTTGTTGACATCCGTGTTGTCCGTCTTGTCGCCGATCTTGCCGAGGTTCTGCTCTATCGCGTTGAGGGACTGGTCGGTCTGTGTCGGGTCGTTCGCCGCGTTCTCCACGGCCTGCTGGAGGTTGGTGACGCTGTCGGCGATGGAGTCGGCGGTCTGGACGCAGTCCAGGGCTTTGTCGACGGCGTCGCAGCCGACCGCCGCGGGCAGGGCGATCAGTGCGGCGGCGACGGCGATTGCGGCGGTGCGGCGACGGTGGCGCGCGGCCATGGAACGGTCCCTCCCCGTGGACAGGATGTGGTCGACCGGTGGTGCGGTCGGCCCGCCCCGTGGGGGGCCGGCGGGGCGCACGGCTGGACCGTACGCCCGTACCCCTTAGAACGCGAAGGGTTAACCCACGGTTGCCTCGAGCGCCGCCCGTTGGATCGCCGCGAGTTCGTCGCAGCCGGAGACGGCGAGGTCGAGGAGGGCGTTGAGTTCCTTGCGGTCGAAGGGTTCGGCCTCGGCGGTGCCCTGGACCTCGACGAAGCGGCCGTCGCCGGTGCAGACGACGTTCATGTCGGTGTCGGCCTTGACGTCCTCCTCGTAGCAGAGGTCGAGGAGGGGGACGCCGCCGACGATGCCGACGGAGACGGCGGAGACCGTGCCGGTGAGGGGCTTGCGGCCGGCCTTGACCAGCTTCTTGTTCTGGGCCCAGGTGATCGCGTCGGCCAGTGCGACGTAGGCGCCGGTGATGGCCGCGGTGCGGGTGCCGCCGTCGGCCTGCAGGACGTCGCAGTCGAGGACGATGGTGTTCTCGCCGAGGGCCTTGTAGTCGATGACGGCGCGCAGGGAGCGGCCGATCAGGCGGCTGATCTCGTGGGTGCGGCCGCCGATCTTGCCGCGGACGGACTCGCGGTCGCCGCGGGTGTTGGTGGCGCGGGGGAGCATGGAGTACTCGGCGGTGACCCAGCCCTCGCCGCTGCCCTTGCGCCAGCGGGGGACGCCCTCCGTGACGGAGGCGGTGCAGAACACCTTGGTGTCGCCGAAGGAGACGAGGACGGAGCCTTCGGCGTGCTTGCTCCAGCCGCGCTGGATGGTGATGGGGCGCAGTTGTTCAGGGGTGCGGCCGTCGATTCGAGACATGGCGTCGAGCCTAGCGGCATGCGGATGAGGGGCTGCCTCCGTTGGCGGAAGCAGCCCCTCAGGGGTGAGCCGGGCTCGGGGGAGCGTGGCTCACATCATGTCTTCGATGTCCGCGGCGATGGGGTCGGCGTCGGTGCCGATGACGACCTGGATGGCGGTGCCCATCTTGACGACGCCGTGGGCTCCGGCTGCCTTCAGGGCGGCCTCGTCGACCTTGCTCGGGTCGATGACCTCGGTGCGGAGGCGGGTGATGCAGCCTTCGACCTCTTCGATGTTGTCGATGCCGCCGAGTCCGGCGACGATCTTCTCAGCCTTGGTGGCCATGTCCTACTCCCTGATCCGAACCGCTTTGTCGCAGTAACCCACAGTTGGCCCAACTTCGCGAGCACTCATGCGGTGTGTACCGAATGATGGCGTTCACGACAGTGCGGCCGCGCGCCGACCGGTCTTCACCGGCCGGCCCACATCCGACTGGTCTACACCAGTTGCCGGACGGTCGCCAAACCCGGCTCCGCCCAAAGGACGCCCATGAGTGCCGACAGCGCCGCCGTACCCGCGCGCGCCCGCTGGAACAACCTGTTCCAGGGGCTCCAGAAGATGGGCCGCAGTCTTCAGCTCCCGATCGCGGTGCTGCCCGCCGCGGGCATCCTCAACCGTTTCGGCCAACCGGACATGTTCGGCCCGGACGGACTCGGCTGGGACAGCGTCTCCAAGGTCATGAAGGGCGCCGGCGGCGCGCTGCTCGACGGTTCGCTGGGGCTGCCCCTGCTGTTCTGCGTCGGGGTGTCCATCGGTATGGCGAAGAAGGCGGACGGTTCCACCGCGCTCGCGGCGGTCGCGGGGTTCCTCGTCTACTTCGGCGTGCTGCACCAGTTCCCGGAGAGCTGCGCGCAGCAGGCGAAGGTCATCCAGAACATCGGCTGCCAGTTGCCCGACACGTCCGTGACGGCGTTCACGTACCAGAATCCGGGGGTCTTCGGCGGCATCGTCATGGGGCTGCTGACCGCCTATTTCTGGCAGCGGTTCCATCGCACCAGGCTGGTCGACTGGCTGGGCTTCTTCAACGGGCGCCGGCTCGTGCCGATCATCATGTCGTTCGTGGCCATCGTGTTCGCCGCGCTGTGCCTGTGGATCTGGCCGCCGATCGGCGACGGCCTGCAGACCTTCAGCGACTGGCTGGTCAGTCTGGGCGCGTGGGGTGCGGGTGTGTTCGGCGTGGCCAACCGCGCGCTGCTGGTGATCGGCCTGCACCAGTTCCTGAACGTGCCCATCTGGTTCCAGTTCGGCAGCTACACCACGCCGGACGGGACGGTGGTGCACGGTGACATCAACATGTTCTTGCAGGGCGACCCGAACGCGGGGCAGTTCACCTCGGGCTTCTTCCCCATCATGATGTTCGCGCTGCCGGCCGCCTGTCTGGCCATGACGCACTGTGCGCGGCCGCATCGCCGCAAGGAGATCGGCGGCATGATGCTGTCGCTCGCGCTGACGTCGTTCGTCACCGGTATCACCGAGCCGATCGAGTACTCCTTCGTGTTCATCGCGCCGGTGCTGTACGCCGTCCACGCGGTGCTCACCGGTGTCTCCATGGCGGTGACCTGGGGCCTGGGCGTGCACGACGGCTTCAGTTTCTCGGCGGGTCTGATCGACTACGTCATCAACTGGAACCTGGCGACGAGACCGTGGGCGATCATCCCGATCGGGCTGTGCTTCGCCGTCCTGTACTACGTGATCTTCCGGTTCGCGATCACCAGGTTCGACCTCAGGACGCCGGGACGGGAGCCGGAGGAAGAGGTCGAGGACCTCACCAAGGCGTAGCCCTCCCCCATCCGAAAGGCCCCCGGACCCGCAGGTCCGGGGGCCTTTCGGCATGAATGCAGGGGGTATTCCCGGTATGGCCGAGGCCACAAAATTCGTGGGTTCCTTATGCAGCCTTCACCGTGCTACAACAGGTCTACACCACTGAGTGGTGTAGACCACGCCGCCCCCACCCCTTCCTTGTCCCCCGGGCGGCGCCTTGTCCACTGGAGGAAGTTGTGTCCACGGCCAGTGCCGCTCCCGCGGCCGACAAGAAGAAGGGCCCCGGCGTGATGGCTGTTCTGCAGCGCATCGGCCGCAGCCTGATGTTGCCGGTCGCCGTACTGCCCGCCGCCGCGCTCCTGGTGCGACTGGGCAACACCGACATGCTCGGCCGTCCGTCCTTCCCCACATTCTTCACCAAGATCGCCGGCTTCATGGCCGCCGGCGGCAACGCGATCCTCGACAACATGGCGCTGCTGTTCGCCGTGGGCATCGCGATCGGGTTCGCGAAGAAGTCGGACGGCTCGACGGCACTCGCGGCGGTGGTCGGCTACCTCGTCTTCAAGAACGTGCTGGCGACCTTCACCGACAAGAACCTGCCGAAGGTGGCCACGGCCGTCGACGGCAAGGTGGTCATGGTCGACGCACCGGTGGACGCCAAGGTCCTGGGCGGCGTGGTGATGGGCATAGTCGTCGCCCTGCTCTACCAGAAGTTCCACCGGACCAAGCTGCCCGACTGGGCCGGCTTCTTCGGCGGCCGCCGTCTGGTCCCGATCCTGTCCGCCTTCGCGGGCCTGCTGATCGGCATCGTGTTCGGATACATCTGGCCGGTGCTCGGCACCGGCCTGCACAACTTCGGTGAGTGGCTGGTCGGTTCGGGCGCCGTCGGCGCCGGCATCTTCGGTGTCGCCAACCGTGCGCTGATCCCGATCGGCATGCACCACCTGCTGAACTCCTTCCCCTGGTTCCAGGCGGGCGAGTACCACGGCAAGAGCGGTGACATCGGGCGCTTCCTGGCCGGCGACCCGACCGCGGGCCAGTTCATGACCGGCTTCTTCCCGATCATGATGTTCGGCCTGCCGGCCGCGTGCCTGGCGATCGTGCACTGCGCCCGTCCCGAGCGCCGCAAGGTCGTCGGCGGCATGATGTTCTCCATCGCTCTGACCTCCTTCGTCACGGGTGTCACCGAGCCGATCGAGTTCACCTTCATGTTCATCGCGCCGGTCCTCTACGCCATCCACGCCCTGCTCACCGGCGCGTCCCTGGCACTGACCTGGGCGCTCGGCATGAAGGACGGCTTCGGCTTCTCGGCCGGCGCGGTCGACTTCGGCCTGAACCTCGGCATCGCGAGCAACCCGTGGGGCCTGGTCCTGGTCGGACTCTGCTTCGCGGTCGTCTACTACGTCGTCTTCCGCTTCGCGATCACGAAGTGGAACCTGCCGACGCCGGGCCGCGAGTCGGACGAGGAACTGGCGGAGCTGCTGAAGGCCGAGGCCAAGTAAGAACCGCCCACGACGCGTGAGGGCCCCCGGAGCGATCTCCGGGGGCCCTCACGCGTCGTACGGCTCCGGAACTAGATCTCGTACGACATCCGAGGCGTCGCCAGATCCGCCGGGCCCGAGTACGCCGTGCGGGCGTCGGCCAGGTTGATCCGGGGGTCCGTCCACGGCGGGATGTGGGTGAGCAGGAGACGCCGGGCCCCGGCACGGCTGGCGGTCTCGCCCGCCTCGCGGCCGTTGAGATGCAGGTCGGGGATGTTCTCCTTGCCGTGCGTGAACGCGGCCTCGCAGAGGAACAGGTCGGTGTCCCGGGCGAGTTCGTCCAGGGCCTCGGTGACACCCGTGTCCCCGGAGTACGTCAGCGACCTCCCCCCGTGCTCGACACGGATGGCGTACGCCTCCACGGGGTGGCGGACCCGCTCCGTGTGCACGGCGAACGGGCCGATCTCGAACGAGCCCGGCTTGACCGTGTGGAAGTCGAAGACCTCGCTCATCGAGGAGGCGGTGGGGGTGTCCGCGTACGCGGTGGTCAGACGCTGCTCCGTGCCCTCGGGTCCGTAGACGGGGATCGGGTCGCAGCGGCCGCCCTCGTGGCGGTAGTAGCGCGCCACGAAGTACGCGCACATGTCGATGCAGTGGTCGGCGTGCAGATGGCTGAGGAAGATCGCGTCGAGGTCGTAAAGACCGCAGTGGCGCTGCAGCTCGCCAAGGGCACCGTTGCCCATGTCGAGAAGCAGCCGGAAGCCGTCGGCCTCTACGAGGTAGCTCGAACAGGCCGATTCCGCGGACGGGAACGACCCCGAGCAGCCGACGACGGTGAGCTTCATAAGAGCTGGAACCTCCGCGCTGACAGGAAGTGCAGAGAGTAAGTGCGGTAGGCAACTACTCGGAGCAGATACGGAAACGGGGGTCGTGCGGTCCGTCGAGCGTAAGGCGCGAAAGGGCGGGTCGCTCCTCCGCCAGGGGCTGTTGTGGGCGAACTCACCTGTGCTGTCACCGGTTCGGATGGACGCTCGGACGAAGGTGGGAGGGGCGCGCCGTGCGGGCGGGGGGCGCGGCGGGGTGCGCGCCGGTACCTTCTTTGGTATGGACACGTCCTGGTGGCTCGCGTTGGCGGCCGTGGTGCTGCTCGCGCTCGTCGCGACGCTGGTGGACGGCTGGGGGCGCCGTGGGCGCCGGCCCGCCGCGCGTACCCGGCCGCCCGGTCGTCCCGGCCGGCGGCCCTCGCGGCGGCCCGGCGGGACGCGGCCCCGGCCGGCGGAGATCTGGTGGGCGAACGTTCCCTACGAGGACGTGGCCGGGGGCAAGGACCGGCCGTGTCTGGTCCTGACGGTGCGGGGGGAACGGGCGACCGTCGCGAAGATCACGAGCAAGTACCACGACGAGCGGGCCGGGGTGATCCCGCTGCCGCCGGGGGCCGTCGGGGACGCGCACGGGCGGGCGAGTTTCCTGGAGACGGACGAGCTGCGCGAGGTGTCCGTCGGGGAGTTCCGGCGGCGGGTCGGGGTGGTCGACCCGGTCCTGTGGGACCAGGTCCGCCACCTCGCCGACTGACGTCCCTCGCCCCCGCCGCCCCTACCCGACCCGTCCCGTTCCTGGGGGCTCCGCCCCCAGACCCCCGTCCGGCCTTAAGGGCCTTGTCCTCAAACG
>NZ_JBHWEL010000033.1:67192-86083 GCF_042734135.1 Streptomyces sp. NPDC059668 | reverse complement strand
CCCCTGGACCCCCGATTCGCCCGAAGGGCTCGTCCTCACACGCCGGACGGGCTGGGGATCTCCGGCGCGGGCTCGCACCATCAGCCCGTCCGGCGCTTGAGGACAAGGCCCTTAAGGCCGGTACGGGGGTCTGGGGGCGGAGCCCCCAGGAACGGGATGGGACGGGTAGGGGCGGCGGGGGCGAAGAACCCCCGGGTCAGCGGTCGTCGCGGCGACCCGCCCGGATCCGGCGGAGCCGGTTGACCGTGATCGGATCGTGGGCCAGCGCCCGCGGATCATCGAGCAGGGCGTTGAGAAGCTGGTAATACCGCACCGGCGCCAGCCCGAGCTGCTCCCTTATCGCCCGCTCCTTCGCCCCGGGCCCGGCGAACCCCCGCCGCTCCATGGCGAGAACCGCCCGCTCCCGCGCCCCGAGCTCCTCCATGGACGTCATGGAAAGCACCGTAACCCCCACCGCCGACACCCGGTCCCTCAGTCCCTGCTGTCCCTGATGGTCGCCGTCCGCTGCAGCGCGCCGAGCACCCCGGCGGGGCTGCCGTCCGGAGCGACCGCCTTGCCGATGTCCCGCTTGATGTCCGCGCTGACGGACGCCCAGGAGGTCTTGCCCACCGGGTAGAGCTGCGCGGTGGGCAGCTCGTCGAGGAACGAGGTGAGGTCCTTGTCGTTCGCGTCGGTGCTCATCGCCTGGGACGCGGACGTCGTCACCGGCAGCAGGTCGTAGCGGTGGGAGAAGGCGAGCACGTTCTTCTCGCTGTAGACGTAGTCCAGGAACGAGCCGATCTGCTCGCGGTGGCCGTTGTGCTTGAACGCCATCATCCAGTCGGCGACGCCCATCGTCGCCTTGGCCCGGCCGTCGACGCCCGGCATCGGCACCATGCCGAACTTCACGCCCTTGTCGGCCGCCGCCTTCATCAGGGTGGGGTGCCCGTTGAGCATCCCGACCTCGCCCCGGGCGAATGCCGCGAAAGCGTCCGCACGGTTCAGCTTGGCAGGTGCGACGGGTCCGGTGAGCCCCTTACCGACCAGTTCGTTCTTGAGCCAGGTGAGGGTGTCGACGTTCTCGGTCGAGTCGAGGTGGTACGTGCCGACGTCGTCCGTGTAGCTGTCGCCGCCGCTCAGCAGCCACTGCATGGTCTCCGCCTGCGCCTCCTCCGGGCCCAGCGGCAGCGCGTAGGGGAACTTCACGCCCCGCGACTTGAGCGCCTGGGCGTCGGCCGCGAGCTCGCTCCAGCTCTGCGGCGGCGTGAGGCCGGCGTCGGCGAAGAGCTTCTTGTTGAAGAACAGCAGCCGCGTGGAGGCCGCGAACGGCATGCCGTACTGCACCCGGTTCATCTGGCCCGCCTCGGTGAGCTGGGAGACGAAGTCGGCCTGGACCGGGATGGAAAGCACCTGATCGGCGCTGTAGAGCTGGCCCTTGGCCGCGTAGTCGGCGTACGCGCCGATCTGCGCCATGTCGGGGGCCCTGCCCGCCGCCACCCGTTCGCCGACCTTGCGGTCGACATCGGTCCAGGGGTACACGGTGACCTCGACACGCACGCCCGGGTGGGCGGTCTCGTATCCCTTGACCACCGTGTCCCAGTACTTCTGGGAGCTGTCGGCCTTGGAGTCGCCGTAGTCGGCCGCCACGAGTTCGAGGGTCACGTCTGCGGACCCGTCCGAGCTGCCGCAGCCCGCGAGGGTCGCCGTCATGCCCAGCGCGGACATCGCCGCGACCAGTCCTGTCCTACGTCGCTGCACCCTGTTGTCTCCCACCCCTGCGCGGTGTTGCCGTCTTTGCTTCTGCGTCCATTGCATCCGTCTCGGAATGCGGATACAAGGTCTACACCACGTGAGTGGACTAGACCTCTCCTGGGGTAAGGGGCGAGACTGTTCCCCGTGAGACATGTCATCGCCCTCGATGTGGGCGGCACCGGGATGAAGGCCGCCCTGGTCGGGCCGGCGGGCGAGCTGCTCCACCAGGCCCGCCGCGCCACCGGCCGGGACCGCGGCCCGGACGCCGTGGTCGGCGCGATCCTCGACTTCGCGGCCGAGCTGCGCGCCCACGGCGAGCGGCGCTTCGGCACACCCGCGGCGGCCGCCGGGGTGGCCGTCCCCGGCATCGTCGACGCCGACAGCGGCACCGCCGTCTACTCGGCCAACCTCGGCTGGCGCGACGTACCGCTGCGCCGGCTGCTCGGCGAGCGGCTGGGCGGGGTACCGGTGGCCCTCGGGCACGACGTGCGCACCGGCGGCCTCGCGGAGGGCCGGATCGGCGCGGGACAGGGGACCGACCGCTTCCTGTTCGTCCCGCTCGGCACCGGCATCGCGGGCGCCATCGGCATCAACGGCACGGTCGAGGCGGGCGCGCACGGCTTCGCCGGCGAGATCGGCCACATCGTCGTACGCCCCCAGGGCACCGCCTGCCCGTGCGGACAGCACGGCTGTCTGGAGCGGTACGCGTCCGCGGCGGCCGTCAGCGAGGCCTGGGCCGGGGTCTCCGGATCCCCCGACGCCGACGCGGCGGACTGCGCGAAAGCCGTGGAGTCGGGGGACGCGCGGGCCGTACGGGTCTGGCAGGACGCCGTCGACGCGCTCGCCGACGGTCTCGTCACCGCGCTCACCCTGCTGGACCCGCGCACCCTGATCATCGGTGGCGGTCTCGCCGAGGCCGGGGACACCCTGTTCACACCCCTGCGGGCCGCCGTGGAGCGACGCGTCACCTTCCAGAAGCTGCCGTCGGTCGTCCCGGCGGCCCTCGGGGACACGGCCGGCTGCCTGGGCGCCGGCCTGCTGGCCTGGGACCTGCTCGAATCTCCCCTCACCGACCGCTCGGAGGTAACCACCTGATGGCCCCTAGCAAGGTTCTCTCCGGTGCCAGGGTGGTCCTGCCCACCGGAGTCGTGGACGGCGGACGCGTGATCGTCGACGGCACGCGCATCGCCGGGAGCACGGCCGAGGACACCCCGGCCACCGATCTGTCGGGCCACTGGCTCGTCCCCGGCTTCGTCGACCTGCACAACCACGGCGGCGGCGGCGCCTCCTTCACCTCCGGCACCGTCGAGGAGGTCCTGCGGGGCGTGCACACGCACCGGCTGCACGGCACCACCACGGTCGTCGCCTCGACCGTGACCGGTGACATGGACGGCCTGGCACAGCGCGCCGGACTGCTCTCCGAGCTGGCCGAGCAGGGCGACATCGCGGGCATCCACTTCGAGGGCCCGTTCATCTCGCCGTGCCGCAAGGGCGCGCACTCCGAGGAGCTGCTCCGCGACCCGGACCCGGCCGAGGTCCGCAAGCTGATCGACGCCGCGCGCGGCCGGGCCAGGATGGTCACGCTCGCCACCGAGCTGCCGGGCGGCCTCGACTCCGTGCGCCTGCTGGCCGAGCACGGGGTGATCGCCGCGATCGGGCACACGGACGCGACGTACGAGCAGACGGTGGAGGCCATCGACGCCGGCGCGACCGTGGCCACGCACCTGTTCAACGCGATGCCCCCGCTCGGCCACCGCACGCCGGGCCCGATCACGGCCCTGCTGGAGGACGAGCGGATCACCGTCGAGCTGATCAACGACGGTACCCATCTCCACCCGGCCGCCCTCCAGCTGGCGTTCCATCACGCGGGCGCGGGCCGGGTGGCGTTCATCACGGACGCCATGGACGCGGCGGGCTTCGGCGACGGCCGCTATCTGCTCGGTCCGCTGGAGGTCGAGGTCAGCGAGGGCGTGGCGCGACTGGTGGAGGGCGGCTCGATCGCGGGCTCCACGCTCACCCTGGACCGCGCCTTCCAGCGGGCGGTCACGCTCGACCGGCTGCCGGTCGAGGACGTCGTCGCGGCCCTGTCCGCCAACCCGGCCAAGCTGCTCGGCGCGTACGACACGGTGGGCTCGCTGGAGCCGGGCAAGGACGCCGACCTGGTGGTCCTGGACGCCGACTTCGCGCTCAAGGGCGTGATGCGGAAGGGCGATTGGGTGGTCGATCCCCAACTGGGCTGATTCATCCGTTTGTTGCCGTGCGGCGGTCGGCCCGGGGGACTGGGCCGACCGCCGTCGCGTTTGGCATGATCGTGCCTCCGGAACTGTCGGCAAGCGCATCGGGGGAGGTCGGCCAGGTGATCCTCACGGTCACACTGAACACCGCGGTCGACATCACCTACCGCGTACGGTCCCTGCGGCCGCACAGCTCGCACCGGGTGACCGAGGTGACCGAACGCCCCGGCGGCAAGGGGCTGAACGTGGCCCGGGTGCTCGCCGCCCTCGGCCACCGGGTGACGGTCACGGGCTTCACGGGCGGCGCCACCGGCCGCTCCCTCCAAGAGCAACTCACCGGCTGCGCGGGCCTGGTGGACGCGCTGGTCCCGGTGGCCGGCCCGACGCGCCGCACGATAGCCGTGGTCGACACCACGACGGGTGACACCACCCAGCTCAACGAGCCCGGCCCGCAGATCACCCCGGCGGAGTGGGCGGCCTTCCAGGAGTCGTACGAGCATCTGCTGCGCTCCGCCTCGGCGGTGGCCCTGTGCGGCAGCCTGCCGCCGGGGGTGCCGGTGGGCGCCTACGCGGGGCTGGTCCGCGCGGCCCGCGCGGCGGCCGTCCCGGTCCTCCTCGACACCAGCGGCGAACCGCTGCGCCGGGGGGTCGCCGCCCGCCCCGACATCGTCAAGCCGAACGCCGACGAACTGGCCGAACTCACCGGCTCCCACGAGCCGTTGCAGGCCACCCGTGACGCCCGCAGGCGCGGCGCGCACGCCGTGGTGGCCTCGCTGGGCCCCCAGGGGCTGCTCGCCCACACGGCGGAGGGCTTCTGGCGGGCCACCCCGCCCCGGCGCGTGCACGGCAATCCGACGGGCGCGGGCGACTCGGCGGTCGCGGGCCTGCTGTCGGGCCTGGTGGAACACCTGCCCTGGCCGGACCGCCTGGCACGAGCGGTCGCCCTGTCCGCGGCGACCGTACTGGCCCCGGTGGCGGGCGAGTTCGACCGGGAGACGTACGAGGAACTGGTGGAAAAGGTGTCGCTGACCGGGGAGATCAACGCGGCCTGAAACGGACCGGCGCTCCCGGCGTCACCTCGGCTGCCGCCGGAGGCCGGCACCTCGGCTGCCGCCGGAGGCCGGCACCTCGGACGCCCGCCGGGGCCGGGACACCCCGGGAACTCAGCCGCCGGACTTGACCCAGCCGTTGACCAGCCACATCTGGTCGATGAGGGCGTCGCACTGGTTGCCCTGCTCGCACGAGAGCTTGATGGTGTTCGTGCCCTTGTCGAGCTGGATCCAGTTGTAGGTCTTCGTCCAGCCCTTCGCGTAGTCGCCCGCGGCACCGCCCGCCCAGTTCTTCAGGCCGACGGGCGTCTTGGACGCCGTGCCGTTGACCGTCAGGGTGGCCGTGCCGTCCTTGCCGGGGACGCTGTAACCGACGTACACGCTGTACTTGCCGGACTTGGGGATGCCGTTGACGGTCCAGGTGACGGCGGCACCGGCCTGGTTGAAGCCGGTCACGTAGACGCCGCCGTCCGCCTTGGCGCCCTTGACGTCCGACGCGGTGGCGGTGCCGCCGTCCAGCCGCAGGGCCTTCGCGTCGATCGTCGGCAGGTCCTCCTCGGCGGCGGCGCTGTTGCTGTTCGAGGGGCTCGGCTCCGAGCTCTGGGCGGCCGTGGGGGACGAGCCCGCCGCGTCACCGGTCTTGTCGCCGTTCGAGTCGCCGCCCATCATCGCGACGCCGATGCCGATGACGACGGCCGCGACCACGGCGATCGCGCCGATCAGCAGGCCCTTGGTGTTCGGGCCGCGACCGCGGCCGCCACCGGACGACTGCCGGGAGCCGGGGGCACCGCCGGGGACCGTCTCGGGTGCCGCGTAGTGGGCGTTCGGCTGGCCGTAGCCGGGCTGCTGCTGGTTGGGCTGGCCGTAGGCACCCTGCTGCGGGACCTGGCCGTAGGGCGCGGTGGGCGCGGCCTGCTGCTGACCGTAACCGGCCTGCTGCTGACCGTACTGACGTTCGCCGACCGCCCGCACCCGGTTGACCGAGCCCGGGTAGCCGTAGCCGCCACCTCCGCTGGGCGGGGTGGCGCCGTTGGCCTGACCGTCGGCGTACAGGTAGCCGAACGGGTCGTCGTCCTCGGGCGTGCTCGCGCCGTTGTTGCCGGGCGTCATCCCTAGGTACTCCTCAACAGGTGCGGTACAGATGCGGTACACGAAATGAAGCACGTGAAGGGCGAGCCTACCCGCTCCCAGGGGGCCAAACGGGTGGCCTTCACCGCATCAACCCACTGACCTGTGACTTATCCGGCACGCCGATGCTGTTTGGGACGAGACCGTTTCTCCACGTACATCCGTTCGTCAGCGGATTTCAAGACCTCGTCCGCCGTCATGCCGCAGTGTGCCCATCCGATGCCGAAGCTGGCGCCCACCCGGACCGCCCGTCCGTCGATCCGGATCGGCGGAATGATCGCGTTCCGCAGCCGTACGGCGAGGTCCGCCGCGTCCGCCCGGCCGAGGCCGTCGGCGAGCACCACGAACTCGTCACCGCCGAGCCGGGCGACCGTGTCGCCGTCGCGGACACCGTTGGTCAGACGCCGGGCGACCTCGATGAGTACGGCGTCGCCCGCGTTGTGCCCGAACCGGTCGTTGATCGACTTGAAGCCGTCGAGGTCGCAGAAGAGCACCGCGAGCCCCTTGGCGCCGTCGTCCGTCTCGCCCTCGGGCGCGATGGTGTGCACATGGTGGTCGAAGGCGTCGTACGCGACCGCGCCCGGCCCGAAGTCGAAGCCGTGCGCGGCGGCGTGCCCGTCGAAGCCGCCGTGCTCGGCCGCCTGCTCCGCGTAGGGCCCGTGGCCGTAGGCGGCGTCCAGCGACTCGACCGCGCCGGGCTGGAGGGCCTGTGGGCGCTGGCACAGCCGGGAGCCGAGGCGGGAGCGCAGCTCCGCCGAGTTCGGCAGGCCGGTCAGCGAGTCGTGCGAGGCGCGGTGGGCGAGCTGGAGCTCTCGGCGCTTGCGCTCCTCTATGTCCTCGACGTGGGTGAGCAGGAAGCGCGGGCCGTCGGCGGCGTCCGCGACGACGGAGTTGCGCAGGGAGACCCAGACGTAGGTGCCGTCGCGGCGCCCGAGCCTGAGCTCCGCGCGGCCGCCCTCGGCCGAGGTGCGCAGCAGCGTCCCGATGTCCTCGGGGTGCACGAGGTCGGAGAAGGAGTAGCGGCGCATCGCGGAGGCGGGGCGGCCGAGCAGACGGCACAGGGCGTCGTTCGTGCGCAGGATGCGGCCGTGCTGGTCGCCGCCCATCTCGGCGATGGCCATGCCGGAGGGCGCGTACTCGAAGGCCTGGCGGAAGCTTTCCTCGCTGGCGCGCAGTGCCTGCTGCTCACGTTCCAGGCGGACCAGGGCGCGCTGCATGTTGGCCCGCAGACGCGCGTTGCTGATCGCGATGGCGGCCTGGAAGGCGTACATCTGCAGGGCCTCGCGGCCCCAGGCGCCGGGCTGCCGCCCGTTGCGCGGCCGGTCCACGGACAGGACGCCGATCAGTTCGCCCGTGTTGCCGCCGACGCCGGGCGTGTACATCGGCGCGAAGAGGCGGTCGGAGGGGTGCCACTCGTCCTCGAAGCGGGGCGCGGGGCCGTCGGTGTACCACTGCGGCACGTCGTCGTCGTCGAGGACCCAGCCCTCGGTGTGCGGTATGAAACGCAGGTCGCCCCAGGCCTCGCCCATGTTCAGCCGGCGGTCCCAGGACTCGCGGGAGCCGACGCGGCCGGTGATCAGCGCCTCGGCCGCGGAGTTGCCGGCGAGCGCGGCGACCACGAGGTCGCCGTCGGGGCGTACGAGGTTGACACACGCCAGCTCGTAGCCGAGGCCCGTGACCACGCCGTCGGCGACGGTCTGCAGCGTGTCCGCCAGGCTCCGCGCGGTGTTCATGTCCGCCATCACCTGATGCAGCTGCCGCAGGGTCGCAAGACGGACGTAGGGCTCCGACTCGGTCTCCATTCGCCCTCCCCTCGAGACCTCGCAGCAACTCCAGGGTTGTCTTCGGCGTACCTGGTTCTCTGTACCGGTTCTCTGTACCTGAGTTCTCTTGCGTGTACTGGTTGGTAGCTTCTCGCTCAGCTTCCCCGCCACTGAATCACAGCGCGCTGCCCACTCGGTACACAGGGTCAACAAAATATGGCTCCTGTGACTCAAGTCACAGCGTAAGATGAACAATTGAGTGGGGTTTCTGCATTTTCCCCGTGTGTTAACTGAACACATATTTAGATGCCGTGCAGACACTGTGAGCGGTTGTGTCCGCCCTGGGACCTAGGACCCGGCTCGGACCGAGGTCCGATGTGGACGCCCCGGGTCGGAGACTAGCGTTTCGGCGTGCTGAACACTCCCCCTGCCGTTCCCTCCGCCCCCTCCGTGCATGCTGAGGGGGTGAGCAACGACGAGTTCCGCGCCGCCATGTCCCGGCTGGCCGCGGGCGTGGTCCTGGTGACCGCGCACGAGCCCGCGCTGGATCCGGACGGACCCGGCGGCGAGGACGTCGGCATGACGGCGACGGCGTTCGTGTCCGTCTCCCTGGACCCGCCGTTGGTCCTCGTCAGTCTGCGCGAGGGCTCGCGCATGGACGACCTCCTCGACGAGCAGCCGCTGTGGGGCGTCTCGGTGCTCGCCGAGAGCCAGCGCCACATCGCCGGCCGCTTCGCCATGAAGGGCCGCATCAGTGACCGTCTCCTCTTCGAGGACATCCCGTACGTCCGCGGGGAGGTGGCCGGGGCGCCCCTGGTGGGCGGCGCCCTGGCGACCCTGGAGTGCCGCACCGAGCAGCGGGTCACGGCCGGCGACCACACGCTCGTCGTCGGGCGGGTGCTGACGGCCTCGGTACCGAGCGCGGACGGCGGCCCGCTGGTGCACTTCAAGGGGCGCTACCGGCAGCTGGGCTGACGCCCCGGAAGCCGCGGCGCCAGGGCTGCGCCCCGAACGCCGCCGCCTCGGAGTCCGGCACCCGCGGGGCCCGGCGGCCGCCGGCCAGGGGCTACCGGTCGAGGAGCGTGACGTCCACCCCGGCCAGCCGCCGTGGATCGTCGAGGATGTCGATCACCGCGATCCTCCCCCGCACGATGGTGAAAGCGAGGACACCGACGGGGCGTCCCTCCTCGATCACCACGACCCCCGCGGCGCCGTTGACGAAGGCGGGCCGCGCGGCTCGGGCCAGACGGGCGAAACGGCTCGCGTTCGAGGCCACGTTCACCGCGCCGGTCGTCACACCGGGAGAGCCAGCGTGCGTCCCGCATGCCGAAGTCGTTCCCGAGCCCCGCCCTCGGACCGCGCCACCACGTCCGGGTCGAGCACCGCGACGAGAGCCGTGAGGTCACCCTCCCGCGCCGCCGCGAGGAACGCCTCCACGACCTCCCGCTGCCGCGCCAGGTCCGGATCGGGTGCCGGGGCCCCGCCCTGGACACGGCGCCTGGCCCGGCTGGCGAGCTGGCGGGAGGCCGCCGGGGTACGGCCCACGAGAGGCGCGATCTCGTCGAAGGGCACCGCGAACAGGTCGTGCAGCACGAAGGCGAGCCGTTCGGCGGGCGTCAGCGTCCCCAGGACCACCAGCCGCGCGATACCCACCGAGTCGGCGAGCAGCGCCTCCTGCTCGGGGTCGACGCCGCCGAAGGGGCCTGAGGACCGGCTCGGGCATGCGCACCCCGGGCCCCTCCTCCAGCGACTCCTCGCCGCGGGTCCTGCGGGAGCGGAGCATGTCGAGACAGACCCGGCCGACGACCGTCGTCAGCCAGCCGCCGAGATTGCCGACCCGGCCTGCGTCCGTGCGGGCGAGCCTGAGCCAGGCCTCCTGGACGGCGTCGTCGGCCTCCGCGAGCGAGCCCAGCATGCGGTAGGCGACGGCGCGCAGACGGCCGCGATGCGA
Organism: Streptomyces sp. NPDC059668; assembly: GCF_042734135.1. Lineage (NCBI taxonomy): Bacteria > Bacillati > Actinomycetota > Actinomycetes > Kitasatosporales > Streptomycetaceae > Streptomyces > Streptomyces sp. NPDC059668. The sequence goes on along the minus strand of NZ_JBHWEL010000033.1, from coordinate 76,227 downwards.
TTCGAAACGCTCGGCGAGGAATTCGTTGCCGTTCCCGGCGCCGCTCACCGCGCCACTGCCGCTTTCCTTCGCTTTCGCATTCCCGGACGAGTTCTCGTCCGGGTTCTCGCCCGTGTTCTCGGCCGTGTTCCGACAGTTCCCGTTGTTCTCGTTGTTCTCGTTCAGAAATTCGCTGTCGCTCATCCGTCACGTCTCCCCGTCGGGCCCGCGGTCCTTCGTCCGTCGGTGGATTGACGGATCGCGGGCCCGGGATGTGACGTCAGGCCTCCGGCACGGCGCTCAGCCGCAGTCGGCCGGGGTCCTCCGCCCGCTCCACCTCGACCTCCGTCACGGAATCGTCGCCGAAGCGAAGGGTGAAGTACGGGCTGGCCTCGATCAGGAACTGCATGTCCTCCCGGGCCCCCCTGTCCAGTGGCGGCGAGACGACGGCCTCCCACGCCCGGGAGCCGGGCCCGGCCGCCAGCCGGACGGGGATCCGCGCCAGGCAGCTCGATCGGTTGGCCCACCACTCCAGATGCGCTCTGTCCTCATTTCCGTCCATTCCCCGAGCGTAGCCAGGAGTGGCCGACTCGGCCCGCCGCTCAATACGCGTACGGCACCGGGCGTTTCGCACGGCACCCCCGGAGCGGCCCTCGGAGCCCGGTGGCCGGAACGGGGCGGCCCTCAGCCCCAGTCGCGCCCGGAACGCCCGCGCTTGGTGTCCGAGCGCTGCTTCTTCTCGCGCAGCCTTCGCTCGTTGATACCCCTGGGGATACGGGTGGCGCGGCGCGGCTTGGGCGGCACCGTCGCCTCGGCGAGGAGCGAGGCCAGCCGTACGGCCGCGGTCTCCCGGTTGCGCCACTGCGAACGGTGCTCGGAGGAGCGCACGCTGATCACGCCGTCGACGAGCCGCCCGGCGAGCTTGGCGAGCGCCCGCTCCTTCCAGACCGGCGGCAGCGCCTCGGTCTTCGCGAGGTCGAACCGCAGCTCGACCTGCGAGTCCGTGGTGTTGACGTGCTGGCCGCCCGGCCCGCTGGACCGCGAGAAACGCCACATGAGCTCGGCCTCCGGGAGGGAGACGGAGCCGCGGATGACATAGGGACCGGACATGGGGTTCATGGTCCCCCGGATGTCCGGTCCACGTCACCCGTTTTTCGCGCGGGGGTCCGTCCGCCGCAAAGGTAAAGAAAGTAAAGACAGCCGGAACCTTCGGCACCCCTCTTGGCGTTCTTAGGGGTAGCTGTAGCTTCGTGGCCGTACGAAGCCCAAACGTACGGGCACACCGCACGTACGCAACGAGGGAAGGGACTCCCAACAATGGCTGTAAGCCTGTCCAAGGGTGGCAACGTCTCGCTCACCAAGGAGGCTCCGGGCCTGACCGCCGTCACCGTGGGCCTCGGCTGGGACGTCCGCAGCACCACGGGCACCGACTTCGACCTCGACGCCTCGGCCATCGCGGTCAACCAGCAGGGCAAGGTCTACTCGGACGCCCACTTCGTCTTCTTCAACAACAAGCAGACCCCGGACCAGACCATCGTCCACACCGGTGACAACCGCACCGGCGAGGGCGCCGGCGACGACGAGGCGATCAACGTCAACCTGGCGGGCCTCCCCGCCGACGTCGACAAGATCGTCTTCCCGGTCTCCATCTACGACGCGGAGACCCGCTCGCAGAACTTCGGCCAGGTCCGCAACGCCTACATCCGCATCGTCAACCAGGCCGGCGGCACGGAGATCGCCCGCTACGACCTCTCCGAGGACGCGGCGACGGAGACCGCGATGGTCTTCGGCGAGCTCTACCGCAACGGCGCGGAGTGGAAGTTCCGCGCGGTCGGCCAGGGCTACGCCTCGGGCCTGGCGGGCATCGCCCAGGACTTCGGCGTCAGCGTCTGACCCGTACGCGCGCGAGTCGGCAGAGCCCCTGACCCGGGAAACCGGGCCGGGGGCTCTGCGCGTGGACGGGCAGGGCCCCGGCCCCCGTCATCCGTACCTGGGGGCTCCGCACCCCCGTTCGGCCTGAGCGGCCTCGTCCTCAAACGCCGGACGGGCTGAAAGACATGCACCACCCGGCGCAGGCCCGCACATCCAGCCCGTCCGGCGCCTGAGGACGAGCCCTTCGGGCGATGCGGCGGCCCAGGGGGCGGCGGAGCCGTCCCCGTCCGACCCCGACGGCTAGCCTGCACCGCGTGATCCTCGAATCCCTGCCCCTCACCCCGGACCACGACATCCCGGGCGCGCTCCTGACCGAACTCACCGCCCTGCACGTCTCCAACCGCGAATTCAACGCCCTGAGCGGCGACTTCCCCGACCCGGACGACATCCGCCCGGAGCAGGTCGCGGAGGCGCTCGCCGAGGAGGCGGCCCAGCCGGGGGTGGAGTTGCTGCTCGCCCGTGGCGCCGGACGGCTCGTCGGGTTCGCCATCACGCTGGCGCACCATCCCGACCCGGCCGATCCGGACCCGTGGATCGGCCTGCTCCTCGTGGACGCCCGCGAGCACGGCAAGGGATACGGCAGGGCACTGGCGGCCGGTGTCCAGGAGCGGTTCCGGGCCACCGGCCGCGCCGGCGTGCGTCTCGCCGTCCTCGACAACAACCCCAAGGGCCTCGCCTTCTGGACCGCCCTGGGGTACGAGGTGATCGACCACCGCGAGGACCGCCGGCTGGGCCGTCCGTGCGCGGTGCTGCGCAAGGCACTGGACTCTCCCGGCCCCGACCGGGCGGACACTCCCTAGGAGTTCACGCGCCCGGGAGGAAGAGGCAGAACAGGTGGCCGTGAGGGTCACGGAGGACCCGTACGTCCTTCTGGGGCTGGTGCTCCTCCAGCGTCGCGCCCAGGGCGCGGGCCCGCTCGGTCTCCGCCTCCAGGTCGTCGACCTGGAGGTCCAGGTGGGCCTGCATCTGCTGGGTGCCCGGGCGTTGCGGCCACACGGGGGGCGTGTGGCCGGTCTCCAGCTGGAAGCTGAGGCCGGGGCGTTCCTGTTCGGGGGCCCGCAGGCGGACCCACGCCGGCTCGCGGTCGACTTCCTGCCAGCCCAGCAGGGCCCGGTAGAAGTCGGCCAGCGCCGGCGGATCGGGAGTACCGAGAACGAAGGCACCGAGCGTCGTCGTCATGTCCCCCACCCTGCCCCCGGGGCTCGCCCCCACGCATCCGCCCGCGCACGGCGGACCCGCTGCCGGTCCCGGAGCGCCGCGCCCCGCCGGCGGGAAGAGCCCGTCTAAGGGCGTCTAAGGGCTATCCGGTCTGCCCTCGCCGTACAGCCAGTCCTTCCAGATGCGGCCGAAGTCCTTGCCCGGCGCCTTCTTCTCGACGTACGCGGTGAAGTCGGCGGTCGTCGCGTTGCCGTGGCGGTGGGTGGCGGCCCAGCCCTGGATGATGTCGTAGAAGGCGTCGTCCCCGACGGTCCTGCGGATCTTGTGGAGGACCATGGCGCCGCGGTCGTAGACGGGGCTGTCGGAGATGTGGGCCGCGCCGGAGGGCCTGGCGGGCGGGAAGTCCCAGATCGCCTTGTTCTCGGCGGCGTCGTCGTAGTGGTCGCCCCGGTAGAGGGCGGCGAAGATCTCGTCGGCCGTGTCGCCGTCGTGGTCCTCCTGCCAGAGCCACTCCGCGTACGTGGCGAAGCTCTCGTTGAGCCACATGTCCTGCCAGGACGCGGGGGTGACGGAGTCTCCGTACCACTCGTGGGCCAGCTCGTGGACCAGCGTCTCGATGTCGGGGGCGCCGGGGAAGACGGGGCGGTTCTGGGTCTCCAGCGCGTAGTCGGCGACGCCGGGGCGGACGACGATCGCGCCGGTCGAGGAGAACGGGTACGGGCCGAAGTTGTACGCCTCCCAGTCCATGATCTCCGGAATGCGGGCCAGCACCTTCGCGCTCGCGGCGGTCTGCGTGGGGTCGACGGCGACGTACACGGGCAGACCGCTCTTCGTCGCGCTGCGGGTGATGTCGAACGCCCCGACGGCGAGCGTCGCGACATAGCTCGCCATCGGCTCGGCGGTGTGCCAGGCGAAGGTCCTCCGGCCGTCGGCGGCCGTCGTCTCGCTCCTCAACTCCCCGTTGGAGACCGCGCTCAGGCCCTCGGGGACGGTGATCGTGATGTCGTACGACGCCTTGTCCGAGGGGTGGTGGTTGCCGGGGAACCAGGTCATCGAGCCGACGGGTTCGCCGAGGGCGACCGCTCCGTGGGCCGTGGGCAGCCAGCCCTCCTGGGAGCCGTCCGGGTCCGTGAGCGTCTCCGGGGTGCCCGCGTAGCGAACCGTGGTGCGGAACGTCTCGCCCTTGCCGAGGCCGGTGCTCGGACGCACCGTCAGCTCCTGGCCCGCCCGGCTCCAGCGGGCGTCCCGGTCGCCCACGGAGACTCCGGTGACGTCCAGGCCCTTCAGGTCGAGGTTGAAGGCGTCCAGGCTCCGGGTCGCCCGCGCGGTGATCCGGGCGGTGCCCCGCAGCCGTTTGCTCCCGGGGTCGTAGGAGAGCGTCAGGGCGTAGTGCGTGACGTCGTAGCCGCCGTTGCCCGCCTTCGGGAAGTAGGGGTCGCGCAGCCCCGGAGTACCTGCCGTGCCGTCCCCGCCACCGCCGTCGCACGCGGTGAGCGCGCAGGTGAGGGCGAGGGCCAGGGCGCAGGGGACGATCACGGAAGATCGGGGCACGTCAACGATCCTACGAGGCCGTGACACCATCACGTACGTGCTCGACATCGGCTACGCCCTCTCCAACCGGTTCCCCGACCCCCCGCAGACCGACTACCGCCGCGCGGACGTCCACGCCCTGCGGCACGACCTGTTCTGCGGCGACGTGTACCTCGCCGACACCAAGGCGGACCGGGAAGTGTCGACGGCCTGGGGATGGGTGCCGGTGCTGGACTTCGCGTGGGCGCTGTGCGACATCGTGGAGCAGCTGGACCGGGATCCGCACGGCAGCCGGGCCTCCCGCCCCCAGCACGCCGAGCTCGACTTCACCGAGTCGACGGACCGCATGCTCTTCGAACGCCGCTTCGGCTGGGTCGACATCGAGGCCGACTGGATGCACCGCGACGAGGAGCCGCTGACCTTCTCGCACTCCGCGCTGCGCCGGGAGGCCCGCGACTTCCTGCACGACCTGATCGCGGACCTCACCGACCTGCACGAGGAGCTCGGCGAGAACCCGGCCCTGTGGACCCTCCAGGCCCGCTTCCCCCGCGTGACCTGATCCCACGGGGCCCTGTCCGGTCTCCTCCCGGACTTCCCCCTCGGTTCTCCCTCGGTTCTCCCTCGCGGCTCTCGTCTCCCCCCCCCTCAGCCCGCCTTTCGGCTCGCCCGGGCCCTCACGCCCCACCCGCGTCGCCGTGCACCCGCACGCCCAGCGCCGCCGCCAGCACCGGTGCCAGGTCGAACAGCTGGGCCGGGCTGATCACCGCGCCCGACAGGCGGTCCACGCCCCGCGCGATGTCCAGCTCCGCCGCGCGGCGCAGATCCACGTCCACCAGGGTCGCCGCGGTGAGGTCGGCGCCCTTGACGACGCAGTCCACGAATTCCACGCGCTCCAGCCGGGCACCCCCGAAGTCCGGCTCCACCAGCACGCAGCCCTCGAAGACGACGTCCTTGAGGCGGGCCTTGCGCAGGTTCAGATAGTCGATCTTGCCGCCGCGGATCAGTACGCGCTCCAGGACGGACCCGTGCAACTGCACGCCGCCCAGGCGGGCGTCGACCAGCTCGACGTCGCGCAGGGTCGACTCGGCCAGATCGGTGCCCACGCCCCGTATGCCCGTCAGGACCGAGTCCAGGACGCGCGCGTGGTGCAGGCGTGTCTCGTCCAGCGCGCACCCCGTCAGGGCGCAGTCCATGAAGCGCGCGCCCCCGCCGTCCTGCCCGGCGAAGTCGGCCTCCCGGAACTCCAGCCCGTCATAGTCCCCGTCCGGCTCCAGCGCGGAGCCCTCGTGGGGCTCCAGCGGCGGCAGCCGCACCTCGGGCCGCCGCGCCCCCTTCACCGCCCCGCTCGCCCTGCCCGTCCCGCCCGCCGCTCTGCGCACCATGCCCCCATCCTGCACTCCCCCACTGACAACACCTCCGACCTGCGGTGCCGTCCCCCCATGTCACATTCCGGCCCCGCGGACAGTCGTACCGGCAAGACGACCCCGACCGCAGGGAGAGGCCAACCATGCACCACCTGACCGTCATCGGCGGCGGCCTCGCCGGACTCACCGCCGCGATCACCGCCGCCGAGGCAGGCGCCAGGGTCACGCTGTACGAGGCCCACCACACGCTCGGCGGCCGGGCCCGCACCGCCGACGGCCCGTACCGGACGAACAACGGCCCGCACACGCTGCACGGCGGCGGCCCGCACTGGACCTGGCTCAAGCAGCGCGGCCTCACCGGACCGCTCGCCCCCGTACCGGCCCGGGAGGCCGCGCGACTGCGCCTGCACCACCGGGGTGTGCTGCGCCGCACCCCGCCGCTCGCCCTGATCGGACTGCTGCGCCGGGACGCCCGGCAGGCGCCGGTGGACGCGGACTTCCTCAGCTGGGCGAGCGCGCGGGCGGGCGAGGAGGGCGCCCGCGCCGCCGCGCACTACGCGGCCGTCACCCTGTTCCACCACGATCCGGGCGCGCTCTCCGCGGCCTTCGTGCAGGAACGGCTGCGCAGGGCCGCCCGGCTGCCCGCGGAGGCGCGCCATCCGCGCGGCGGCTGGGCGACCGTCGTCGACCGCATGGCCGCCCGCGCCTGGAACCTCGGCGTCCGGGTGGAGACCCTCGCCCGCGTCGACACGCTCCCCGAGCGTCGCGGTCCGGTCGTCGTCGCCACCTCCCTCGACTCCGCACGCCGTCTCCTGGGGGACGATTCCCTCACCTGGACGGGCGGCCGGACCGCCCTCGTCGACCTGGCCCTGCGCACCCGGCGCGGCGACCCCTACGCCCTCTCCGACCTGGACGCACCAGGCCGGCTCGACCGGCCCACGGCGCGGGACCGGACCCTCGCGCCGCCCGGGGAACAACTCGTCCAGGGGCAGATCCCGATCGCTCCGCACGAGTCCCGCGGCGACGGCACCGCCCGCGCCGAACACCTGCTCGACCTCGGCTTCGAGGGCTGGCGCGAGCGCGTGACCTGGCGGCGGGACGCGGTGGCGCTGGGGCGCACGGGTGCGGTCGACCCGCCGGGCACCACCTGGCGCGACCGCCCGGCGCTCGACCGGGGCGACGGCGTCTATCTGGCGGGGGACCAGGTGGCCGCCCCCGGCATGCTCTCGGAGGTCTCCTTCAACAGCGCGCTCGAAGCCGTCGCCCTGGCCTTCGGCATCCGCGAACGCCTTGACCTCAAGCACGCTTGAGGTCGAAAGCTGGGTTCCTCACCGCCCGCACCCCCGAGGAGCCCTCCCGATGCACGCCGTCCGCCTGCACACCTTCGGCCCGGCCGAGAACCTCGTCTACGAGAGGACCGAGGACCCCGAGCCGGGTCCGGGCCAGGTCCGTGTCGCCGTGGCCGCGGCGGGCGTCCAACTCCTGGACGCCGCCCTGCGCGAAGGCGCCCGGGGCCCCGCGCCCGCCCCCGCCACGCTCCCCACCGTCCCCGGCCGCGAGGTCGCCGGCACGGTCGAGTCGCTCGGCGAGGGCGTCCCCGGCCACTGGCTGGGCCGACGGGTCGTCGCCCACCTCGGCTTCGCGCCAGGCGGTTACGCCGAACTGGCCGTGACCGACGCCGACCGCCTGCACGAGATACCGGGGAGTCTCGACTTCGCCCAGGCCGTCGCCATGATCGGAACGGGCCGTACGGCGATGGGGATCGTGCGGTTCGCCGAGTGGGGCCCGGACACCGTGGCCCTGATCCCGGCGGCCGCGGGCGGCATCGGCACCCTTCTCGTGCAGTACGCACGGCACGCGGGCGCCACCGTGATCGGCGTCGCGGGCGGTCCGCGGAAGGTGGCCCTGGTCCGGGAGAACGGCGCCCACCTGGCCGTCGACCACCAGGACGGCACCTGGCCGGCGCGGGTCCGCGAGTACCTCGGCCCCCGCGCGGCGACCCTCGTCCTCGACGGTGTCGGCGGCGCCACCGCCCGCGCCGCCGTGGACCTGCTCGGCCCCGGCGGCAGGCATCTCGTCTTCGGCTGGTCCGCCGAGGGCATCCGGGACGGCGGACCGCTGATCGTGCCCGGCGTGACCGAACAGGTGCTCGGCCCCGCCATGATGCGCCGGGCGGGCGGCCCAGACCCCCTGCGCACCCTGGAACTGCACGCCCTCGCCGAAGCCGCCGCCGGCCGCCTCACCCCGGCCCTGACCCGCTTCCCGCTCGCCTCGGCGGCCGCCGCCCACCGCGCGCTGGAGACCCGCGCCACCGTCGGCAAGGTGATCCTGGAACCGTGAGCGCAGGCCCCCGCCGAAAGGTGCGCCACCCACCGATCCATGGTCTTCTGAGCAGGTGAGTGTCACCCGAACAGGTGAACCCGCAGACGCCGATCCCCACCGCTGGTGGGCTCTGGTGATCATCGCTCTGGCCCAGTTGATGGTCGTCCTGGACGCGACGATCGTGAACATCGCGCTCCCCTCCGCACAGCGTGACCTGGGCATGTCCGACGGCAACCGTCAGTGGGTCATCACCGCGTACACCCTGGCCTTCGGCGGCCTGCTCCTGCTCGGCGGCCGGATCGCCGACCTGGTCGGCCGCAAACGCACCTTCGTCATCGGGCTCGTCGGCTTCGCGGCCGCCTCCGCGCTCGGCGGCGGTGCCACCACCCCCACCATGCTCTACGGCGCCCGCGCCCTCCAGGGAGCCTTCGCCGCCGTCCTCGCGCCCTCCGCGCTCAGCCTGCTGACCACCACCTTCACCGACCCGAGGGAACGCGGAAAGGCCTTCGGCATCTACGGCGCCCTGGCGGGCAGCGGCTCGGCGATCGGACTGCTCGCGGGCGGACTGCTGACCGAGTACCTGAACTGGCGCTGGTGCCTGTACGTCAACATTCCGATCGCCGTCGTCGCGGTCGTCGGCGCGACCACCCTGCTGCGCGACCGCCCCCGCCCCCGGGGCGGCCGCCGCCACGTCCCCGGTGCCCCGCGCGGCTGGCGCGGCCACGTCGCCATCGTCTACGGCGTCAGCGA